>JBLHPE010000098.1:0-9655 GCA_047624005.1 Ascidiaceihabitans sp.
CGGTGACCGGCTGGCCTGATATGGTTCAAACAGTGTCTGGGTCAGGCTGGATGGGCATTGCGCCGAACGGTCAAAAGATTTCCATGCGTTCTTTAGATTTTTGGCGTTTAGACGGTGATAAAATTCGTGAAAACTGGGTTATGGTTGATCTGTTGGATGTCTATAGCCAGATGGGCGTGGATGTTTTTGCTCGCTTGCGTGAATTTAACAAAGCCCGCAATATGGGGGGCCTAAGTTTCCCGATTGGAGGGGGTGAATGATCCTGCCATCAACGCCATCGTTTTCGTTAAAGGGCCAGCGGGCACTGGTCACCGGTGCGTCTTCCGGAATTGGCCAAGCCTGTGCTGTTGCAATGGCCGAAGCTGGCGCATCAGTCGTCTGTGCCGCACGCGGCGCGGAACGCCTGGGTGAAACGGTTGAGGCAATGAGATCGAAGGGTTGGGACGCACAGGCGTTGGTCTTGGACCAAGCAAATCTTGAGGCGCTTAAATCTGCAATGCAGGACCCATTTGATATTATCATTAATTCAGCGGGTATGGCGCGTCACAAGCCAGCGCTTGAGACATTGCCGGCGGATTTTGACGATGTGATGGACGTAAATTTGCGCTCAGCTTATTTCTTGTCGAGCTATGCAGCGCAGGCAATGAAAGCTGCAAACATCAATGGCTCTATCATTCACATATCATCGCAGATGGGTCACGTAGGTGGCGTTGATCGCACGGTGTATTGTGCCTCTAAGCATGCGCTTGAGGGGATGGTCAAAAGCATGGCGATTGAATGGGGTCCTTTGGGCATTCGTATCAATACAATCTGCCCGACGTTTATCCGCACACCTTTGACCCAAGCAACGTTAGACGACCCTGAACGCTCCCAATGGATCAAAGACAAGATCAAGCTCGGGCGTATGGGCGAGGTCCAAGATGTTATGGGTGCAGCGCTTTACTTGGCGTCAGATGCGTCGTCCTTGGTCACTGGAACGCATGTGGTCGTGGATGGGGGCTGGACGGCTGGCTAATGGCAGATAAGGTCACATCATTGCAGGTCGCTGCCAGGGCTGGTGTCAGCCAGTCCGCCGTTAGCCGTGTGTTTACACCCGGTGCGTCGGCCAGTTCAAAAACTACGTTCAAGGTGCGGGCCGCAGCATTAGAACTTGGGTATCGCCCCAATGTCTTGGCACGCTCCTTGATAACAGGAAAAAGCCGGATCATCGGACTGGTTGTGGCTTATCTCGACAACTACTTTTACCCTGTCGCTTTGGAAAAATTGTCGAACGCATTGCAGGCTCAAGGGTACCACGTATTGGTTTTCATGGCGTCCAACGACAGCAAATCAACAGATCAAGTCCTCGATGAATTGTTGGATTACCAAGTGGATGGGATCATCACAGCCAGTGTTGGTATTTCAAGTAATCTGACGGCGCGGTGCGAAGCGGCAGGTGTACCTGTCGTTTTGTTCAACCGGTCCCAAGAAACCACTGCGCATTCCGCGGTGACGTCTAACAACTTCGCAGGGGGTAAATCTGTTGCTGCATTTTTTGCGGCAGCCGACCACCAGCGGATTGCATATATCGGTGGATGGGAAGGTGCGTCCACCCAGCGGGACCGCGAGGCGGGATTTCGTACAGGATTAGCCGAGGCAGGACAATCCTTGTATGCCCACGCCCTTGGTGAATTTACGACAGATCGGGCCAAGGAGGTTGCGCGCAAAATGTTCGACCAGCCAGATCATCCTGACGCGGTGTTCGTCGCGACTGATCACATGGCATTTGCCGTGATGGATGTCATACGTGGCGAACTAGGTTTGCGCGTACCCGAAGACGTGAGCATCGTGGGTTACGATGACGTCCCACCCGCAGCATGGGCTGCATATGACCTGACCACCGTGCGCCAACGCGCCAACGTGATGGTTGAAGAGACTGTATCTCTGATGTTGGACAAAATTAGCAATCCGTCATCGCCGCCTAAACATATCAAAGTGGAAAGCCCTTTGATCGTCCGCAGCTCAGCAAAAATTCCGGAAGGATGGGCCTTATGAAAGGTTTTTCAAATCGCTTCACTGATTTCCCCGACTACATCTTGGGCATAACCCAAGAAATCTGGGAACAGCGAGGCCTTGCCGCGCTACACCATTATTACGCACCAGATATTCCAGTGCGCTCTCCCGGCTCAATTGTGTTCGGCAATGAAGGGGTTATTGGTGCTACGATGTCGACATTGGCAGAATTTCCAGACCGGCGTTTGCTTGGCGAGGACGTGATTTGGTCGGGATCGCCTGAAGAGGGAATGTTGTCCTCGCACCGCATATTGACCACCGCAACCCACCTGGGCGACGGAGTTTATGGCAAAGCAACAGGAACCAAACTGCGTTACCGCGTTATTGCTGATTGTCATGCGATCAACAATCAAATCGATGACGAGTGGTTGATCCGCGATCAAGGGGCCGTTGTGCGTCAATTGGGATGGGATCCTAAGGAATACGCCATTGATTTAATTGAACGTGAAGGTGGGCCAGACAATTGCGTGCAGCCCTTCCACCCCTCAATCGACGAAGTGGGTCCTTACACAGGTCGCGGCAATGATAACGAGTGGGGTGTGAAGTACGCTGATATCCTGAAACGAATTATGGGCGCGGACCTAGGCGTAATCCCTGCGGAATACGACCGGGCGGTCACAGGATTTTACCCAGGTGGCAAAGAATTGATTTCGACTGATGGTGTTGATGACTTCTGGATCGGCCTGCGGGCATCTTTTCCTTCAGCGACCTTCACCATCGACCACCAAATTGGACGCGAAGACCCAATGATGTCACCGCGTTCCGCTATCCGCTGGAGCCTGACTGGCAAGCACGATGGCTGGGGTGCATTTGGCAAACCATCTGGTGCCGAGGTCCACGTTATGGGGGCCAGCCATGTGGAATTTGGACCATGGGGAATACGGCGCGAATACACATTGTTTGATGAAACTTCGATCTGGAAACAGATCGCGATGAAGACTGGATAATCCAATGAAGCCAATGGAAATGGAAAAGCGGATTGTACGTTACGGCGATTTGATCCCCTGTAAAACGGCGTTCATCGACGCACATACACCAGGCAGCGATCAGAAGGAAAACTTCACGATCATCGGTGGTGGTGTCTCTGAAAGCGCTGATCAACACGTCCATATCAATGACACACCTGGTTTCAATATTGGCGCAGCAGGGCAACCTCCCAGATGCCGCAATTCCTTGCACTGTCACACTACGGCTGAGGTGTTCTTTGTCTTAAAAGGACGCTGGCGTTTTTTCTGGGGACGTTGGGGCGATGCAGGTGAAGTCACGTTGGAAGAAGGCGATATTATCAACATTCCAACGGGTATTTTCCGTGGCTTTGAGAACATAGGTATCGATTACGGTATGATCATGGCCGTGCTTGGTGGTGACGATGCTGGTGGCGGTGTCACGTGGGCACCGCAAGTTATTCAAGATGCAGCCGAACATGGGCTGGTCTTGGGTGAAAACGGCAAACTCTACGACACGAAACAGGGGGCCTCATTACCTGATGGTGTGAAACCAATGCCAGTGTTGTCGGATGATGCCTTGAAAGCCATGCCTGAACCGCTAGCGATTGAAGTGATACCACGTCATGTGGCGAGGTATCTTGATCTGATGGGCCTCGCTGGGAAATCACCCGCAAAGGTTATTGGTGCGGATGCAATTCTGCCTGACAAACCGGGTTTTGATGTTGAGTTTTTGACCCGTGGATCTTTGAGTGATGAGATAATTACGATTCATCAAAACGTTGTTCTCATGCCAATGCGTGGTCATTGGAAGCTATCGTGGGATACTGGTTCCGCCACCATAAATCCAGGTGACACGTGTTTATTGCCAGCAGGGTTTGCGCACAAAGTCGAACCGTCGATGACAGGTGAATCCAGCCTTTACCGTGTGATTTCTAATGATGATCCCGCAGGCCCAACGTGGGCTGGTATTTAATTTTACGAAAGAATAGAAAATGTCAAAAATCCTAACCTCACACGTTGGCAGCTTGCCACGCACCCAAGAAGTCGTGGACTTCATATTTGCACGTGAAAATGATCTTCCTTTTGACCAAACCAAATTTGACGCTGCCATGACGGCGGCCGTTGATGAAACGGTTGGGAAGCAGGTCAAAGCTGGCATCGATATTGTAAGCGACGGCGAGACGTCAAAAATCTCATATGCGACATATGTCAAAGATCGCTACACTGGCTTTTCAGGTGACAGTCCGCGCAATGCACCTGCAGACCTCAAGATGTTTCCTGGTTTTTTGAAACGCCTTGCAGATGATGGTGGAACACCGCAATACGCGCGGCCTATGTGTACGGGTGAGGTGAAATCCAAAGGCCAAGACGAGTTGCAAAAAGACATCGCGAACCTCAAAGGTGCGATGGGTAAACATGGGGTTGAGCGTGGGTTTATGAACGCCGCTTCGCCGGGCGTTATCTCCCTGTTCCTACAAAATGATTTCTACAAAACGCGTGAGGCCTATTTGGCGGCTCTCGCCGATGTAATGCGCACGGAATACGAAACGATCGTAGCCTCTGGTCTTGATTTACAACTTGATTGCCCCGACCTTGCGTTGTCGCGTCACATGTTGTTTCAGGACCTGACCGATGCCGAATTCCTAAAGGTCGCGGCCAGCCATGTTGAAGCGTTGAATTATGCGTTGGAGAACATTCCTGAAGATAAGGTTCGCATCCATATTTGTTGGGGCAACTACGAAGGTCCTCATTGTTGCGACATCCCAATGGACACCGTATTTTCCACGCTGATGTCTGCAAAAGCTCAATATCTTCTGTTTGAAACATCAAACCCACGCCATGCTCACGAATGGACCGTGTTCCGTGACCGTAAATCTGAAATTCCAGATAGCAAAGTGTTGGTTCCGGGCGTGGTCGACACAACCACCAACTTTGTCGAACACCCTGAATTGGTTGCCCAACGGATCGAACGTTTTGCTGGTATCGTAGGCGCTGACCGCGTCGTTGCAGGGTCCGATTGTGGCTTTGGTACATTCGCAGGTTTTGGTGCTGTTGACCCTGACATTGCATATGCGAAACTGACCAGCCTGTCAGAGGGCGCGGCACTGGTGAAAGTGTGAAACCTATGACGCAATCCTTGCTTGAAAAACTACGATCGGTTGATACACCCACCGTTTGCAACGCCATCGAAGTCGCCCAAGGGAAGCGTGGTTTCAACGCATTCACACGTGGCACGATGCTGTGCAGCGCACCGGATGAGCCCGCTGTCGTAGGGTATGCTCGAACCGCTAAAATTGCGGCTGTGGCCCCACCATCGGAGCCATCCGACGTAATCAGAAAGCGGCGGATGGCGTACTATAAACACATGGCGGATGCGCCATTGCCTGCCGTCGCTGTGGTTGAAGATATGGATTACCCAGACTGTATCGGTGCCTATTGGGGCGAGATCAATACGACTGTTCACAAGGGCTTTGGCTTATCCGGCACCCTAACCAATGGCGTCATGCGCGACCTCGGCGATGTGCCTGACGGTTATCCCGTAATTGCTGGGTCCATAGGCCCAAGCCACGGTTTCGTGCACGTCAAAGAAATAGGCACGCCGGTCGAGATTTTCGGCATGAGTGTCACAGAAGGCGATCTGATCCACGCAGATCGGCACGGCGCTATCGTGATCCCAGCTGACATCATTAGTGTCTTAGAGGATGCAATCGATAAGCTGCTGTCTACTGAGCACTTGATTTTAGAGCCCGCCCGCAAAGATGAGTTTGATTTCGATGCCTTTGAAAAAGCTTGGACCACATTCGAAAATAGTAGAACATAATCATCTGGCCCGCCTTTGTGCATGCGGGCCGGATCTACCAAATAGGTGCCTACCAAATACGTTTGGTACCGGCCCACAATGCAACTGAACAGGCTTCAAATGTCTGTCCGTCCCATTCAACGCTTTGAGCTGAATAATTAAAGGCAAAGCGGTATCTCCCAGCGTTTCGCAAACGTAACCCGCTTGGCAAAGCTGTGATGCTGAGGCCAACCTTATCTGCAGCCATGACTATCAACCGATCCCACATTTGCTGATCTGGCCAACCGCCTAAATACCACATCTGGTCACTGCCAACCAATGCCGCGCCGTTTTCGACAGTCTCCAGCAAAATCGGTGCTGATCCACGTAACTTTTCCATCCAATGTGCGACGGAACCGCCACCTTTAACCGCACGCAAGTGGTTGGGCGGGAAGCTCTCACTTAACTCAATCTCGATGTCCATGCCGGCAACAACGGGTTGTGGTCGGGTAGGGATGCTCAATTCATCCGTGACTGTTGCTGTACGTGGCCCCAATACGGCCAATCCGTCGGCAATTTCCATATTGTTCATCAAAGCAGGATCAGTATTGGCCAAACCTGGTGCCAGGATCAGTTTGTAACCTTCGAAGTTCCGCGCTGTGCTTGGCAAGATGTCCACCGATAGCCCCGCACGTCGCAAAGCGCGATATGCAGAAAATATCAGACGGAAATAGTTGAAATCCGCGCCCTGCGGTAGCGTGTTCCACGCCCAATCGGACGGGTAATCAAAGACCAGTGCAGCGTCCGCCTGTTCTTGTACCAAAGGTCCCAATTCAGCAATCTCGCGGCCAACCTGCGCCGCCTCGGCCATTCCTGCCGCAGGCGTATCATCTGGACGCAACAGACCTGCGTGCATCTGCTCTTGGGCAAATGGGGCCTGACGCCAGCGGAAATAGCTGACGACTTCGGCACCGTGTGCAATCGCTTCCCAACTCCACAATCGGACCATTCCATCCAAGGGCGCGGGGTTGTAGGGGGCCCAGTTTACGGGACCGGGTTGTTGTTCCATCACCCACCAACGGCCCTTACCAACGGCGCGATAGAGATCATGGTGAAAGGCCTGCATGTCGGGATCACCCTGCTGCAAGAAGGCAGCCTTGTGATCATCATCGCCTTCCAGCCGATCAGACAGAAACCCAATCGGATAACTGTCCCATGACGCGATATCTAGGTCTTCACCAACCTCGAAATGATCAAAGTCCAGAACGCGACCCATATAGTTATGGATCAGCGGTACTTCTGTGGCCGCGCGCAACACATCTACTTGCGCACGATTGAAACGGACCACCTGATCGGAACTAAAGCGGCGAAACGCCATAACGTGGGCTGGGTTGGGTTCTGTGACGGTTAGGTTGGGCAAATCAATCTGATCAAAACGATCATACTCCATTGCCCAAAACACATTGCCCCACGCTGTGTTCAACGTATCAACATCGCCGTAGCGCTGGGCCAACCAGCCTTGAAACGCCACACGTGCTACATCGGAATAGCTAACAATTGTATCGTGACAGCCATATTCATTGTCGATCTGCCACGCATGAATACGCGGGTCCGGCCCATAACGATCTGCCAAAACTTGGGTGATCCGAACGCAGTCATCGATATAGCCTTGATGACTAAAGCAATAGTGACGACGCGACCCGAACTTACGCGGGTTGCCGTTTGCATCTACCGCCAACATGTCAGGGTGTTTTTCGAGCATCCAACGCGGCGGCGTGGCGGTCGGCGTGCACATCACAATCTTCAGGCCAGCATCCGCCAAAACCGCAATCGCGCGGTCGAGCCAATCAAAGGTGAATTGCCCCTCGGCCTTCTCTAAACAGCTCCAGGCGAATTCAGCAATTCGAACCCACGTGATACCGGTTTCAACCATACGCGCGGCATCAGAGGCCCACATCGCCTCCTCCCATTGTTCGGGATAATAGCAAACGCCTAAGGTTGGAATCATAGGATCACCTGATGTTCTGCTTGGCCCTTGCCCGCATCCATCGACAGAAAAGTCATGCCATTGCTTGGGTGTTTTTCCAGTGTTTCAGCCTTTAGACCCACAGCCGCTGTTGTACAATATAGCGTCGTCAAATCCGTTCCACCAAAAGCAGGGCAAGAGGTTTGCAGGGCATCGAATTCAATCGCCTTAAGGAACGTACCTTCCGGTGAATAGACAGCCACGCGGCAAGCCCCCCACTGTGCGACCCACATATTGCCAGCCGCATCAATGACCGCGCCATCAGGGTTAAGGCCTTCGAGACGCAAATCAAGGTAAACCTCTGCCTCGCCCACAGTCCAACCGTCATCCATAGCTAAAGATTGACGCATCACCAATTTGGTTAACGTATCGGTGTAATAGGCAAAACGGCGATCTGGGCTGAAACACATCGCATTGGAAATGGTAATCGGTTGATACAGTTGGCGTAACTCGCCCTTGTAGAACCTATAAATCGCACCAGCATCTGCCTCAGCATTTTTACCCATAGTGCCAATCCAGAAGCCACCCCAAGGGTCGGCGCGGCCATCATTGGAGCGAGTCACAGGATTGTCTGCCTCAAGCGGAACCACCAATTCGCGGGTGCCTTTATCCAATGAAACCCGCCAAAGACCAGTCTCGGATGCCATAAATAACGTGTCGTTATCGATCCATCCGGCTGCCGATACATTTTCATCAAACTGCCATTCGTGCGGTCCGGCATCTGTGCGTGTCATCAGGCGTTTCCCGACGATATCAAACCAGAAAAACTGTTGGCGAGTGGGGTGCCACAATGGGCCTTCGCCCAATGCACAGACGCGGTCATCATAAACGCGGCTCATGCGATTGCCGCGTCGTAGGCGGCGACGATTGCCTTCGCTGCCACACCGACATCCTTAGCCGTCATACCCGGTTTGTAGATGGCAGAGCCAAGCCCGAAACCATCCGCGCTGGCTGCGATCCATTTGTCGAAGTTGTCAGGACCTGCGCCACCCACGGCAAATACCTGCGTACCAACGGGTAAGATCGCCCGCATTGCTTGCAAGCCTGAAGGACCCGCCATTGATCCAGGAAACAGCTTCAAACCATCTGCGCCTGCTTGTAGGGCCGCGAACGCCTCGGTTGGGGTGAAAACACCTGGCCAACTTTGCATGCCGCGGGCTTTGGTATGGGCGATGACGGTCGCATCGCAGTTCGGTGACACGATCAGTTTGCCGCCAACAGCCGCGACTTGGTCGACTTGGTCCGTCGTCAGAATAGTGCCTGCGCCGATCAGAGCGTCTTTGCCAAAGGCATCGACGATTTTGCCGATGCTATCATATGGGTCGGGAGAGTTCGTAGGCACTTCGATCCGATCAATGCCTGCGTCCAGAAGGGCGGCTGCGATCTCGACGGCTTCAGATGGTTTTATGCCACGTAGGATGGCGATTAACGGACGGCTCATGCGGTTTCCTTTACAAGGCGATAGGCAGCTTGCAGGCCTGCCAATGTCATACGGGCACCGTCCGCAACCGTGGCTGGAACGCCTTGGGTTGCAAGGGCATCTGCATAGATTTGGGACAGGGCGGTTGCTCCTACTACAGCGACCTGTTGGCCCAACCAAAAGGGCCGAGCGGCGGCCAATTCGGAGCCAATTAACAGGCCAGATAGACGTGCGCGAGCGGCTTCTTTGGATTGGCCCGTCAGCAGATCACGGGCGCGCAAGTTAAACAGATTCGCAGCCAGTTTTTCTGGGCGTGACAGACTGTCGTTCAAGGCCTCATCAAAAGCGGGTTTATCCCAACCGTTTGTATCCACCGAATGGCGCAATACGGACGAGGTAGACAACAGATCAAACTGTTCCCCCGTCATAAA
>JBLHPE010000099.1:0-9634 GCA_047624005.1 Ascidiaceihabitans sp.
CGGCAGGATCTGTGTATCATTCTTCATAGGCGTATTGCTCCTTGTGAGGTTCTGGCCGGCTTTGACACCTGCCACAATACGCCGCCTTTCAAATCACGCCATCACCCAAATTCGGTCATAACTCGTTTCGGCAACATGCACAGTCTTGTCATCTGGGGACAGACCAATACCGTTCGGGGTAATCATCGGCGCATGGACGCGGCGGATATGACGTCCATCTACCGTTGCGTAGTAAAACGCACCATGGTGGACGTACTCCGCCGTAGATTTCCCCAGATCGGTAAAGTAAAATCCGCCAGCAGCGTCGAACACGATGTCATTGGGCCCTCTCAATAGTTGCCCATCGCAGCTGTCATAAAGCGTCTCGAACGCGCCAGTATTTGGATCAACCCGCTGGATGGACCCACTGATGTAGTCATCTGGCGTGCCGATTGGGCGCGTAATCCCGTCTGCCTCGGTCCAGATGAACCCACCGTTATTACAGACGTAGATCATACCGTCGGGGCCCACAGCCGCGCCGTTCGGACCACCGCCAAGTTTGGCGATAACGTCGATCTTGCCATTGGCATGAACACGCGACAAGGTTTGTCGCTTGATCTCAACGAGAATGACGGAGCCATCAGCCATGGCAATGGGGCCTTCAGGAAAATCAAGTCCGTTGCAAATCTTAATCAGCTTCATAACCGTTGGTCCTTTTGGTTTCACGTTGTGGACATAGCCCAAGTTCTGTGAGTTCTTGTCCCCAAATGCACCATACATCAAACGGGGGCTAATATGGGAAACTTGAACGGAGCAGTAGCGTGGGTGACCGGCGCAGGTGGTGGCAACGTAGAAGCCTCGGCTAAAGCACGCGCTAGAAGTGGCGCGCATGTTGTGCTTTCAGGGCGACGGCGCGAGGAGCAGAAACGCGTTGTCGACGCCACTAAGTCCGCATTTGGCACAGTGGACACGGCGCGTTTGGATCTTGTGGATGTAGATGCGACGCAGGCGCTTGGTGATAACCTCAACGACATCACTGCCCCCATGATCAACAGCACCGGCAGAGAAGTGGTCCCAAAATATTTCCAAAACGACAGCACACTTTACCATAAAATTCTAGAATCTGTTGGTAAGAGGTTTTACGTCCCCTCGCTAAGCCAAATTTAGTAAAAACCGACGTCGAACAGAAAACAACACTAGCACACCCCAATGAACTCAGCGCGCCTATGGAACCCCAACAGGAACGCAGAATATTCAAGCGAGAACACCAATATGCCAAACGCACACGTAGCGGACTTTGACCAACAAATCACACGCGAATTACTAGAGGCGAATGCGGCCAAAGGGGCGAACGCTCTTTGCGCTATCGGGGCAAGCGTGGATGTGCCTGTCGCCGTCATCATGCGAAATGATCTTGCACAGCTTGAGATAATGCGTGCAGCAGCACAGGCAGGTACGGTCATCGTAGCGGTGAATTGGCACGCTGCAGCCGACGAGGTCGCAGCTATTTGCGACGACAGCGGCGCCCATTTTGTGATCATTCATCGTGATCTGATTGATGCGCTGCGTCCCGCACTTGTCGGGCGCACAGTGATTGCAGTTACCCCAGGTGCAGCGCTTTGCGCCGCCTACGGGATCGATCCTGTCGATGCGAACGCCGATCCGACCAGCCCTGAATGGAACACTCTTGTCGAGGCCCAGACACCGTTGATTGCGCGCGAGATGATGCGCCCGCTGATGCGCTACACCTCAGGGTCTATGGGCGCTCCAAAAGGGGTGCGACGGCTTGGGGGCGGCCCGCGCAAAAACTACGAAGATGTGTTGGCCCGTGTTGGCACCGAAATGCTGCAGCTCAAACCGGGGTCACGGTTTTTTACAGCGGCACCGATCTATCACTCTGCACCGTCCACGCTCACAAGTGCAGCACTCGTGACACAGGGCGTCTCAATTTTTGTTGCACCCAAGTTCGAGCCGGAGGCGTTTTTGGTCACGATTGAAGCTCAGCGGATCACACATATCTATCTGGTTCCCACGATGATGAGCCGGTTGTTGAAACTGCCACAAGACGTGAAAGCGCGGTACGATATTTCCTCAGTTGAATTCTGCGTCTCAACGGGTTCCCCATGGCCGCATGATCTAAAGGTCGCTTTGATCGACTGGTGGGGTCCGGTGTTTTGGGAGAGCTATGGCGCAACCGAGATTGGGTTTATGACAATGGCGTCTTCCCACGATGCGTTGGCCAAACCCGGAACGGTGGGGCAAATGCAACTGGGCGGCACCGTTTTGATCCTTGATGAGGATGGGAATAAATTGCCTGCGGGTGAAGTGGGTGAAATCCATGCGCGGATGGATATCTTTGGTGGGTTCGATTATTCTAACGACCCAAAAAGCAGGGAAGCTTCGGAAAAGCATGGCCACTTCTCTGTTGGGGATTTGGGCTGGCTGGACGACGATGGGTTCCTGTTTATCACTGACCGTAAGAAAGATATGATTATTTCTGGCGGGGCAAACATCTTTCCTGCAGAGATCGAGGCCGTTTTGATGCGTGCGCCGTTTATCCGCGATGTCGCTGTCTTTGGCGCGCCTGATCCTGAATTTGGCGAACAGATCGTTGCGGCGGTGGAACCGTCCGAGGGCTACAAACCAAGTGCGGACGAAGTAATTTCCTTTCTCGATGGCAAACTTGCGCGGTTCAAGCATCCCCGCATCGTTGACTTTCATGCGGCGCTCCCGCGCGAGGACAGTGGAAAAATTTTTAAACCCAGACTTCGTGCACCGTATTGGGAGAATGCTGGGCGGAAAATTTAGGGCACTTAACCATTTAGATTATGGACTTGGTCTGAGGCCGTCTGAACGCAATGAACAGGCCGGATGCAAAGATCACATTCGCGTCAATCCAAGTATAGACACCTGGAATTTCTGCAAAGAACCAAGCGCCAATGAGTGCCGTCCATGTCAATTTAAGGAAGTCGAAGGGCATCAAGGCCGTTGGGTCGGTTTCCTTTAATGCTTGGCTCAACGACATTTGCGCGATTGTGTCAAACAGACCGATCAGTATCATCCATCCGAGGGTGTGCTGCCTGAAGGATTTCCAAACCCAAAGCGCGCAGAACCTTTCGACGTTTGCGGTGAGCGTTGTCATAATTCTTCGGATCGACCTTAGAATTAGAGTCACGGTGTTAGACCCACATGCCTCGGTTAGCAAATCCAGGATGGACGCTTGCACAGGTGTAACTGGTGTACCCCGAGTTGGTGGGCGAACTCATCGTGAAGTTTGCTAGATAGGGGGAATGTCTGTTTTGGACTGGAAGCAGAAATTACAAACATCATCTTGGACGGCCGCTTTATCCGCATAGTGTGAGTTTGCGCACAGCGCAGCAAATAGCCGCTTCAATCCGCTGCTGAACGGTTGGTCGACGCTCTGGTTGCACGGAATGAGGCGCTTTGCCGTGCATCCAACCGAGTCAGACGCCTGTGGCAGGATTGTGGAAGACGTGGAACCGATCTTTGCCGCGTCCCCAGACCTGCGCGGCCTGTTGACGCTAGAAGCTGATCCCATTGGACGTTAGACCTTGCTGTCCTAGAAATTTCCCGGCGATTCATTCAAGGTCATTGCTGCCAAAAGTCCAAGAAATCTTAGAAGGCACAACGCTAAGCTGCTTATACGCGCCGAGAGATAGATGCCTGCGTGGCGCTGTTGTCGCGATTATCGGGCGCATCAGAAGTCCGATGGTAATCACGGCCACTGCATTGCTGAGGCACATGATCAGGCCAAGCCAGTGCCACTCACTGCCCAAGAGGGCTTGACCAACGCCGAAAAGTGGGAATGCCGCCAAGATGCACAGACCAATGATCCTAAAACTGTGTGCATCAGGCATGAGCTGTCTCCGCCATTTGAAGATCTTCGTCAGCATGAAAATGCGCGTTACTTTGAGATTTGATCGTCACAACGACGTTGCCTTTCTTGTGCCCCGTATCGACATGGGTATGCGCGGCAATCATTTGGGAAAAATCATAGCTTCTGTCGATGACAGGATGGAAAGTCCCATTCGCTGCAAGATCAACGACTTTGCGCAGGATATCGACTGACTCTGACGCCACGCCGCCAATCAGACGCTTGCCGCGCAACCGGGCCTTGAGCCAGCCCAAGATCATGTCGGATGTAGATCCTGCGATCAGCAGCATACGACCGTTTGGCACCAAGGCGTGCCGCGCCCGGTCCCAAGGTGCTGTGTCAACGGTATCCACGACCATGTCGTATTGCGGGCCTTCTTTGGTAAAGTCATGCGTGGTGTAGTCGATGACACGGTCGGCCCCGATGCTACGCACGAGATCTGCATTTGTGGCGCTGCAGATGCCCGTCACCTCGGCCCCAAAGTGCTTGGCAATTTGGACGCAGGCGGAGCCGACAGAACCAGACGCCCCGTTGATCAGAATCCGTTCACCTGCGCGCAATTTCCCCTTATTGATCAGAAAATCATAAGCAGTTGTGGCTCCAAATGGGATGGCTGCTGCTTCCTCGAAGTTCAGGGTTTCTGGTTTGCGGACGACCTTTCCATCGGCGGGCATCGTGATGAATTCCGCATGCGCGCCAAATCCTGCGCCTGGAAAACCGATGACGGCATCTCCGGGTTGGAAAGTGGTCACATCTGCACCGATGGCTTCGACTACCCCGGATAAATCAGTTCCAAGAACTGGCTTGCGAGGGCGCGTTATGCCGAAGACAAGTCGTCCAACTAGTCCTAACCCAGCGGGCATCGTCAAGCTCCGCGCCCGCCAGTCACCCGCACTTACGGTGGTTGCAACAATACGGATCAGCACCTCGTTTGCCTTAGGTGTTGGGGTGGGCAGTTCGACGTAGTTCAAGACGTCAGGGCTGCCGTATTCAGTATAAGTATAGGCATGCATATCAAGAGCTCCTTAAGCTGTCTGAGGTGTGGAAATGGATTGGGCGGTATTGCTGCGCAGGCCACGGATGAGCAGCCAGAGGCCGAAGCCGATTTCCGAGATCGTCACAATCGTGAGCAACCCGATAATGGTGATGTCCAGTGCGGCAACATCAGTGAACGTCAACTCAACAAGGCCTTGGATCAGATAGCCAAACGCACCTATAAACAACCCCCAACCCAGCAGATGTGGGACCAATCTGGATCGCAGGATAATCCATCCAAGGGCAAGCAGATGTGCGCCAAAGAAAAGCTGCCAGACGTAAACCCCAAGGGCATGAGCCGCGAAAAAGATTTGCGCAATGGCTTGAGTGTTCGTTGGGTCCAGCCCCATCGGCTGGGTCAGCAGTACATAAGGCATGACCCACAGCAACAGGTTGATCCCCATGACCACGATCATCCCCAAACGGGACACCATCGCGATAAGCGAAAGTCGGGGGCTGGTGGTGCGAAACATCTGATACAAGATGACCGTTATCGCGATCTCAAGCAGGATCACAGCGCTGTCGGCAAGGATACCCAATCGAAAGAGCCCAAGCTGCTCCATCAGATTGGTGCCAGTGGTTGCAGCATCCCCAGCCACGGCGATCTGAGACGGCACATAGCCGATGCTGAAACCACCGCAAACGGCGATAGTGAGGTAGAGGGCCCCTGCGATGCGGGCGTCCTTCAGGTTCAATGTGTTTTGAGTGTCCTTCGGCATTGCATTTCCTTTCATGGGTCAAAGCGCGACCGGATGAGATGATTGATGTTGTCTGAGGTTTATTTGATCGAACCACTCATGCGAATTGACCAAATCCTGTGATTTGATATGCATATCTGCATGGATTGGCGCTCGGTAAAATTTGATTGGAACAAAGCGCGGGCTTTCTTGGTGACGGCTGAGGAAGGATCGTTGTCAGCTGCCGCGCGTGCTTTGGGAATGGCGCAGCCAACTCTTGGCCGTCAGGTGGACGGGCTTGAGCAGGAACTGGGAATCGTTCTGTTTGAGAGGGTCGGTCGCGGGTTAACCCTCACGCCAAGTGGTCTGGAATTGCTGGACCATGTCCGTGACATGGGAGAGGCTGCAGGCCGTGTCTCGATGACGGCGCTTGGTCAATCGCAAGCGTTAGAAGGAACGATCTGCATCTCGGCCAGCGAGACCTATGCCGTGGTGCTGTTGCCGCCAATCATCGCTAAATTACGCATCATGGAACCCGACATTCAGGTTGAGATTGTCGTGGCCAATCATGCCAGCGACCTGCGTCGCCGCGAGGCCGATATCGCGATCCGCAACTTCCGACCTACTGAACCCAATCTGATTGCCAAAAAGATCGGCGATGCGGATGCGGTTCTCTATGCAACGCCAGACTATATCGAAAAAATCGGCAACCCGACGAAGCCCTACGATTTGCGTAACGCTGACTTCGTGAACATGGATCATGGTGGTATGATGCTCAAAGGACTCAATACACTTGGGCTTGGCCTGACTGAGACGAACTTTCCGCTTCTGACGGAAAGTTATCTGGTCATGTGGGAACTTGTTCGCCAAGGGGCTGCCATCGGTATTTTAGACGCCCATATTGGCGATGCAGATCCGATCGTGCGCCGCGTTCTACCTGACCTCGAACCGCTTGTTTTCCCCATCTGGCTCGTCTCGCACCGAGAACTCGCAACCAGCCGCCGCATTCGCAGGGTCTATGATTTTCTAGCAGAAGAACTGACGCGGGGCTAACTTCAGGACGCAGTATCGACTGGGGAGATGATGTTATTGAGCAATCCATTGGCCATCATCTTGACGTCGGTCCAAGGGTAATCGCGGATCGTATTGAGACAAAGTGCGATGCCGATCATTCCAGATATCAGTGTGTCAGTGTTTGCTTTGACGTTGCTGTCATCTTGAAGAACGACCTGTACCAGATCCGAGAACATTTGAAAGTGTGTCAAAGTCTCTTCGTCCATCACAAATGTGCTGACATCCGACCGCGTTACGTCGTTCGACATAAAGACCAACCGAAAATGGTCGGGATGATCGACCCAATAGGAAACAAAGGTCTGCGCAGCCATTTGCAGGCGTTCAACCGGTCCAACGATCAGTTTCAGTTTTCTTTGGATTTCGTTGGACATGTCGGCAAGAACATCCGCCCATAGGTATCGTAGAATATCCTGTTTGCCCTCAAAATGCGCGTAGATCGTCATCGGGGCACACCCGACCTCCTTGGCAAGGCGGCGCATCGAAACCGCCTCGAAGCCTTCTGCGCGATAGATCGCGAGTGCTTGTTTCGCGATCTTTGATCGGAATTCCACAATATCGCTCTCGCTGCGAGGCGGCCTGCCTGCGGTTTTAGCCATGGGTTGGTCTCTCCAAACGTATTTTAGTACGCGTCACAAATAATGCTTGCACTGTCAAGGCAACATTAATATAGAACGCGTACTATTTAATACTAATTGCTCAACTGAACTCCCTCAAGGAACATAGCGATGAAGAAGATTAATTTACTGAATCTGGTTGTCATGATTGTCGGCGCAGCCATTATTTTTCTCGGGCTGAACATCGGCCTAGGTGGGATTAGAACACTCGGCTGGCAATCGACACGCGACTTTATTTCGATCACGGATGCCGCAATATTCCACGCTCAGGATAGCCACATAAGATTCATTGGTGGAATTTGGTTTTGCGTTGGTGCTGTGTTCGTGATCGGTGGTCTCGCGATGCGTACCTTCCGTCCAACAATGATCATTTTGTCTGCAATGATCGCAATCGCGGGCCTATTCCGGCTAAGTGACATCGACAGCGGTGTCATCTTCAGTGCGGCAATTGCCCCGTCAATTGCACTGGAACTTATTGGTTTTCCCCTGCTTGCGTGGTGGCTCGTCGTGTCGGGAAGGCGAGGGGATCAAAGCTGACGGTTATGCTCGATTTCCTGAATCGCAACACTAAACATTATGTGTCCAAAAGGAAATGAATCCGCAGATGTTGATGGCACTATTCAGCATCGGCTGAGACTTCGCCACCGCTGCCTGACCCTAAAAAAGAAATTCAGAGCTTACCTCAGGCCGTGCAAATTTAGTTTGGTTTGCCACTTACTTTCATTATTGAAGTTACTATATCTGGAGAATTGATAGCAAACAAAAAGGCGCACCAAATGACAGTTAAGTTGAAACTACTTCGCTCTGTTGTAGGGCTCTGGTCTAGTGTCACACCCAAGTTGGCGGGTGGCTGGCTGGCAACAAAATTCCTCACAGTCCGCCCAGCCTTTAGAAATCCGCCCGAGGAATTCCTGCACCCGGCTGCTACTAGACTTAAAATAAATGATGAGATTGAAGCATGGCGCTATGGGCCGCAAAGTGAAGTCTCGACAAAAACCGCCCTTCTAGTTCACGGATGGGAAGGCAGGCGTAGTCAGTTTTCTGAAATAATCCCTGCTCTTCTGAACCAAGGGTATGATGTTATTTGCCTCGACCCGCCAATGCATGGTTCGTCGGAAGGAAAAGCCTCCAATCCAGTGTTATTCGGCGATGCCGTTTTGGCAGCGGGGGAGAAATTTGGCCGCATTGAGCTTGTCGTCGGGCACTCGTTGGGGGGAGTTGGGGTTGTTCTTGCCATGGAGCGCGGCCTTGAAGCAGACCAATATGTTCTGATTAGCACCCCATCCAAACTTGTTACTGTGTTGAAAGGAGTGGCTGAAATGGTTGGATTTAGCGGCGCAGCAACACGTGCCTTCGTCGAAGAAATCGGACGTCGTGTTGGGACATCCCCTGAGAAATTGGATTTGTCTCTGAAGGTGGCTTTGAGAAAAGAACCGGCGCTGTTTATCCACGACAAGGGCGACCGAAACGTACCCTTTGATCCCTCGTGGGGGACATGTAGTGCTTGGCCCGGCGCTATCCGATTGGAAACCAGTGGCTTTGGTCACAACCGGATTTTAGTTGCGCCCGAAGTGGTCACTGCAATCGCAAAGTTCGCAGGCAAGATGTCTTGATGGCTTCGTCAATGACCCTAGCAATGGAAAGGATGCAAAAGTGAAGATTAGTTCGTTCAAGGGCATGGCATGCTCAATTGCTGGAGCAGCAGATATTGTTGGAGACAAATGGACAATATTGTTGGTCCGAGATTTGTTCATCGGCATCTCCAAGTTTGATGATTTCCACACATCGCTCGATATTCCGACCACAACGCTTGCCAATCGGCTGAAGGTCTTGACCGATCAAGGATTGGTCGAGAAGCAACCCTACCAAAGCAACCCCACCCGGTCTTCCTACAGATTGACCCAAAAGGGACGTGATCTATGGCCCGTATTGCTCGCGATCGCGCATTGGGGTGATAACTACAATATGTCAGGACGCGGGGCCGCCCCGATGGTTTTCATAGACCGAACATCAGGTGAAGAAGTAAAACTAGTGGCTGTCGGTAGCGAGACTGGACGACCCCTTCGCCCTTCTGCGATAGAACCCATCGCCGGGCCGGGTAGCGACGACAAAGTCCGAAAACGGATGTCAGTAGGTAAGGCGTCTTGATAGGCGATCCTCTGCGGATCCATCCTACAAAATCGTTTCAAGATAGCAGAGTACCTACGAAGCGCTGACAACCATTAAGGGCGCAGTTGCTTCACCAAAGCGCCCATCATGTTGCTTGGATTCCATATCCTTTAACAGCTATCGATTACATGACTGAAGGGGGTGCCTCTAATCGAGCGCAATTTTAAAACTGATTTGAATTTTATGCTGCC
>JBLHPE010000100.1:0-9630 GCA_047624005.1 Ascidiaceihabitans sp.
TGATGCGCACTCTAAGAGTTGTCTTATAATTTTGCGAATAACCCATTTGCTCAGATTGCGGCCGCTCATGCAACGCGCAGCATCAGTCAATATGGGCTCCAAGCCGCCTTGCGGCGGCGCAGAAAGAAACTGAGTTCTTCGGCAATGTGAATGTCTGCTTCTCACTCAAAACAGTCATCCAGCTCCCATCCAAATGCTGCGGCGCGTCTTTCGCATTGCACTCATCCACACACCGCGAAACAGTTTGTGGCTTTAACGTTGGTTACACGACTTGGCACTCCCACACCGAGCTTAGGACCCGTAACCCATTGAGGTCAGGACATGCCCAACAATTCGATCGTCCGATCTCGCATCACAAATTTTTGAGGTTTCCCAGTTATGGTCATTGGCAACTCATCAACGATGCGAATGTGTCGAGGTATCTTAAAGTGCGCAATCTGGCCCTGGCAAAAACTTCTCAGACCAGCTGGATCTAATGTAGTGTCTGGTCTTACGATCACCCATGCGCAGACTTCTTCCCCAAGCTTAGGATCAGGAATTCCGAATACCTGTACTTCACTAACGTTGGGATGGGTAAAGAGAAATTCTTCGATTTCTCTAGGGTAGATGTTCTCACCGCCGCGAATAATCATGTCTTTGACACGGCCAGTGATACTACAGAAACCTTCTGAATCGATGACGGCAAGGTCGCCGGTGTGCATCCAGCCGTCCTTTATGCTGTCGGCTGTTCGGTCAAGGTCGTTCCAATAGCCCTTCATGACTGAATAACCTCGTGTGCAAAGCTCTCCCTGCTTTCCCACGGGGACGATGTTGCCACCCTCGTCCACAACCTTTACTTCCAGATGCGGGTGTACCCGTCCGACTGTTTCACAGCGTTGTTTGGTTGTATCATTCACGAAGCTTTGAAAGGACACGGGTGACGTTTCCGTCATGCCATAGCAAATAGTAACTTCGGGCATATTCATGTCTTTGTTGACGCGTTTCATGACGTCTGCAGGACAGGGAGCCCCTGCCATCACACCGGTCCGCATCCGCGTTAGGTTTCGTGGTTTGATGTCCAATTCTTGCAACATGGCTACGAACATTGTGGGTACGCCATAGAGCGCTGTGCATTTTTCTTTCTCCAAAGCATCGAGCGTGGATGTGGCATCAAAGCTCTCCCCCGGAAATATCATTGCCGCCCCTTTGCTTACAGCCCCAAGGACACCCATGACCATGCCGAAACAATGATAGAGTGGGACTGGAATCGCGAGGCGATCTTCCTCGCTCAATACGATGCGATCAGTAACATAACGGGCATTGTTGATGATATTGTAGTGAGAAAGAGTTGCCCCTTTTGGCTGCCCGGTTGTCCCGGACGTAAACTGAATGTTTATGGGGTCATCAGGAGAGAGAGAGCCGTCGATCTTAGTCAACCGCAACTGTTGGGCTGGGCCTCCAAGTTTGCAGATATGATCAAAAGAATATGCACCTGGACCAGGGTTTTCGTCCATTACAATCACATTGCGCAAGTGAGGCAGCTTTGTCGCTTGGAGTTGCCCTGGTTTGCAGCTCTCCATTTCAGGGGCAAGCGTGCGTACCATTGAGAGGTATTCTGAGGTTTTGAACGATTTAGCCAACACCAGTGCTTTGCAACTTACTTTGTTCAAAGCGTACTCAAGCTCAGACAGGCGATATGCGGGATTGATGTTGACCAATATGAGGCCAATACGGGCTGTCGCAAATTGTGTGAGAATCCATTCGTGGCGATTTAGTGCCCAGATGCCAACACGATCCCCCTTATTCAAACCTAGGGCCAGAAAACCAGTTGCTAGGCGGTCTACGGCACGATCCAGATCGTAGTAGGTCATTCGTATTCCAGAATCGCAGAACACAGCTGCATCACGCGGGCCGAAACGGGAAACTGCGTCACGCAAAAGTTGCGGAATGGTTGCAAAAACCAATTGTGGGTTGGTGGGGCCACGTACATAGGACAACCCGTCTTGAGGCAGTAAATCATGGTCAGATGTTTCGCTGGAAATGCTAAATCTAGAGATTTTAGTTGCCAGGCTCTCATTCAAAATCGACATCTTATCCTCCCTTAAAATTCACGCCAGTCGCCGCTTTGCTCAAAAGCGTGCGCCGCTTGATAGATTTTCATCTCTCCATAATTCGGACCGACTAACATCATTCCGATAGGGAGACCTTCAAGAAGTCCACAGGGAACACTCATGGCGGGCAGGCCGCCGTTAAACGGAGCGGTGTTTGCGATCATCTCAAACGCACGGTTAACATATTCTGTAATACTACAATCAGCTGGTGGTATTTCTTGCGGTTTCATTGGCACGGTCGGCATGAGCAGAAGATCGTATTGCTTTAGTGCTGCAGCATACTGGCCATTTATCTTGCGCATGAGATTTTGAGCTTTGCCATAAAAACGACCCCTGTATTGTTCTTGATAGAACTCACCCAAGAACATGCAGACCTTCAATGAATGACTAAGCTCGTCAGCACGGCTACGCCATTGGGCCATGTGATCAATCATGGAGGGCAAGAATAAACCACGATAGTTTGTACCAGCTGAGTTTCCGTGCATCATGCCATCCTGTAGACCTTCGACGGTAATGGCCGTCCAGCAGTCGACGGCAAGATGGTGATCTGGGATAGAAACTTCTTCTACCCGTGCGCCAAGCACTTTGAAGCGTTCTGCGGCTGCAAGAACCTTTTGATCTACATCAGGCTCGCTTACGGAATGATTGAAACCCTCTTTCAAAATGCCGATACGAAGTCCTTGAGCACCGCGCCCCAAAGCCTCGGTATAGCGGAAGGTCTTTGGCTTATATTGCCGTGGGTCTAGGCCATCTTCTCCGGCCAAAATTTCCAACAGGAGTGCATTGTCTGAGACATTGTTGGTCACGGGACCAACGTGATCGATGGTTTGTTCAATTGGCATAACACCGGTGTAGGGGACCAAACCGTGGGTAGGTTTCATACCGTAGACACCGCAATTCGATGCTGGAATTCGGATCGAACCACCTTGGTCGCCAGCAATTGCCATGTCGACTTCACCAGCAGCGACCAGCGCGGCAGATCCACCTGAGGACCCCCCCGCCATGTACCCATGTTTCCAAGGGTTATGAATTGGCCCCTTGGCGTTGGTATGTGAGCCACCAGAAAGGCAGAAGTTTTCGCAATGCGCTTTGCCTGCGATGACTGCGCCAGCATCCAGCATCCTTGTCACGATCGTAGCATCAATTTCTGGCGTGTAGCCTTCCATAATGGATGATCCGCACATCATGGGAACACCAGCAAGGCAGATTGTATCTTTCAAAGCGATACGTTTGCCCCGCAACGGCCCGTCGGGCGCACCAAGAACGTCTGTTTTTACGTACCAAGCATTAAGTGGGTTTTCACTCGCACTTGGAAAGCTACCAGGTGATCGCGGATAGCGGACCGGGGGTAGAAAATCAGGCGTTGCATCCAACCGGTCATACGATTGGATGTATGGCTCCATGATTTGTGAAAACTCGGTTAATTCTTCATCGTTTAAACTCATCCCAAAACGAAGGGCCATTTCGCGCATTTGGTTCAAGGTAGGGCGTTTAACAGTCATATTGTTCACCGTGCGGGGAGTGAGGGTTGATGGAGACGAAACGTCGGTCCGGACTTGGCTGGGCGTTGATTTTGAATTTGGGTTCGGGTTTGCATTGCCACGCGTTGACCGCGCAGTGCCAAATCCAAGAAATTGATCGACTTTGGACTGGTCGGACAACTCAGATTTATTTAGAGCGCCGATAATTCGGCCGCGTTCCAAAACCAAAACTCGATCAGAAAGGTCAGAAATGAAGTCGAAGTTCTGCTCAACCAGCAGAATTGAAAGGCCGCGACTGTCGCGCAGTTGCAAAAGTGTTTCGGCCATTTCTTCAATAATAGATGGCTGGATACCTTCAGTAGGTTCGTCGAGCAGTAAAAACTCGGGGTCACCCATGAGGCATCGCGCAAGCGCCAACAATTGTTGTTCACCTCCAGAGAGCGCACCGCCCTCACGATCCAGTAACTTGGTCAGACGGGGGAAGTCAGCCAGAACAGCGTCGATGACATCAGTTTCGTCACCCCCAGAATAGTCATGCCAAGCAAAGCGAAGATTGTCTCGCACAGTAAGTTGTGGGAAAATCCCGCGCCCCTGCGGCACGTAGCCTATCCCTTGTCCTGCGCGCTCAAACGGTGACATTCTTGTGATGTCCGTGGAATGAAATCTAACAGATCCAGATGCCGCAGGGAGGAAACCCATTATGGTTTTGAGGAGTGTGGTCTTACCCATACCATTGTGGCCCAGAATGCCGACGACTTCATTTTCGCCAACGGAAAACTCAAGCCCGTGCAGGATCGGAACGCGACCGTATCCCCCTGAAAGGCCTTTTACTTCTAACGTGACTGCGGTGTCTTCATGCATGCTCACGCCTTCTTTCCCAAATATACGTTGCGCACTGTCTGGTCAGACATGACGCGATCAATGTGGTCTTCCATAAGCACAGCACCTTGGTGAAAAACCGTGACCGTTTCTGCGATGGAGCGAATGAATTGCATGTCGTGATCGACGATCACCACGGCGGCGGTTTGTGTGAGCTCGTGGATAATTTCGGTAATGCGATCAACGTCTTGGGCACTCATCCCAGCCGCCGGTTCGTCAAGAAGGACCAGCCATGGATCACCAACCGCGACCAAACCAAGTTCAACGCGTTGACGTTCGCCGTGCGCCAACTGACCTAGGTCGGTTCGCGCAATTGAACCTAAAGCCAAGCGCTCAATAATCTCCTGAGTTTTCCTGTTGGATTCCGTGGGATCATGAAAGCGACGCGCCGACAGCCAGATGTTTTCAAATACTGAAAGCGCATCCATCACGTTTGGCGTTTGTGTCTTAATACCAACGCCAAGGCTTGCGATCTGATGCGGCATCCACCCGGTCACTTCTTCTCCAAGCATGAATACATGGCCTTCAGTCGGGGTAAGGAGGCCAGTTACACATTTGAAGAAGGTGGATTTACCAGCCCCATTCGGGCCAATCAGGCAACGCAATTCGCGCGATTGAAGTTTGAAATTCACGTTGTCACTTGCGACAACGCCTCCAAATCGCATCGTAAGTGATTGGGTCTCTAGGACAACTTCAGCCATTTGCTTCACCTCGCGTACGGGTCCGGCGTGTTTGGCGGCCTCGGCTTCGTCTTTTGCGCCCAAAGCTGACCCGCCATAGGTCGGCGACAGCGGGAACAATACCTTTGGGCAAGAACAGAACGAAGAAAACCAAAATCAAACCAGTTATGAGTGTGTTGTCGATCAGCGATTGCTGCCCGAGCATGAACTTCATGTAGGCAAGTCCTGCTGCCCCGATAATTGGCCCCAAACGTGTTCCAAGGCCGCCGACGATGCACCAAATGATAATTTCAGCGGATTGCCTGAGTGAGAACAGGCTTGGTGTGACGATCTCACCCCAGTTCGCAAACAAGGCTCCAGAAAGCCCTGCGATTGCGGCTCCTACAGAAAACAACACGGTTTTTCTGGCCGCTACGTCGTAGCCCATAAGTGAAAGACGTGTTTCGTTTTCGCGAATGCCAATTGCGATGCGTCCAAAGCTGGACTTTAGGAGCCAAGTGACCAGAAGATATACAATTAGAAGAGCCACAGCGCAGACATAGAAATAACTGTCGCCCCAAATATATGCGTTTGGATCACCAGGAACATTGAGCGTCTGAAAACCAGGTATACCGTTAAAGCCCCCAAGCCTGGCTGATCCAATGACGTATTGAGGGCCTGCTGTTGAGTTCATGAATTTGAACAGGATTAATGTAACGACAAGTGTGATGACACCGAGATACACATCCGTTAGTCGACCATAGAACATCATTGCGCCGAGCATGGCAGCAAAGATTGCAGGAACAAGGACGGCCAAGAGCATTGGCAACGTACTTTCACCAAAGTTAATGGCTGCGATAGCGTAAGTATAAGCACCTAGCCCGAAGAAGGCTGCTTGGCCAAAGCACAAAATACCGCCAAAGCCCCAGATCAAACCAAGGCTCAGGCCTAGCATGCCGTAGATCACAAGAACTGTGAGTGTGTATGTGCTAATCAACATCGGCATGATCCAAAGTAGGATTGCCGCCACAACAAGGGTGGTGATGATGTCTTTGCGAATTGAAGTCTGCATCACAGCTTCCCCTTGAAGAATTTGCTCGTGATGCCCTGCGGTAGGAGGCGCAGAAGAAAGACGGCACCAATCAGGAGGGCCACTTCGCCAATGACAGGTGAAATCGCAAAGGTGAAAAACTGGCTCAAGGCACCAAAGAAAGTACCCGAGGCGAACAGTCCGGTGACAAGTGATGGGCCACCCGCAATCACAGTGATAAAGGCCTTAGCGATGTAGGCGCCGCCAGAGGTTGGAACTAGTCCAACCAATGGAGCCAACACTGCGCCAGCCAATCCTGAAAGGGCGGAGCCACAAAAGAACGTCGCCATGTAAATCCGGTCAGGGCTGTAGCCAAGCGCGTTTGCCATGTCGGAACGTTGCATCGTGCCGCGTGCAATCAATCCTGCCCGCGTGCCTTTGAGCACAGCAAGCATGAGCAAGAGAACGGCAATCGTCACAAGAATGATGAAGAAATTGTATCCGTTGACCTGATATGATCCGACGGTGAAGCCCTTTATAGGCGTTGAAATACCCGTTGTTGTGTTGCCGAATATCATCGTCGCTAAACCAATAAAAACCAGACTTAGTCCCCATGTAGCGAGCATCGTATCTACCAGTCGCCCATAGAGATGCCTGATGACCAAGCGTTCCACGACCAGACCTATCAAGCCGACAATTAGCGGCGCAATAATAAGCATTGCCACAAAAACATTAATGCCGAGGTTGACTGCTGTGATCGTAGCGTAACCACCCATCATCATGAATTCGCCATGGGCTAGGTTGATGACTTTCATCATCCCGAACACGACCGCAAGTCCTGCACTAATCAAGATCAGCGAGGCCACGGCGTAAAACATTTCTACGAGTATGACGAAACCTAGGTCCATTTTACGGCGCCAGTTCTTGTGGGTTTAAAAATGGGGGCAACTTACGCTGCCCCCAGTACGGGAGAAATTAAATGTCAATTTCGTATTGAGTATTGTCGTCAGGGTTGGCACTCAGATCGCAGACAGACTGAGTGTCGACCGGCTGCCGCTGGGGCAGTGTTTCGATCACCTCCATACCTTGGTTTTGGATTTCCATCAGATGGACGTCGAGAATAGCGTGGTGAGTTTTGGGATCGACAGTTACCTTGCCTGCTGGGCCGTCAATAAACAGACCACTTTCGAGCGCAGTAATAAGTGCTTCACGATCCAAAGAACCAGCCTGACGAACACCTTCTGCCCAAGTCAACACGCCTTGGTAATTGGAAACAGCAAGTTCATGAATAGAATTGCTGTCACCGTAGGCCGCAGCCCAGCGTTCTTTGAACGCATTATTGGCAGGCGTATCCAATTCTTGGCTATAGTTGTAAGCAACCATAATGCCGTTGCCTTCTTCTGGCGTTAGAACTTTGTGTTCGTTGCCAACACCCATTGTAGTGGATGCTAACGGAATACGGTCTTTCATGCCCGCGGCTGCCCACTGGCGGAAGAATGACAAGTGTGCGCCACCGACGAGTGGTGCAATGACCAAATCAGGTGCAGCTGTTTGAATTTGGGCA
This sequence comes from Ascidiaceihabitans sp., assembly GCA_047624005.1. Lineage (GTDB taxonomy): Bacteria > Pseudomonadota > Alphaproteobacteria > Rhodobacterales > Rhodobacteraceae > Ascidiaceihabitans. The sequence goes on from JBLHPE010000100.1 coordinate 7,704, forward strand.
ATAGTTGATCCGAAATCAGCCACGTCGAGTGGGAAGAAATCTTGCCCAACGATTTCACCGCCATTTTCTTTGACGAACTTTTCGATCCAACGGGCCATGATCTGACCGTAATTGTAATCAGCGGCCAGAATATAAACCTTATTCCCGGATTTACCCATTGCGTAAGGGATCAAAGCCTCGACTTGTTGAGCAGGTGTGACGCCGTTGATGAATATGTTGCGATCACAAACGCCGCCTTCGTACAAAACGTTGTAAAAGTATGGCGTGTTTGTTTCGCGCATCGTTTGACGGATGGCTTCGCGTGACGCTGACAGAATACCGCCATGAACGACATCGACTTCATCTTGCCGTGTCAACTGTCGGCTGTACTGCGAATAAAGCGCTATGTCTGATTGGGTATCATAGGCTTTAACTTCAACCTGCTTACCCAAAAGGCCGCCTGCAGCGTTGATCTCACTGACGGCCAGACGCATCGCCATGTCCATTGGCTTACCGTAAGCGTCAAATATACCCGAGGTATCTAAGATAGAGCCTAATTTAATAGTGTTACCAGCAAGTGTAACTGTTGGCAAAAATGCTGCTGTTGCGGTAAGCGCCGCGGTTCCACCAAGGAAAGTTCTTCTGTTCACAGTCATACTGTGTCCTCCATTTTGTTGGTCTGTTGTAGTTGGTTTGGTTCGGTGACTGATCGTCACTCTTTGGTGGTTTTGGTGTCTTTTGAATTTATTCGATTTGCATAATCTGCGGTTCGACCCGCGGAATTTATATCCAGATCGACCCCGATTTCTTCGCCCATCCGTTTCATTGCGGGGAGGCGAACAGCCATGCCGAGGATTTGATCCATCGCGGAGCCAAACGCGCCATCGGCACCTTCGCCAGATGCGTGACCGCCGCCCATCCCACCGATGTGGTTAATACGAATGGAGTCAATTTTCTCAACCGGCTTCATCATTTGGGTCATAATCTCTGGCATACGATCCAACTTGCGTTCTTCTAGTCGCATGCCGATCACTGCATCACTCAACGTGTTTTCAGCAGCATTAAGAGCAGACTGACCAGCGGCTTCCGCCTCCATGCGCAGTTTTTCGGCTTCCGCTTCTGTGGTCTTGACCTTGGCATCCGCTTGGGCACGCGCAAGCATCGTTTCGATGTCGCTTTTCACACGTTCATTTTCTAGCGAAATTTGCTTGTCTTGACGAAGTTGGGCTAACTCTTGTTCGCGCACTTCAACTGCACGATCTTTCTGCGATTGCACATGTTCAGCGGCGAGGATCACCTGAGCTTTAGCCTCTTCTTCAGCAGCCTTCGTCTTGGATTCTTCGGCTCGTTTTTTCGACAGAGAGATATCGTTCGTAATCTTTGCCTCCTCTAACGAAAGGAGGGCAGTCATTTCAGTCTTCCGGAGCGCTTCATCATTCTCAACTTGCGAAGCCTTGGCCAGACGTTCTTTTTCGATGCGAACTTTTTCGGTCGCCAAGGTTGCTGATGCTTGAGCTTGCTGGGACCGTGATTTCGCCTCAGCTTCCATTTTGTTGAGATGCTCAGCCTGAGAAATCTCAGCTTCGCGTTCTTGGCGAGTAATGTTGAGTTCTTGCTGATGTTGGGTCAGTTTGTGTTCACGAATGGCCACGTCGGTTTCTGTTTCAACTTTGATTCTTGCTTTGCGTTCTTCGGAAATCAACTCGGCAAGCTTACGCATACCTTTTGCGTTGAAAGCGTTGTTCTCATTCAATTGAGAGAAGTCACTTTGATCTACAGAGACGAGCGATGCGGAGACAACCGTAAGTCCAAGTCGAGTTGCCTGAGCTTCAACAATGCCTGACACGTCCGCTGTAAACTTAACGCGATCCAAGTGAATTTCATCTAATGTGCGTGAGGCCGATGCATTTAGAATGGCATCCACCAACGTGCTTTCTAGAACCTCCTG
>JBLHPE010000101.1:0-9609 GCA_047624005.1 Ascidiaceihabitans sp.
TACAATGTTAGTCGTTTCCATGGTGGTGTATCTCCTTCGGTTGGGATGCTGTCTCACAACAACAATTCAACCAGATACGCCGCCAACCTTCAAACCGCCCAAACACCAGATTCAGTCATAGCTCTTTATTCATTAGTATACAAATGAATAATAAAACGCCACCTTTTATGCCAACACTTGACCCTCGGAGGTCGCCATTGAGGAGAAACGTCTTGACGAGACAATGAAAAGATATTCGTATACGAATGAAACAAGCCACCCTCAGGAGGACGAATTTTGGAAAAGTTAGTCATTAAGAACATCGGACAGATTCTTTCCGGGAAACTTGAAGAGCCAATTTTCGACGGGGATTGCCTGATTGCAGTAGATGGTAAAATCGCTGAGTGGGGGTACGAAAAGAACCTTGATTGTGAAGGAGCAACAACGGTTGTTAACGCCCACGGCGTGACCCTTGCACCCGGTCTGATTGACAGCCACATCCATCCGGTTGTCGGCGATTATACGCCGCGCCAGCAACAGCTCAATTGGATTGACAGCACATTGCATGGCGGTGTGACGACGTTGATTTCTGCTGGCGAAGTACACATGCCCGGGCGTCCCAAGGACATTGTTGGGCTAAAAGCCATGGCGATTGCATCCCAGCGTTGGTACGAAAATTTCCGCCCGTCCGGCGTCAAGGTTCATGCGGGCGCGCCCGTGATTGAACACGGTATGATCGAAGAGGATTTCAAAGACCTCGCTGATGCAGGCGTAACCTTGTTGGGCGAAGTTGGTCTAGGTACGGTCAAGGACGGCAAAACCGCACAACAAATGGTATCTTGGGCGCGCAAATATGGCATTCAAAGTACGATCCATACCGGTGGCCCATCTATCCCTGGATCAGGGCTTATCGATGCCGATATGGTGATTGAGACGGACACCGATATTATTGGTCATATTAACGGTGGTCACTCTGCACTTCCTGACGACCAAATCATTTGCCTTTGTGAGAGCTGCAGTTCAGCATTTGAGATCGTTCATAATGGGAACGAACGCTCTGCAGTCTTGGCGCTTAATACCGCACGAGAGTTGGGTAAGCTTGATCAGATTATTCTAGGGACAGATGGGCCAGCGGGGTCTGGCGTACAGCCCTTGGGCATCTTAAGAATGATTGCGATGCTATCTGCCTTCGGAAACGTCCCTGCAGAGCAAGCGTTTTGCTTTGGCAATGGCAATACCGCGCGACAGCGTGAACTGGACACTGGCCTAATCGAGGTTGGAAAATGTGCTGACTTTGTTCTGCTGGATCAAGCACAACATGCACCAGGCAAGTCGATGCTTGAGTCAGTGCAATTGGGGAACTTACCCGGTGTTGGCATGACTATAATCGACGGAAAGGTTTGTTCTGAACGATCGCGCAATACACCCCCAGCAGATCGTCTGCCTGAACTCATTTTGTGAGTAATGCTGTCTAGGGGTTAAAGTCGCCACACCAGAACCGCCAAAAAATCTATGTAATCTTGCGGAGCAATGCCACCAAAGTGACCTGCTCTTTGGCAGAAAGAGGGGCCAGTGTTTCGCGGGTGATAAGCAGGCCTGTCGATCTAAGGTCAACGATCAGTGCGCTACCATGCTCCGTAAGCGAGATGACGGTCCGACGTTTGTCGATTTTATCTGGCCTAGACATAATCAGGTTCTTTGCCCTAAGGCGATCAACCACACCTTTTATGGTCGCCACATCCATTGCTGCAAGACGCCCCAAATGATTTTGGGACACTTCCCCAATCTCAGCCACGCGGACTAACGTTGAAAACTGAGTGGGCGTCATATTTTCAATTGCGTGTTTTTGAAAGATTACAGAATGGCGCTGGCTGGCAAGACGCAGCAAGTATCCAACTTGATCCTCTAAAACGTAATCGAGTTCAGTTTCATTATTTGCAACTAAGGTCATAGGTACTGATTATTATGTTCCGCCAGATTGCACAACAAGGCCTTACTTTACTTTAGACCGTCTTTGCCTATCACATCGTCATGGATCAATCCGCCAACGCGCGGCAATGGTCGCCCACTATCGGTGACCGCGACGGCCACCATAATTTCGTTTGCACGCGGCGCATCATTTAGGCGCACCTCAATCCCGTCGAAGTGGCTGCGGACATAGGCTGCATCTTTGTGCCCAAGCGGAACATCAAGAACCTGACCAGGGCTGCCCATCTTTTTTGATGAAGCGACAAGAGCCGCACCTTTTTCAACAGCCAGCCGTAATGGCGCGCCAAGTTTTGGGTGCAAGATGGCTGCGGCATGTTCTAATTCACCGTTTTCACCAACCATCGCAGATTTGCCGTAACTTTCTGCCTGCGCTGGGGTAATACCCAAGGCTTCCACGCATTTTTGGCCAAGTAAGGCACCAAGTTCTGCGCCGATTTCCATCAACTCATTCAGGTCTTCATGATAGACGCCTGCAAATGGGTTTTCGATCACCGCGACAGCGACAGCTTTACGAGTAGGCGGAGAAATCGCACGCCCAATTTCGCGATGTGTTTCTTCAATATTCACAGCGATTTTTCTTATTTTGGCACTCATCTTAAGCCATCCTTTCCAATAATATCTGCGGCGGCAAGGCCACCCGCTCTGTTATGAATTCGCGCACCAGTGCTCATGACCAGTGCGAGGACCATCTCGTTTGCGCGTGGTGAATCATTGGTTCCAACTTCCATCGAGTCAAAGTGACTACGAACGTATGATGCGTTGATATGCGTGATAGGAACGTCCAGTCGCCCCCCAACGCCCGTGACTTTCTTGGTTGATGGAACAATGGCATTGCAATCCGCCAAAAGCTCACGCATCGCGTATCCACCTGGAGCATGCCAAAGCGCGCCGTGCTCAAGCTCCCCAGATTCTCCAATCATGGCACCTTTACCGTAACCTTCGATCTTGTCTGCACCGCCAAGTAGATCAAGCAGCTTTTGCGCCATTCGAAGCCCCAGTGGCTTGAGGTCTTCCATGAAGCCCTGAATCTCGGGTTCATATCTTCCGGCAAAAGGATTTTTGATAATGGCCAAAGCGGCTGCACGACGCAAAGGTATTTCCGAAATTGGACCTCCTTCGTGAAAAACGTCTTCGACTGAATAGATTAACTTGTGCAATACAACATCAGGCATAAATTGGGGTCCTTTGAGAAAGTGTAAAACCTTGAGGGTCTGTGGTTTCAGCGCTGCCTTGTAAGAACATGGCAGCCTCTGATATCAAACCACGAGTAACGAAATGGTGGGCACATTTGCGTCCCCTAAGAAGAGCCGAGGAAATCTCTGTGTTCGAAAGTGATCCGCAATGTGTGACAACGGGAAGGTCACCCAGATCACTTGTGTCGTCAAGCTCGCTGGCGCGTTTGCGATCAATCGCGGCATGACCAGGAATATCAATTACATTCGCTATAAGTGTTGCTGCCACATCTGCTTTGGCGGCATTTTCTGCTAGAACGGTCACACTGTCCGCGATCCCAAGACTAAAGCTGCGCCCGTGCCGGCCACTGGTTGCTATACCGCGAATGGGGTCATCATGGTTAATCATGATCCGCCCCAAATCCGTCCCATTGTGGCCCATGACTGCAAGCGAGAAATTTTGCTCTGCTTCAAGGTGCAAAGCGATGTCGCCACCATTGTTCACATATGCCCGAGTTAGCGGTGTTGCTGATACCATCGCGCGCAAAACCTCATCTGCGACGCTGCCTGCGACGGCAGCCATGCGTGTGACGTAGACGTCATTTGCGAAGGGGCGAACCGCTTTGTCCATACGACGCGCAACGCTGCGTTGTGGTTGTGGAACATCAGACGTGAGGTTCAACCGCAATTCGGGCAGTTCTTCCATCAGTTCCTGAAGGATCGTACCAAGCCGCTGTTTGGCTGCAACAAAGGCAGTCTGTCGATCGCCATATGCCCCTATAATAAGATCAATTGGGCCGTGTTGAAGGTGTAGACGTTTGCCGCAAGGCAGTATGGCAGCGCTCATTTCCATCAGAAATCAATCCTTTGACCAACGGTAATTAGCAGGCGCCATTGGATTGTGCCCTTGTATATTGGGCTTCACTTTACGCAGATCGTCGGTTTCCACTTCTGACACGGGCCATATCTCGTCCATATGTCCGCCCAAAGCTGCGTAGTCGCTTACCCGCAATGTAAATTCGATGGGCGCAACCAGCGCTGGGGTCGGGACATACCCAAATGAGCCTGTCGGCATGTCCAAGACATCCACCATTACGGTTATCCCACCACCGGGCCAAACATATGCATCAGCACCGCCGCAGGACACATGCGTAAGCGACTCTTTCACTGATCGCGTCAACCGTACGGGGTTTTCGGTCACACCAGCCCGTAGGCTGCCACCAGCGCCACCCATAAACAAAACCGAACAGACCGAAGGTTCACAATTTTCGGCGATTATCTCTGTTGAGATGCGTAAAGCGTCTGGCATTTTGACCGGTTGAGGCACCAAATCGGCATCAAGCTCGAAATAGCCAGATTGTTCACCAGTTGTTGAAACCATCAACAGTCTCATACCTTCGGTTGCTATCTTAGGATTGAATGGTCCCAGAATTTTCAGTGGGTCATCTAAGTTTGTTCCACCCCAACCTGTTCCCGAGTCCGCTACTTGAAAATATCGACCGGGGGTCGAGCGCCGGCCAATAATTTTGATGCCAGTTGGTGGCACGTCCAGCTCTTTGCCTGCTTGGTGTTCTGAGAGAACGCCGGTGATATGATCATCAACGACGACAACATCGTCCGTATGATTGAGCCACTGTTTGGCAAACATTCCAATAGTTGCAGAGCCACATCCAACGCGCATCAGCTTTTCTTCGTCTCCGTTAATGATCGGTGCTTTTCCTGCCTGCACAACAACCTCAGTTGTATGTTCGGCCTCTCCGATGGTCAGCGTAACAGCCTCGCGGTTACAAAGGCGTAGAAGGGCGTCGCACGTCACGCGGCCTTCTTTTTTAGATCCACCGGTAAGGTGTTCCACCCCACCCAAAGATAGCATTTTAGACCCGTATTCTGTCGTCATTACGTGACCGATGGGTTCACCGTCCACGTAAATAACATCGCGTTCATCGCCAAGATGGCGGTCGGTGTCGATTTTGACTTTCACGCCGCAGTAGGAAAAAATTCCTTCGGTAACGACCGTAACCATATCCACACCATCCACGTCCTGACTGACAATGAAGGGGGCAGGTTTATAGTCGGGATAAGTTGTTCCAGCGCCCACAGCTGTGACAAAAGGGCGATCCCCTTTGACGATGTTACCGTCCCAATCTTCAGGTGAGCCGTCTTTCATGAAGGGCACCAGCTTTTGTTCTGTGCCTTGGATGATGGTGAGCGGATCAACACGGATAAGGTTGCCATCTTGATTGGCGTACCTGTCACATGCCCCTGACTTACCATCCGCAATAAAACACATGACGGGGCAAGCGTCGCAGCGGATTTTCACTGGTTTGACATCAGTCATTTAACTTGGCCTTTATGGCAGCCCGAACACGTGCGGGCGTCGCTGGAACTTTGGTGATGCGCACGCCAACGGCATCATAGATGGCATTCAGAATAGCGGGCGCTGTCGGTATCAACACATGCTCGCCAAGCCCTTTGGCGCCATAGGGCCCATGTGCATCAGGGTCTTCGACGATAATTGTCTCGATAGGTGGAATGTCACCAATCGTTGGTATCAAATAGTCATGCAGGTTTTCGGTGCGGCCAGGAATGTATTCTTCCATCAGTGCCATGCCTAAACCTTGTGCGATACCACCGTGAACTTGACCTTCTACCAGCATCGGATTGATCGCTTTTCCAACGTCATGCGCTGCCACAAATTTAGTTGGTATAACTGTACCATATGCTGTGTCGACTTCGACAACAACCAAATGGGCGGCGTATCCAAATTGCGCATAAGGCACACCTTGGCCATTTGCGTCTAGTGGTTTGGTTGGTGGGTCATAGGTTTCAATCGCCCGAAACACGAAACCTTCGTCATCAGTTGCTAGCCCAGCCAAAGGATATTCATGGGTGCCAGTTGAATCGGTGGCCAGAATTGTTCCATCCCCAATTTTGAGGCCCGCATCACCTGCCACATTCATCTTATCAAGGATCTGCTGGCGCAAAGCCTCACCCGACAACAACGCAGCATTGCCTGAAACATATGTTTGGCGCGAAGCAGAGGTTTTGCCTGCGTCAGGCGTTGCATCGGTATCAGCACCTATAATTCGAATAGAATGAGTAGGCACGCCAAGGGCGGTCGCAAATATCTGCGAAATGACTGTGTTTGCACCCTGTCCAATGTCCATCGCACCTTGATGCAGGACAACCGTACCATCGGCTAAAACACCCGATTTAATCGTGGATGGGTTCGGTAAAGACGTGTTCCCACATCCATACCATCCGGCAGCAATACCCACACCTCGTTTAAGGTGCGTGCTAGTGGCATTAAACTGTGCGACATCACGGCGCTCTGTTTCCCACGCAGGGCGCAGGGCCTCAAAACACTGTTGAATGCCAACACCTTGGGAAAACACCTGCCCACAGACTGTTGGAACATGGTTTTCCAACGCGTTCAGAATTCTGAACTCTAGCGGGTCCATACCCAATTTCAGAGCCAAAACATCAAACAAAGATTCTTGCGCAATAGCGGATTGTGGCACACCGAACCCACGGAATGCGCCGGCAGGTGGGTTGTTGGTGTGGATGCCTCTCGATTCAGCACGGTAGTCAGTGATTTGATATGGCCCCGATGCATGAACCGGTACGCGATTGGCAACCGTTGGGCCCCAACTTGCGTAGGCACCGGTGTCAAATTCACCATAAAATTTGAAACCACAGATTTTACCAGCTTTGGTTGCGCCAATCTTAAGCGTGATATCCGACGGGTGCCGTTTCGTTGAACTTTGCATGGATTCTGTGCGTGAATAGGTCAAGCGAACAGGGCGACCAGTCTTAAGCGCTGCAAGCGCCAGATAGGGTTGAACCGTAATATCTAGTTTCGCCCCAAAACCCCCACCAACACCAGTAGGCACAATCCGTATTTTGGATCGATCCATCCCAAGAATGGCTTCCAGTGCTTCCAAATCCATTACTGGGGCTTGGGTGCAGGCATATACTTCAACACGGCCCTCAACAATTTGCGCAAAACCTGCTTCGGGTTCGATGTAAGCGTGTTCGACAAAGCCACTATTGAAGTGCCCTACAACTGTCACATCAGCTTTCGCAAGGGCTGCATCAGCGTCGCCACATGCAACAAACCCTCCACACATTACATTATTTTCACGGCCTTCATGAAGCTGACTTGCTTCAACCCGTTGCGCAGACGTTATGTCTGTAACGGCCGCTAGCTCTGACCATTCAACTGGAAATGCTGTAGGGTTTAGGTCTTGAATAGCCTGCGGTGTTCCAATTATTGCCGCAACGGCTTCGCCCCTAAAACGCGTTTCGCCTTCTGCAAAAACAGGCTGGTCAATAAATTGCGGAATAACACCAAACAGATTGCGGCCAGGAATGTCAGCCGCAGTCAGTATAGCCTCCACGCCATTATGGGACGAAACAAAACTATCCAAGTCCCTGAACTTGAATGTCGAACGAGAAAACGGTGTTCGAATGATATATATTTCTAGAGTTCCCGCGGGAGCGACATCGTCTCCGAAAGTTTCGCGACCAGCAACCTTATCTTGTCCATCAACCCGTCGGATTGCCTCGCCCACGTGTCCATCGGAGTTTGTCTTGGTGTGTAAGGTGTGCATTACAGATTCAATGATTTTGCGATACCCAGTGCAGCGACATAAAACGCCAGCAAGTGCGTCTTGAACTTCCTGCTCAGTAGGTGATGAAGTGTCGCGGAGCAGTGCCACTGCGGCAACCATCATGCCAGGCGTGCAGATACCGCACTGTGCTGCGCCATTGCTTTGAAAACTCTCAGCCAAAGCCGCAGCCAAAGGGTCTGATTTATACAAACCACTTAATGTTTCGACTTGGCGATCTGCGGCCTGCTGTGCAGGCACAAGACACGCACAAACTGGTGCGCCATCTAATAAAACGGTGCAAGCGCCACAATCACCCGCATTACATCCGATCTTAACATCACGGGCACCCAGCTGCTCGCGAAGTACTTGTGAAAGACGGTCTCCAGCTGCTGGAAACGCTTCTACAGATTGGCCGTTAAGGTCAAATCTAGTGCCTTGTATTTGGGTGGTTTCATTCATGTCCTGCCGCTTTCCGAATAGCTCGAACGCATTGTTCCGCGACAACATCTAATCGATACAGACCGCTTCCGCGCACATCATCAATGGGAGACAGCGCCGTAAAGTGTTCATCGGTCAATCTGATATCTTGAACCATCTTCCCAATGATATCTCGTTCTAACAGTGGCAAACGTTGTGCAACTGGCGAACACGCCCCAACAGCGACGCGGGCATCTATGATGCGACCGTCATCGCCGCATGTGATTGTCGCCGCTACCATTGATATAGATATAACCAGGTACCGTCTGCTTCCAAGCTTTTCAAAGGCTGAACGGGCCCGTTGGGGCAGGGGAGGGATCACGATTCCAGTCATCAATTCATCATCAGCGAGTGCCGTCTGACGGACCCCCTGAAGAAATTCCGATAGTGCAAGAACGCGGGTGCCTCTTGCCGCACTGGCCAGCTCTACTTTTGCGTCTAGCGCGAGTAAGGGTGGCACCCCGTCCGCTGCAGGGGACGCGTTGCAGATGTTGCCGGCAATTGTCCCAGTATTTTGAATTTGGACACTACCAACTTCTTTCGCAGCTTGCTTAAGGGCGTCAAAGGCTGGCGGTAGGTTTGCTTGCGCGATCTGGCTCCAAGTCATTGCTGCTCCGATCCGAACCGTACCGTTTTGTTCAGTAATGTTTGCAAAGCCTCGAAGTCTAGTCAAATCCAAGAAGAATTCTGGAACGACGCCCTTTTTCGCAGATGGATAGACGTCTGTTCCCCCTGCAACAATTTTACCGAAGGGTTGCGCAGCAATCTCCAATGCTAAGTCTAGATCCGTCGGACTATGATAGGTCAATGGTATCCTCGCATTGGAATTTCGTTCGCATACAAATGATATTGACGGAAGGGTACTTTTGTCAATAAGTATTCAACTGCATTTCTATTCGAGCATGTAGATAAATGGTTGATCGTGACCAGCGCCTTGATTGTAATTCACGTCTAGAATTTAGGTGTTTTCTAGGTTTTTAGAGCCAATGGCCGCCTAAACTAAAACTGAGTTTGCGGTTTGATCTTTTCCCATTGTTTGAGAATGGTTTTGTCGTGATCTAAATAGACCCTAGAGGAAGTAAGGTTGCGCCGTGTCTCACAATAGTGCGACACGCGTTCCGCCAATGGATGTTTGGTGATATGCCCTTAGATGAGGATATAGCGCGGAATAATATGACCATGATCAATGTCAATTTTCGTGAAATTCAACGCGCTAACGACATCAACTAATGGCCAGTAAAGCTCCAATGAGACAAGGAACGAAGATGAAGAACATATTACTTGCAGGGATGATCGGGATTTGGGCCACAAGTACAATGGCACATTCGCCTCTGGATAGTACAACACCAGCCAATGAAGCCACTTTAACAGAGGCGCCT
>JBLHPE010000102.1:0-9540 GCA_047624005.1 Ascidiaceihabitans sp.
TACAATGTTAGTCGTTTCCATGGTGGTGTATCTCCTTCGGTTGGGATGCTGTCTCACAACAACAATTCAACCAGATACGCCGCCAACCTTCAAACCGCCCAAACACCAGATTCAGTCATAGCTCAAACTCAGCACGTAAAAATTAACTGAGAGTATTTTAACTGGAAATGCGAGGATTCTAACAAACTAAAAACGGGCTCCGAACACCAAAAACAATTACACTTATATAGCGAATGTCCCTCGATTCGCGACACCAATACTCAGTTCCCCCATAGAGTGTTTCATTTCCGCCGACGAAATAAATTGCCAATGGTTTGAAACACCAAATCAAAATCGTAACATGTAGACTGATTGCGCTGATAAATAAGGTCCAAGCGGGCTTTGCGTGGAATGCAGATTTCAGTATAAATTCGGCTCGTCTCCGCTGGACTGCTGCTGCGTGCAAGCAACTTGTCTTCGTGCTTGTGCATTCGGATCGTTGCTAAACCGGTAACACCGGGTCTTGATTTCAATACTTCGCTATAAATTTCCGGAAATTGCTCAACGTACTGTCGTAGGGGGGGGCGGGGCCCAACAAAGCTAAGATCACCGCGTAGAATGTTCCGCAATTGTGGGAATTCATCTAAACGCTTGGCCCTTAAGGTAGCTCCGATTGTCGTGATGCGACCATCTTTTTCAGGGCCAGAAACGCCTGAATCTGTCTGGACAATTGTCATGGTCCGAAACTTCCATAAGCCAAAGGATTCTTCCGGGGATTTCATACGCTCAGCGACATAAAAAAGCGGGCGGCCCTGTTTGACTAGAATATAGACAATCAAATACAAAATAGCGGGCCCAAGGATGATTACCAAAAGGCACCCAAAGAAAATGTCGAAGATACGTTTGCGCCAAGTCATCCTGCGGATACTGCCTTTTTCCATTCAGCTACCATAGACGATGGCAAACTGTGTTCTTCGGTAAATGTCACATATTGCTGAAGTCGCTTGGTATCCAAGGTGACGTCGGCGATTGTTTGAGGAGTGGCTGACGTCATTGTGTAATCCAAACCTGCGCTATCCAACAACTCGTTCATGTGGACACTCTCGGGCGCAGCAACATTTAGGATCGACGGCAATTCATCGTGGGACGCCAACTCTAGTAATATTCTAGCAAGGGTCGCTGGCCCTATGTAGCTGCGTTTGGGTGTTGTATTGTTTAGTAACTGTTCGATTTTCATTTCCGGATGCCAGTTGCCCAAAATTGCATCCGCTCCAGCCACATTCCCTATTCGTAAAATCGTGGATGTCTGGCTATGTTGCAACGCCATATCCTCCATTTCGACTTTTGCACGCGCGTAGTCAGACAGTGGTGCCGTCGGACAATTTTCATCCAATCGGCCAGTTTGCTTGCCATACACGGCCGCAGTAGAGGTCAGAAATACACGGTCTATTTTTGCAATTTTCGCCGCGTTCAAGCAGGTCTCGGCCAAAAGTAAATTCTGTCCAAGCGATCCGTTTTTTGAATGCGGAGTGACGCCAGCAAGGCAGATTACCGCAGTAGCCCCGTGTATTATTTCAACCAAATTGTCAGAGTGCCTTAATAAATCTAGCGATTTGTAGCCTTCAAGCTGTGAACGGGAATGCCAAATTGTATTTGAAATTGGCCAAAACGGACGGATTAGCTGACCCAAACGGCCTGATGCACCCAAAATGACAAATTTGGGTGGTTCAGCGGGGCGTATTGTTTGCATTCTGGGCATATTAGCAGCCAATATCGCTTATTACATAAAGATCCAATGTTTTGATTGACGCCGAATCACATAAAGCAGACAAGCAAATGGTTCATAAAACGAAGTTTTATAGAAGTGGGTTGTCCATGCTTTTAAATTTGAAACACTTGGCGCTGGCGTTTTTTGTCATGCTTGTTGCGGGATGTGCAGTCTTGCCTCGTGGTGCCGCCGTTGATAGCGAGATATTAAAAGAAGTTGATGAGCCAGGCGCTGAATTTGCAATTTACCCAGTCACACGTTCCTTTTTACCAAGCTTACAAGAATGGCCGCGCGTAGCCGGCCGTAGGTATCAATGGATTGGCCATACTCACGGCTCTAAAGTGTCGGTTATTCAAGCGGGCGATATGGTGAACTTGCGAATTTGGGACAGTGAAGAAAATTCATTGTTGACCAGCCCGGGACAGCCAGCCAGTGATCTAAACGGAAATCTTGTATCACCAAATGGCACTATTTTTGTGCCCTACATTGGTAAGGTTAAGGTTTCCGGCAGGACAGCTGATAGCGCCAGAACTGCAATTCAACGCAGCCTGGAAGCCATTTCGCCATCTGCTCAGGTGCAGCTTACTGTCGTGCCAGGCCGGTCGAGTACAGTTGATTTGGTTGGTGGGGCGCGGAAACCGGGAAATTTTCCGATGGAAGGCACAGATTTCTCAGTTCTAAGTCTTATTGCCGCTGGCGGAGGGGTTCAGTCCAATCTGGCAAACCCTCAAATCCGTCTTGTGCGCGGGCATGAGATTTACGGAACCTCCATTGATGTTTTATATGATAATCCGAAGTTAGATACGCGGTTGCGTGGTGGCGACAAGGTGATCATCGAAAAAGACGAACGTTATTTCCTTTCGCTTGGTGCCGCAGGTTCTGAGGCACTACATCCCTTCACAAAAAGCGAAGTTTCCGCAATGGATGCTTTGTCCATTGTTGGTGGCGTTAACGATAGTCGTGGCGATTTACAGGGTATCCTGATTTTACGGGAATACCCTAATTCTGCGGTACGGCCCGGTGTGCGTGGTCCACGCGAAACGCGGGTTGTTTTTACGATTGATTTAACCAGTTCAGATGGTTTGTTTTCCGCGCGTAACTTTAGCATCCAAAACAAAGACCTAGTTCTCGTGACGGAAAGTCCAATCAACAACACTAGAACGATATTGGGATTGATCGGATCAGCCTTTGGTTTGGCAAATGTGATTTCAAACTAGCGTCTAATCTAAAGGCATTGCGATGCGCTTACTTTCGGGTACCAGCGCGTTGATCTGCCTTAGATGCTCCGGCAGGCACACGGTCAAAAAGTCATAAGTTTTGACGACGTGGTTGCGGGCGTTGGGGCCGATGTGCGCATAGACGGAAGGATTTTCCAGCAGGTCAGTTACTTGTACGGCCAATGCCTCTGGATCAAAGAAATCGACCAATAGACCTGTCTCACCGTGGGTGATCGCCTCGCGAACTGGGGCGACGTCACTGGCCACAATTGTGGATTGCATCGACATCGATTCCAGCAATGACCAAGACAACACAAACGGCATGGTCAGATAGATGTGGCAACTGCTGACCTGGATTATTTTTTGATAGTCTTCAAAGGGAACCTGCCCCAAAAAGTGAACTTTATCCCAATCGACATTGGCGCCGACCTCGGCCTCCATCTGCCCGCGCAAACCACCCGCATGTTTTGATTTACCTCCATATGAGGTGTCATTGCCGCCGATGATCAGAAATCGGACATTTGGCCGTGCGGCCTGAATTTTGGGAAGGGCGCGCATGAATTGATGAAAACCGCGCGTGGTTTCCAAATTTCGGGCCATAAAGGTGACGATCTCGTCTTCACGGGTGATAGGTCTATCAAGCCGCCCAAGGGTAAGTTCAACGGATGGATTTGGTAACATATCTTCTGTTCGGATGCCGTCGTGACACACATAGACGCGGTCGTGGAAGCTTTTGGGGAAACGGTCACGTTGCCAATACGTCGGGCAATGGCCCAAATCTACAACTTCAATATTCACCAACGGAACGGCATTGTGCGCGGCCATTAGGTAAGGGGCATGTTCGGAAACGGGGCTTTCTGGGTCAAAGCCAACGGGGCCACCATTTGTGCTGTAGAAATATTCGAAAAACCCGATAACGGGGACATCGGGGTAAATTTCCTTGATGAAGGTCAATTCGCCCCATCCTACATGCCCGATGATAATGTCCGGCGTGAATCCTTCGTCGCGTAGCTTTTTGGCAGCTTGGGCCGCACCGAATCCTGATCCAGTCGCGTTCTCCCAAGTGCGCGTAAGGCCATATGCCTTCTCGTTCGCGACGTGATGAGGTTTGTAAATCACGGTCTTAACCCCAACGAAAGCGGGTGGTTTTTTGCGTTGGGTTAGAAATACGATCTCGTGTTCTTTTTTGTTGGCCAGCCATTGGACCAGTTCCCGATATTGACCAGGCATGTTTTGATGGACGAAAAGGAACTTCATATTTTTAACTCAACCCATAGGTCTGCTTTGAAATGAACAACATTCACTTACGCTGCGAGGGCGGCATCTAAAAGCGCACGCATCTTCCGCTCGTAAGGTTCATTTACCATACGGGTCACTTCGACACCCTTTTTCATAACAATAAGGGTGGAGTGTCGTTTGACCTTTAGACGGCTGGCCATAACAGATTGCCCGTAGTGATCCCAATTCACATCAACAAATGTGAGATTCCTATAGTCAGAGTTCTGCCCAACCAATTGCGCAATCAGCTCAAGGTTTTGATTGCAAGTCAGGGACCAACTGGCGCGAAAATTTAAGATTACGGTTTGATCAGATTGTTTCAGTCCATCCCAAGCGGCGGGTGTGTAAGGAATGAATGAATAGGCATGCGCTGAAATTGGCAAAAATAGTGATGTGGCCGAGGCCATCAAAAAGTTGCGGCGGTTCATCTAAAGCTCCGGCGTGAATACAATTGGGTAAGACTAGTTAACAAAATGGGCGATGATAAGGACGACAATTAGATTTTTCTTTGGCGTGACAGTTGTACCGCCAAAATACCTACTGCGATAATAGTAACGCCGATGACGTCGAATAAGCCCAATTTTTCCCCTAAAATGGCAGCCGCAATTGCGACGCCAAAAAACGGGTTCAAAAAATGGAAGGTGGCTGCGCGCACTGCCCCAATTCGTTCTACCAATTTGAACCAGATCCAAGTTGCAAACAGTCCGGGGGCCAGCGTCGTATAGATAAAGGCAATGATCAGCGGGCTGCTCAGGGTCACATCGATAGTTTCAGTCGCCCCCGAGACAACAGCCAAGATCGCGCTGCCGACCAACATTTGCAATCCTACGATCATAAGTAGATTGCCACCAGTGGATGCGTTTCGCATCGAAAGCGTGGCCACGGCCAACGCAATCGCAGCAATTATACAAAGGAAGATGCCGCGAATATCAATGCCTGCTTCAATGCGTGACGTCATGATCATCGTGACACCTATGATCCCTAGGGCTAGCCCAAATATTCCGAACAGGGGCAGACGTTCACGAAAAATAAGCCAGCTGGCCAACGCAACCATTAAGGGCATGCTAGAGGCTATGATGGACGCCACTGACGCCTCAATAGTTTGCATCGCAAAGAAGTTTAACCCAAGATAAAGCGCGTTTTGGCACAGCCCAAAAACAAACGTGGCTTTCCATTGATCCCGCGAAAGGCGCATGGATTGGCCCAGTGCCCATGCGATGGCGATACCGATAAGACCGGACAGAAGAAACCTAAGCGCAAGCGATGCCAAAGGCGGCGCATCCGCTACGATGATGCGGGCTGATGTAAAGGCTGAGGACCAGATAAGAGCAAACAAGAGCCCCATCCCGATTGCGCGTAAATCCATGCTTGGTGCCCTGCCTAATTTCTTGATGGAACTTCTCTGAAAACCCTGAAGGCTTCAAGGTGGTAAAGCGAAACAAAAAGGGCCGCCAAATTGACGACCCTTTTCTAACTCATACGACGTGAAGGCTTAGCCGTTCACGCTGTCTTTCAAAGCTTTCGCGATTGTCATTTTGACAACTTTGTCGGCTTCTTTTTGGAACTGTTCGCCAGTTGCAGGGTTACGTACCATGCGCTCTGGACGTTCACGGCAATAGATTTTGCCTACGCCAGGAAGTGTCACAGCGCCGCCGCCGGAAACTTCGCTGGTGATTAGGTTACAAACCGCGTCTAGCGCTGCGCCTGCTGCTTTTTTGTCCGCGCCCATTTCTTCAGCCAGTGCGGCGACGAGTTGGGTTTTTGTCATTGGTTTTGCCATTTTCAGGTCTCCTTCGTCCGCCCGATGTTGGGCCTCATGTTCGGAATGTAACGGAATGTTGTGTGCGAACACAACGAATAGTGGGACCAAAACACTCTAAAATATGAGATTTATGCATTTTGGGCCCCTTTTTTTCGGTTTTATAGGAATGCGGTTTCCTCAAACGACCTTAATTTACGACTGTGGATGCGTTCGAGCGGCATTTCCCGCAGATGTTCCATTGCCCGAATTCCGATCATTAAGTGGTTTGCGACCTGTGTTTTGTAGAAATCTGACGCCATACCGGGCAGCTTTAGTTCGCCGTGCAATGGCTTGTCCGAGACGCAAAGCAACGTGCCATATGGTACGCGGAACCGATATCCGTTGGCTGCAATCGTTGCGCTTTCCATATCAAGCGCAACGGCGCGTGATTGGCTTAGACGCTGAACCGGGCCAGATTGATCGCGCAGTTCCCAGTTTCTGTTGTCGATAGTTGCCACCGTACCTGTCCGCATGATCCGCTTTAATTCGAACCCTTCTAGCTTGGTCACTTGTGCTACGGCTTTTTCCAGCGCAATCTGCATTTCGGCCAGTGCAGGAATCGGAATCCAGATTGGTAGATCGTCATCCAGAACATGGTCTTCACGCAGATAAGCGTGGGCGAGAACAAAATCGCCCAAGGCTTGTGTGTTGCGCAGCCCCGCGCAGTGACCAACCATCAACCAAGCATGAGGGCGTAAAACAGCGATGTGATCTGTCGCGGTTTTGGCATTGGATGGACCAACACCAATGTTGACCAAAGTGATGCCTGAACCATCCGCGCGTTTAAGGTGATAGGTCGGCATTTGTGGTGTCTTTGCTGACGCTTCCAACGTCTCATCGCTTTTGGTGATTATCTTATTGTCGGTCGAGACAAAGGCGATGTACCCGCTGTTTGGATCGTCTAACTGGCTGCGTGCATATGCTTCGAACTCAGACACGTAGAACTGGTAGTTCGTGAACAAGACATGGTTCTGGAAATGGCACGGATCAGTGGCTGTATAGTGAGACAATCGGGCCAGTGAATAATCCACACGCTGTGCCGTGAACGGGGCCAAGGGGCCAGTGTCATCTGGTGATACATAGGTGCCATTAACAATGTCATCGTTTGTCGTGCTTAGATCTGGTACATCGAAAAAGTCCCGCAAAGTGAATTCCGCTGCGCCATCATGTGGCACGGTAATGCTTGGATCATTTGCGACAGCAAAGTGAACGGGGATCGGAGTTTCTGATGGTGCGATCTGTACCGATGTATTGTGGTTGCCAATAAGTAGACCGATTTGGTCTATCAGATAGTTTCTGAACAAATCTGGTCTTGTGATCGTTGTGGCGTAAGTCCCAGGTGTGGAAACATGACCGTATGCAAGCCGCGTGTCGACTTGTGCAAAACTTGTCGTTGTGATGCGCACTTCAGGATAAAACGCACGGATTCTGCCTTCTGGTGCGCCTTCAACCATTGCTTTCGAAAACGCTTTGCCAAGATATTGCGTCGCCTGCGTGTATAGCTTTTCAAGCTGATCGACAGCCGCTGTTGCATCGCTGAAATGTTCGGGTGTGGCGGTATCGGGAATAATAATATTGTTCATTTTTACGTCTCTATTACGGGTATAAATTCAAATGTACGCACATCGACCAATCCAAGGTCCGAAATGCGCAGTTCAGGTATCACTACAAGGGCAAGCAACGAATGCTGCATGTAGGCGTTGTTTAGTGTGCAACCGCAGTCGCGCATCGCTTGCATCATCTCTTCAGCGTTTGCAGCGACTTCAACGGCGGGGCGGTCGGACATAAGGCCTGCAATTGGTAGCTCTACCAACGCAGTCTCTTTTTCGTCTTTGAATATTGTGATGCCGCCGCCGACGTCGGCCAATCGATTGGCTGCCATTGCCATATGGTCACGATCTGTACCGACGACGATCATATGGTGGCTATCGTGCGCGACGGTCGAGGCCATTGCCATTTTGCCCTCGTACCCAAAGCCTGCGACGAATGCGTTCACCACACCACCAGTTGCTTGATGTCGTTCGACCAATGCTATTTGGCAGGTGTCATTCGCCCCCTCAACCATTCCATCGGACACTGGTAGGTCCATTTTCAAGGCTTTGGTTGGTGCCTGATTTTCGACAACCCCGATCACATTGGCGGTGACAGAATTTGCGCCGTCGGGTGCGGCAATTTCAAAGTCAGAGCCTGTTAAAACCTTGCCCATATGCACGGTTTGGCGTGCAGAGGACGGCCAATCCAAATGGGGGCAATCAACTGTGATTTCTCCGTCAACAGCGACAACTTGCCCGCGGGCAACTACTTTCTCAATGGTTAACGTTCGCAGATCAGAGGTGAGAATGACATCCGCGCGACGTCCAGGTGTTAGCGATCCGATCTCGCGTTCTAGCCCAAAGTGGGTGGCCGTATTGATAGTTGCCATTTGCAAAGCAATCAGCGGATCACACCCGCACTCAATGGCGTGACGAACCACACGGTTCATATGGCCCTCGTTTACTAACGTGCCGGAATGGCAATCATCGGTACAAAGGATCATGTTGCGCGGGTCCAGCCCCTTTTCGGTGATGGCGGTGATCTGGCTTTCAACGTCGTACCATGCGGATCCAAGTCGGATCATCGAACGCATCCCTTGACGCATCCGCGCAATAGCATCGGCCTCGCAGGTCCCCTCGTGATCATCAGCGGGACCACCAGCGACATAAGCTGCAAATGCCGGGCCAAGATCAGGTGAAGCGTAATGCCCGCCAACTGTCTTACCCGCATTCTGGGTCGCTGCGATTTCGGCCAACATCTTGGGATCAGCAGCGCTTACACCGGGGAAATTCATCATCTCGCCAAGGCCAATGATGCCGGGCCAGTTCATCGCTTCGGCCACGTCCTCGGCACTGATTTCAAACCCAGTGGTTTCCATGCCCGGTGCAGAAGGCGCGCAGGACGGCATTTGGGTGAATACATTGATCGGCTGTAACAGCGCTTCATCATGCATCAGGCGAACCCCTTCGAGACCAAGAACATTGGCGATCTCATGGGGGTCAGTGAACATCGATGTTGTGCCATGTGGGATCACCGCACGGGTAAATTCTGCGGGCGTCAGCATGCCGGATTCGATATGCATATGTCCGTCGCAAAGGCCGGGGATCATGTAACGCCCATTTGCCTCTACAATTTCGGTTTCGTCGCCAATGCAATAGCTGGCATCAGGAACGACACAGGCAATACGACCATGTGTAATTGCGATATCGTGATTTGGTAGGGTTTCGCGGGTGTGTACGTTCACCCAAATACCACCGCGAATAACCATCTGGGCAGGGGTACGGCCTGCGGCTACTTCAATCAAATGTGGGGCGACGTCGGGCCAGCTTGGGAAAGTGTTGTTTATCATGTTCCGATTATCCAGAGATTCCGCGCAGGCGCAAGGGGGTGCCCGTTGGTATCTTGAAACTGTTACAAAGCGTGGGCTATTTAGGGCCTATGGATATTACAATACACCACTTTCC
>JBLHPE010000103.1:0-9384 GCA_047624005.1 Ascidiaceihabitans sp.
CTGTTTCCTTTTCCAGCTCTTTATATAGGTTCATTGTATAGTGCTGGATCCGACTGATATTGGTGCTGTCGTGCAAGCCGTGGATGTTTGCAGCTGCGTGCCATGTCGACCCTGATGTCAACTCGTCCCGCTCAAGCAGAACAACATCGGTCCAGCCAAGTTTGGCGAGATGATAAAGAATAGAGCATCCAACAAGGCCTCCGCCAATTACAACTGCCTGTGCGTGCGTCTTCATTTTTGGATTCCCTATTTTATCATATCGTATGTTTCGCGTTTGCCCCCGTCTCGCGAAAGAAACGGGGGCATTGACGCGAATAATTTGACCTATCGCCTATTGTTCGGTTCACATAGTCGGCTGATGCATCGAGCGCATTCACATCTGCTCGCGTCAACCCAATGTCACGTCATTGATGCTCATCTAAGTCTGACAATGCGGCTCGTGCCGACTGATGTTGGGCCGTTTGCGCCAATTGTTCCGATGTTGACATTAAGAATGAACTCAGCTTGCTGAAAAGCGTTCATGAGAATGAGAATGAGGGGGGGCTAAGAATGTCGAAGTAGGCCATCTTGATTTCCATAAGCGCGGTTAGGCTGCGCTGTACCTGTCAGATTTAGCATAGCAGATATATCGTGCTTGGTAACTGGTGGTATTGGGTTGAAAATGCTGTCATTCTTGGCCTCATCCCGTCAATGTTCACGGGGCATTGCAGCAAAGTGGAGACGACAATGACACGTGGCGCAGGCGGAACAGAGGGCGGTGCAGGCACCTTCCTTATTGGTTTGATTATGATGATTGGCGGTGGCTATTTGCTATTGAACGGTATCGTCGTGCGCCCCAACTTTGGAATGGGGGCGCGGGTCTTCGGGATCGGCGGCGTGGCGATCACATCGGGAATGGTGTTGATCCCCTTTATGTTTGGCGTTGGTATGGTGTTTTACAATTCAAAAAACTGGATTGGCTGGATCGTTGCAGGTGGATCAATCGTTGCGCTAATTTTTGGGGTGATCGCGAATATGACCCTGCAAATGGCGCGGATGAGCGCGTTTGATTTGATCGTGATCCTTGTGCTGTTGGTCGGTGGTATTGGTTTATTTTTGAGGTCTTTGCGCAATTTTAAATAAAGGTGAAGCTGTCCATGACCATCTTACTTGGACTGACGCCATTGGCTTGGTGTTTTTCCCATTACGCGCACAAACTCGCGATTGAAGTTGGACTTGGTCATGAAGCCAGAGCTTAACGAAACTTGCAGGATTGTTTGATCTGACTGCCTTAGCATCTGTGCGGCGTCCTTAATCCGAAAGCCATTTACGAATTGTGACACGCTCATATTTTGGGTCTTATTTATTGCCCGTGACACGCTGCGGTCAGGCAAGCTAAGACGGCGTGCCATGCGGCGCAAATTAAGCGTTGTATCTTTGTGCAGCGCGGTCACCTCAAACAACTGGGTCAATCGGGCGACAATAGCACCGTCCTCTTCGGTCACATCAGGTGTAGGGAACGGCCCCTCTGGCCCCTCATCTGCGCTTGCGCCTGATTGGCCAAATAGTGCGGCCAAACCGATCATGAGTAAGAACCCTGTCTGGGCAAGCGTGATTGTCAGACCAACATTGGCCCCGCCAGTTCTAACAAAATCTATAATCACAAACATGTCGATGAATGCGGAACACACTAGGGCTGCACCTGTAAACATCATTGCGCGCATTGTCCCATCGATCTTGCCAATCTGGACCAAAGCCAACGCTTCTTGCCCTAGCAAAGCGTGCCTTAAGATTGCGATACCAAAACCCAAAAAGGTGCAAAGGATAAGTGGATCAGCAATGTTTGGCGAGGCAATCAATGCGATCCAGTTCACGAATAGGATTGCTAACGGCCAAAGCAATTTGGGTGTCAGACGATCCGAAAGCGAAAGATATGCGAAATAGGCCAAGATTGGTAAAACGGGGGCTAAAAGAGCGATCCAAATCGCAGTCTCATCCCATCCATATCCCCATCTCAGGCTCAACAGCAGTGATTGTAGCGCGTAAAGCGCCACGAGAACGGAAAACAATTGGTTTGCGCGAACTGACATTTCGGCTGTTCTGAGGATTTGGAACAGGACCAAACCCAAACAGAGCGTTGCAAACAAGGGGAGGGGTACAAAGATCATCAGTTTCGCCTAATCAAAGGTATCTCTTGCGGATGAATATCCTCGATCGCGATATGAGGCGACCTTAAACGCGTTCTAGGTCGCGGCGTGAACGTTTTCCTTCCTACATCAAAGCATGACACCCATTTGCGAGATAGGAAGCACAAGATGCCCACATTCCAAAAAATAGCCAAGTTTACAACAATGGCCTGCGCTGCCGCATTGGCAGTTTGGGGTATAAAATACGCAACTGCGCCGGCCTATGATGGGCGTATAGGGATTGACGAAAGCGAAGCGTTTGCGCCGATCCGTAATGCAACGGTAAATTTCCACATCTGGTATCCTGCCCAAGCAGGTGGGCGGTCTGTAACTGTTGGCGGCAATGGTGTGTTTTATGGCACATCTGCGGGACGGGATGCGCCACATCGCCAAGGGCAATTCCCAATGGTTTTGATATCTCACGGGGCAGGGGGCAATGCCGGCCAATTCGGTTGGATCGCTGCGGCGCTTGCGGATGCGGGCTTTGTTGTTGTCTTGCCCAATCATCCGGGCACAACCAGCGCGAATGCATCTGCGCATGCGGCTGTTCGGGTTTGGGAACGCCCCGCTGACATCACAGCGGTGATTGATCA
Organism: Ascidiaceihabitans sp.; assembly: GCA_047624005.1. Lineage (GTDB taxonomy): Bacteria > Pseudomonadota > Alphaproteobacteria > Rhodobacterales > Rhodobacteraceae > Ascidiaceihabitans. The sequence goes on from JBLHPE010000103.1 coordinate 2,759, forward strand.
TATTGTCGCTCAGCCCCAAGATTATCCATATATCGACACCAATCGCATCGCGGCGCTTGGCTTTTCGGCGGGTGGCTATACCGCAATGGCGGTATCAGGTGCGCGGGTCGATGCAGCCGCGTTGCAAGGGTTTTGTGATCATGGCGATCACGGGATGTCGGACTGTGCATTTTTAGCGCGTGGGGGGGTGGACTTGCATGCGCTCGATTTGTCCCCTGCAGCGCAAGATTTGCGGGACGCGCGTATCAAGGTGGCTGTTGTCATTGATCCAGGCATTGTTGAAACGCTTACGCCAAACAGCCTGTCAAACATCGATACCCCAATGTTGATCGTGAACCTTGGTGATGCTGGCACCATCCCAGCAGGCGTGGATGCAAGTGTGGTGGCAAAGTTGATCCTAAAAGCCCAATACAAGCGGTTGGATGACGCCACCCATTTTAGCTTTCTTGCGCAGTGCAAACCAAAAGGGGCCAAAATCTTGGAAAACGAAGGTGAAGTTGACCTATTGTGTGATGACGCAGGTGGTCGCGGACGGGGCGCAATACACACAGAACTAAAGGACCTGATCGTCGCATATCTTAGCGCGCAACTTTGAGTGTGAAATCAGGTTTTTGGTAGACTTTGATTATTCAAACCTTCCTTATTGGACCACCAACTGTAAAAAACCTGATGAGCATTAGGATAAGCGAAGTGACAAAATCCAAAAGCCAACTTACCGCCAGTCATTGGGGTGTTGGGGTTGCCCATGTGAAAAATGGCGTTTTGGAACGTGTTGAGGGGCATCAAGATGACAATGACGCCTCTCTCATCAATCAAAACATAGCAAGTAGCTTGAACGGAGAGGCGAGAGTATTGCGCCCAACGGTTCGGCGCGGATGGTTGGAAAATGGGCCGCAAGGCAACACAGGAAAACGTGGCCAAGACAGTTTTGTCGAGGTGTCGTGGGACAAAGCCTTGGACCTTGTCGCCACGGAGGTGGCGCGGGTACGTGCGGAATATGGAAATGGTGCAATCTTCGCGGGATCATATGGATGGTCAAGTGCGGGCCGTTTTCACCACGCGCAAAGTCAGCTCAAACGGTTCCTGAACAGCCAAGGCGGGTTCGTGAGGTCGGAAGGAAATTACAGTTTCAATGCAGCGTTGGGTTTGATGCCCCACATCGTCGGGTCTTTCCGTACTCATGTGGCCCAAGCAACGCGGTGGACGGTGATTGCCGAACACACCGATTTGGTTGTGATGTTCGGCGGGCTTGCCGTACGCAATACTCAAGTGAGCGATGGCGGCGTTGCACGTCATCGCATTCGGGACAATTTGGTATCCTGCGCGAAGTCCGGCGTGAAATTTATCAATATCAGCCCCTTGCGCAGTGATGCTATGGCAGAACTTGATGCGGAGTGGTTGCCCCCTTTGCCTGGTTCCGATACGGCAATCATGTTGGGGGTAGCCCATACGTTGCTTTCAAACGGACTTCATGACGTTGAGTTTTTGCGAACATACACGACGGGCTTTGATAAATTTTCAGCTTACCTAACCGGCTCAGCGGACGGTGTCGTCAAAGACGCTGGGTGGGCGGCTGAGATAAGTAAAATCCCAGCTGACCGGATCGAAGAATTGGCCCGTCAAATGGCGTCTGGTCGGACTATGATCTCCTTGGGTGCTGGCGTGCAGCGTACAGATTATGGCTAACAACCCTTGTGGATGGCCGTGACATTGGCCGCGATGTTGGGCCAAATTGGCCTGCCAGGCGGGGGGTATGTGATCGGCTACGGCGTAAATGCCAACATCGGAAATATTGAACGTCCGTTCCGCTGGGGGACCATGTCTCAGGGTAAAAATCCAATTGCGGATTTCATTCCTGTAGCCATGATTTCAGACATGTTGTTGAACCCTAATGGGGCTTATCAATATCAAGGCAGAACCTGTAAATTCCCGGATGCAAGGCTGGTTTGGTGGGCTGGTGGTAATCCATTTCATCATCAGCAAGACCTTAATAAATTGCGGGCGGCGTTTCAGGCCCCGGAAACCGTGATTGTGAACGAGATAAATTGGACAGCAACAGCTCGCCATGCCGACATCATCTTGCCAGTCGCCGCCCCACAAGAACGCGAGGACTTTGGCGCAGGCAAATCCGACAATGCGCTGATCCCTATGCCGCGACTTGTTGAACTGCGTGGGGAAGCCCGTGTTGAGTTCGATATTTATGCCGGCCTCGCCACGCGTTTAGGGCGGGCAGAGGATTTTACCGAAGGGTTCACGGCTGCCGAATGGTTGCGCAAAATCTGGCAACAGACCCAAGACGCGGCGGAAAAAGCTGAAGTGACCTTGCCAGATTGGGACAACTTTATTGCGGGTGACATCGTAACGGTGCCTGACCCACACCCGAAACAAGTGTTTTTGGCTGATTTCAGGGCGAACCCTAAAGCGCACCCCTTGCCGACACCTAGCGGCTTGATTGAATTGTTTTCGGATGTGATCGCTGATTTTGATTTGAAGGATTGTCGTGGGCATGCGTCATGGTTTCCTTCGCCCGAATGGGAATACGGAACCAAATACCCGCTTGCGATGTTGTCCGGTCAGCCAAAAACGCGTTTGCACAGCCAGTTGGACAACGGGGATTACAGCCGCAGTCATAAGGTGAAGGGGCGGGAGCCGGTCTTGATAAACCCTATAGATGCTGCGGAACGGGGGGTAAAATCCGGTGACATTGTCGAACTTTTCAATGATCGGGGGCGCTGCCTTGCTGGCGCACAGGTGAGCGATGAAATCATACAAGGCTGCGTATTTTTATGGACAGGTGCATGGTACGATCCAGACCTGAACGCGCCACAAGGACGGGACCGTCACGGCAATCCCAATACGCTGACCCATGACAGACGGACTTCGTCCTTGACCCAAAGCACTGCAGCCCATTCCACCCGCATTGAATTGCGCCGTTTTGACGATGAACTACCGCCCATTACCGTGCATCAACAACCACTGTTTTCGCCTGGTGCTGATTGACACATTGCCAGCACTGCAACACCGTGGCGCAAAGAAATTAGCTAAGGAAAATAGACATGACAAAACAACGGATCGCATTGGTGACGGGTGGTGCGCAAGGCATTGGATATGCTTGTGCAGAGGCATTGGCCGCGGATGGTGCGCGTCTGGTCCTTGCTGATATTAATGCGGATGGTGTGAAAGCTGCGGCAGAGAAATTGGGCAATGGAACCGTCGCGATTGCGTGTGATGTCGCTGAACCGGATCAGATATCGGCCATGTTCGATCAGATCGAGGCAGAGGTGGGCACGGTTGAGGTGTTGGTCAACAATGCGGGGATTGCGATCGCGGGCGACTTCCTTGAAACCACATATGAGGATTTTAAGAAGGTTATCGATATCAACCTTCTGGGAAGCTTTGTTGCCCTGCAACGCGCAGCCAAAGGTATGGTTGCGGCTGGAATTGGTGGCGCGATTGTGAACATGTCTTCGGTCAATGCGCTGCTCGCTATCCCGTCAATCGCTTCGTACTGTGCATCTAAAGGTGGGGTAATGCAGCTGACCAAAGCGTCTTCTCTGGCGCTTGCGCCTCATAACATTAGGATCAATGCTGTTGGTCCAGGGTCGATTGATACTGAAATGCTAGCGGGTGTGAATTCTAACCCCGCGGCGATGGAAATGGTGATGTCGCGCACACCTTTGAAAAAGATTGGCGAACCAAAAGATATAGCAGACGCCGTTGCCTTCCTCGCCAGTCAAAAGGCGAAATACATCACGGGTGAAACGATCTATGTTGATGGTGGGCGTCTGGGCATGAACTATACCTGCTAAACTGCTTCATCGATGGCATAAAAAGGGCTACTGATTTGTTCAGCGGCCCTTATTATGTATCGATAACGCAGGATCAGTGATTGTCACGTGGCATATGTTTGCGGGCGATATCACGGTAGTTTGGCGCATCGCGTAGGGTCATGCCCTTATCAAACGGCTGAACCATTTCACGGAAATATTGCTGCCAAGGCGATTGGCTTTCTGGCACAGCAAACCCGCCGTCGGCCATAAGCGTGACCTGACGCGCCGCCAGTTCCTTTTCCGAAAGCAAAATATCCGCGCTGCATTTGTTCAAATCGATACGCACCATGTCGCCTGTGCGCAAAATGGCCAAACCGCCATTGTCTGCGGCCTCTGGTGATGCGTTCAGGATCGACGGGGATCCAGAGGTGCCAGATTGACGACCATCACCCACGCATGGCAGGGCCTCGACACCTTGTTTCAACAGGTAAGCCGGTGCGCGCATGTTCACAACTTCCGCGCCGCCCGGATACCCTTTGGGTCCAGCACCGCGCATCACTAGGATGCAGTTTTCATCAATTCCTTCGGCAGGATCATCGATGCGGTGGTGATAATCTTCTGGCCCGTCAAACACGATTGCGCGCCCTTCAAAGGCATTCAGATCATTGGGGTTGGACAGGTAGGTTTTCTTAAACGCAGGGCTGATCACGCTGGTTTTCATAATTGCGCTATCAAATAGATTGCCCTTTAGATTGATGAACCCAGCAGCCTTCATCAATGGCGCGGCAACTGTCTTGATCACATCCCCGTTGGTGGTTTTGCGGCTTTCGCAGTTGGTTCCCATACTTTGGCCATTTGCAGTGATCGCGTTGGGATGGGGCAACAAGCCCGCCTCTAGAAGCTCGCCCACAACGGCGGGCACACCACCGGCGCGGTGAAAATCTTCGCCCAGATATTCGCCTGCCGGCTGTAGGTTGACCAAAAGCGGTGTTGAATGGCCGACAGATTGCCAATCATCATTGGACAATGGCACGTCCAAATGGCGTGCAATAGCGTTCAGATGGATTGGTGCGTTTGTAGACCCACCAAGGGCAGAGTTGATAACGATAGCGTTTTCAAAGGCTTCACGGGTCATGATATCTGCGGGGCGTAAATCTTCCCAAACCATATCGACAATGCGTTGGCCTGTTTCATAGCTGATTTGACCACGTTCGCGGTAAGGGGCGGGGATTGCAGCACCACCAGGCAATTGCATTCCCAAGGCTTCGGCCAAAGAGTTCATCGTGGTCGCCGTGCCCATTGTATTGCAATAGCCAACAGATGGGGCGGAGGCCGACGCGATTTCCATGAATTCGTCATTGTCGATTTCACCAGCTGCGAGCTTTTCGCGCGCTTTCCAAATCACGGTGCCGGAACCTGCGCGTTTGCCATCCCACCAACCGTTCAGCATCGGTCCAACGGACAAAGCAATAGCGGGAATGTTCACGGTCGCCGCAGCCATCAACAAAGCAGGCGTGGTTTTGTCACAACCAATGGTCAACACAACGCCGTCCACAGGATAGCCAAACAACGTCTCAACCAACCCAAGATAGGCAAGGTTACGATCCAACATCGCTGTGGGCCGTTTGCCGGTTTCTTGGATTGGGTGCACAGGCATTTCCATCGGGATGCCGCCAGAGGCTATGATGCCGTCGCGCACCCGTTTTGCCAATTCGATATGGTGGCGGTTGCAGGGGCTAAGGTCGCTTCCAGTTTGGGCAATTGCGATGATTGGTTTGCCTGATTGCAGTTCGTGACGGGTGAGGCCGTAGTTCAAATACCGCTCAAGATAGAGAGCCGTCATTTCTGGGTTCTCTGGATTGTTGAACCATTTGCGCGATCTTAAATCGTTTGGGGTGATTTTGGGCAAAGTGGCCTCCTATACGTCATCAATGGGAATAGACGCAGCAGGTGGCTGGCCCGTTAGCGCCGTCATACGACGACTGGCCCTGCATTGCCACGATGTTTTTTGCGGTGTTGTTTGTGGATTATTCGGGTGCAGCTGCGACAAAGGCAGGATTCGATGCACATGCGGCTTCAATAGCCTTGATGCGTGCGCACCCATCATAACCCACACCCCAACGATTGGCATTGTAAAGCTGTGGTATCAAACAGATGTCAGCAAGACTGGGTGTGTCACCAATCGCAAAGGGGGATTGATCAAACCCAGCAAGGAGGTCCTCAAATGCTGCCAGTCCGGGGCTGATAAAATGGTGCATCCAACCAGTTCGGGCCGCATCTTGTTCCCCAGTCGCATGGGCAACAACGGACAGGTTGCAGACAGGATGCAAATCCACTGCGATTGCATGCGAGAGGGCTTGAGCTTTTGCGCGCTGGATTGGATCGCGGGGCAACAATCCTAAATTACGGGTCGTATCCAGATAATCCAAAATAGCCAGTGATTGGGTGAACCGCTGTCCGTCAATGTCCAACACTGGAACCAAACCTTGGGGGTTTCGGGCCAAGTGTTCTGGTGATCGATGCGCCTTTGACGGTAAATCAACGGGTTCGGTTTTATAATCGATACCGGCCAAATTTAACGCAATACGGACGCGGTAGCTGGCTGACGATTTCGGATAATCCCACAATGTGGCTGCGGTCATGCCGCGACCTTTAATGCTTGGCGAAGAACGTCACGATCACCGATGTGGTTGGCGAGGGTCAGGATGACGGGGCTGATGGGCTTGTTAGCCAAACGTGGGGTTGCTTGCGCCTCCACGATCATAGGGCTGTCGTCACCGATGATGACGCCAGAGTTTGGGTCACCTTCAGCGGTAAAAGCCCAAACGTCGCGCCCCACCTCGTCAAAGGTGATTT
>JBLHPE010000104.1:0-9357 GCA_047624005.1 Ascidiaceihabitans sp.
CCGATACCACCATCAATATCGATTAGGTGATCCGATTGGGTGCCGCCCGTGTTAAACGACAATTCATAAAGTGTATCGCGGTTTTCACGAAGATGCAGGGCCAAGGCCTTTAACATCTTGGCACGATCATGAAATGTCATCGCACGTAATACTGGACTGCCAACCGTGCGCCCATATTCAAGCATTCCCTGAACATCCAACGCATCATTGCCGGCCTCAGCAATTACTTTCCCCGTAAGGGCGCTTTCGATCGAACGGGCGCCAGATCCCGGGGCAATCCACTGGCCAGCGGCAAAGGAATGAACGTTCAGCATATCTGATCCTTAGTGTTGATCGTAATTGACCTTTAGGGTGTCCGACAAAGCGTAACATTGGCAGGTCAAAACGTACCCTGCCTCTACCTCGTAATCCTCGAGGGCATGATTGCTTAGCATTTCGTATTCGCCCTCGGTCACCTTGGCGATGCAGGTCGAACAGACACCGGCCTTGCATGCAAACGGTGTATCAAGGTTGTTCGCAAGTGCGGCCTCCAAGACCGACTGATCCTTGGGCATCTTGAACGTGTAGTCGGCCCCCTCAAAGGTAACCGTCGCTTGAGTGCCCTTAGTACCCTCTGATCGCGCGGTGATGGCCTGTTTGGCCAGCCGCCCTTGTTGCCCCGCGCCGAACAATTCGAATTTGATTTGGCTTTCGTCCAGCCCATGCGATTTTAGGGCCGCGACAATTGCCAGCATCATCGGTTCTGGTCCGCAGATGAACGCAATATCCACTGTCGAAATATCAATCCACGTCTTAAACAATGCGGTGCATTTCTCGTGATCCACACGACCACTGAACAGTTCAATATCTTGTCCAGCTTCTAAGACATGGATGATTGTTAGCCGCTCCATATATGTGTTTTTAAGCGCCTCTAGCTCTTCCCGAAACATGATCGTACCAACGGCGCGGTTGGCATAGATCAGCGTAAAAGTGCTGTCGGGTTCACGAGTGAGAACCGTTTTTAAGATCGATAAAACGGGCGTTACACCAGAGCCACCAGCAAAGCCTAAGTAAGATTTAGCTTTGTTAGGCTCGATAGCGGTGTGGAATTTACCCATAGGCGGCATCGCGTGCAGGGTATCTCCGACCTGTAGTTCTGTGTTGGCGAAAGTGGAAAACGCGCCACCGTCCACACGTTTGATACCAACCTGAATTTTGCCATCGTCTAGTCCTGCGCAAATCGAATAGTTGCGACGCAGTTCTGTTCCGTCAAAGTCGCGTTTGAACGTTAAGTATTGGCCTTGGAGGAACGAGAAATCCGCAGGGCTTTCAGGTTCCAAGGTTAGGACAACGGCATCACGAATTGTGTGGTGAATATCTGTGACTAATAAGGGAAAAAACTGTGCCATATTCAAATACACTTAAAATAGTCGAAGGGTTCCAGGCAGTCGGTGCAACGCCACTGCGCTTTGCAGGGGGTCGATCCGAATTGGCTGATTTTCTCGACTGCTACGGATAGGCAGCGGGGACATTTGGATGGCCCACCTGCGGGTTGTGGGGGTGCGATACCGTACTCTTCCAGCTTGGATTTGCCGCTGTCAGATAACCAGTCGGTGGTCCATGCGGGCGACAACTGCCGTTTCAAAGCGATCTGTTCGACACCATGATCCCGAAGTGCTGTTTCAATATCGAGGTTGATAATACGGGTTGCAGGACATCCAGAATAGGTTGGCGTCACGGTTACTTCCAACACGTCACCCTGCCATGCAACGTTACGAATGATCCCCAAATCCACAAGCGAGATCACAGGAATTTCTGGGTCAGGGACATCACCCAACCATTGCCAAACCTGATCAACAGATGGTTTTTCAGTCACCATTTTGCATCCGGATACGCGCGCGGTAAAAACTGCATGGCCGCCAGCATATGTCCCAGATGTTCGGTATGTCGTGCGCCTGTCTTGCCACCCTTGTGGGTGAAATCTGTCTGGGGATGTGTTAGGGTAGCGATCGATAAAACATCATTCACCCGTGCATCAAATGCAGGGCGTAAAGCTGAGACATCAATCAGATCATGTGCGTCCGTTAGGAACATCTCACCCACATAAGGCCACAACCGATCCAGCGCAGCTTGCATCCGCGCATGGCTTTCCTCGGTCCCATCACCAAGGGCAATGACCGTGTCACTTGAACGTTCCAAATGGTAGGTCACTTCCTTCAACGACTTTTCTGCAATTGCAGCGATTTGATCGTGTTCGGAGGATTTCAGCGCGTCCAACATCTGCCAATGCCATGCATCAAACAGAAACTGTCGCATCATCGTATGCCCGAAATCGCGATTGGGTTGTTCCACCATCAACAGATTGCGGAAATCCCAAACATCGCGGCGAAAGGCCAAAGCATCTGCATCGCGCCCTTTGTCCTCGACTTCGGCTGCCAAACCCAACCAAAGCTGCGTCTGTCCAATCATATCCAGCGCTGTGTTTGCCAACGCAATGTCTTCTTCCAGCACAGGTGCTACTCCACACCATTCAGAGACCCGGTGGCCTAAGATCAATGTGTTGTCGCCCATACGCAGCAGGGATTGGAACAGATCGCTCACATCGCACCCACTTCATCAGGAATGTCGAAGAACGTTGGATGGCGATACACTTTGTCATCGGCTGGATCGTACAGCGACCCTTTGTCTTCGGGGCTGGAGGCAGCAATCGCACTGGCTTCAACCGCCCAAATGCTCACGCCTTCCTTGCGGCGTGTGTAGACATCGCGTGCATTCTTGATCGCCATTTTAGCATCGGGGGCATGCAGGCTGCCAACATGGCGATGAGACAGACCATGCGCACCACGAATAAAGATTTCCCAAAGGGGCCACTCTTGTTTGCTCATCTGCTTACTCCGCCGCTATTTTACAGCGCCGCCATGCGCTTTGATCAACAAAATCCCAACCAAAGGCATGGTCGGATGATCCGTGTTCTTTCAAGTGCGCCAGACGGTCCATCGCTTCGGCCAAATCTGGCATATGATCGTCTTCGACAAACCACATTACAACGTGATGCGACGTCATGGCCTGAAACCACTCGTCGCGCCGTTCATAAAATTTGGCATGTACCGTGTTGAAAACGTAATCCCCAAGCGAGGCAACATCGTCCCATACGGACATGTTGGAAATCATATCAACGTCACCCGGTACGCTAATATCTGTCGCATTGCCTGTGTCAGACTGCATTCGCCAAACGAAACCCGCGCTGCGTTCAGCCAAGGCGTTAACCGCGTCCAAATTGTTCATAAAGCCAGCCATGCGCGGATCGTCTAAGGCGTGGGCCGCGTATCCAACATTCAGTTCCGCAAGTTTCATTCTGCGGCCACCTTCATCGCTTTTTTCTTTGCTGCATGGGCCATCATGCCGTCCCGAACCCATGCGCCATCATTCCACGCCTTGTTGCGGGCCTCCATGCGTTCCGCCGTCTCAGGACCATTTCCGCGAAGAACGTCAAAGAATTCGTCCCAATCAGGCTGCGTGAAATCATAGCCACCTTTTTCTTCGTTCCATTTTAGGTTCTCATCTGGAACGGTCAGCCCAAGGTATTCGGCTTGTGGTACAGTTTGATCGACAAATTTCTGACGCAGCTCGTCATTCGAATTCATCTTGATTTTCCAAGCCATTGATTGGGCAGAATGGATCGAATCTTCATCCGACGGGCCAAACATCATCAAGGACGGACCCCAGAAGCGATTAAGCGCATCTTGGGCCATGAATTTTTGTGCATCAGTCCCATTCGCCATGTTCATCATGATGTCAAAGCCTTGACGTTGATGGAACGATTCCTCTTTGCAAATACGGACCATCGCACGGGCATAGGGGCCGTAAGATGTGCGCTGCAAAGGCACTTGATTCATAATCGCAGCCCCATCGACCAACCAACCAACTGCACCCATATCTGCCCATGTTAGGGTCGGATAATTGAAGATGGATGAATATTTCATACGCCCATCAAGCAGCATTTCGGTCAGGTCATCCCGTGTCACGCCTAGCGTTTCAGCGGCGCAGTAAAGGTACAGGCCATGCCCAGCTTCGTCTTGCACTTTGGCCAGTAAAATTGCTTTGCGTTCGAGTGTTGGTGCGCGCGTGATCCAGTTGCCCTCGGGCAATTGTCCAACGATCTCAGAATGGGCATGCTGTCCGATCTGGCGGATCAGGTTCTTGCGATATCCGTCAGGCATCCAATCCCTTGGCTCGATCTTGTCGCCCGCATCAATGCGCATCTGAAACGCACGTTCTTGAGGCTCCATTTCGTCAAGCGATTTGACGACGCTACCTGTCGATTTTACCATTTGTGCATACATATCTCAAACCCTCTCAAGGATCAGGGCAACGCCTTGGCCAACACCAACACACATCGTGCATAGGGCGTAGCGGCCTTTGGTTTGTTGCAGTTGATAGGCGGCTGTCATAACCAGTCGCGCGCCTGACATGCCAAGCGGATGACCGATCGCAATTGCGCCACCTTGGGCGTTCACCCGTGGATCATCGTCCGCGACACCAAGGGCGCGCATGGTGGCAAGGCCTTGGGCGGCGAAGGCCTCGTTCAATTCAATTACGTCCATCTGGTCGATGGTCAGCCCTGCGCGGGCCAGTACCTTTTCACAGGCAGGGATCGGACCAATGCCCATCACACGGGGCGCGACACCTGCCGCGTTCATGGCAACAATGCGTGCCATTGGTTTTAGGCCGTTTTTGGTGGCTGCATCGGCGGAAGCGATCAACAAAGCAGCGGCACCATCATTTACGCCTGACGCGTTGCCTGCAGTCACCGTCAGATCAGGCCCATTGATGCCCCGCAATTTGGCAAGACCCGCTGCATTTGTGCTGGGCCGAGGATGTTCATCCGTATCGACGATGACGGGATCGCCTTTGCGCTGAGGAATTGTCACTGGCGCAATTTCTTGTGCAAAGGCACCTGTTGCATGGGCTGCGGCCCAGCGTTCTTGTGATCGTGCAGCAAATGCATCTTGATCGGCGCGGTTTACACCGTGATCTTCGGCGACATTGTCAGCAGTCTGCGGCATGGAATCGACGCCGAAATTAGCCTTCATTTTGGGGTTCACAAAACGCCACCCGATGGTGGTGTCATACATCGTTTGATCGCGGCCAAAAGCACTGTTGGCTTTGCCCATGACAAGCGGCGCGCGGCTCATGCTTTCAATACCGCCAGCGATGACCATATCCAGATCGCCAGCTTTGATTCCGCGGGCCGCCATTCCGACCGCGTCTAAACCTGAGGCGCACAAACGGTTGACCGTGATGCCAGGTACAGCGACTGGCAGACCTGCTAATAATGCAGCCATACGCGCGACGTTACGATTGTCTTCACCAGCCTGATTGGCGCAGCCGATGATCACGTCATCAACGCTGGACCAATCCACCTGCGGATTACGTTCCATAAGGGCGGCAATTGGAGCGGCGGCCAAATCGTCTGTGCGTACCGAAGACAAAGAACCGCCGTAGCGGCCAATCGGTGTGCGTTGCGCGTCACAAATAAATGCGTCCATTGGGTTCTCCTGATTAACGATAGGATAAGCACAGACCTGATTCGATGCAATTTAAATGTTACTATTTTTTGACTGCATATCTTAATGTGTAACGCTTTTATGTGAAAAGACGATTGCGGAACGGCGAATTCACAATGATCGGTTTCAGGCCGCCCAGCCTTAAGGACCACTTAAAGAAACGGAATCGGCGACAAACGTATTGCGAAATGCGCGTTCGTATTGTTGGTATAGATCAACGGTTCAGGAGAAAGAAATGGCGATCAAAACAGCAATTATCGGCTTGGGAATTATGGGCCAAAGGATGCTAGAGTATATGATGCTGCACCCAGATTTTTCTGTCGAAGCGATATGGGATCCGGATGTTGCTAAATGTCAGGCTGCTCAAAAGTTAGCTCCTTCGGCAACACTTGCTATGAACGCAGCCGATGCCATCGCTGATGCAGATTTGGTTTATCTTGCATGCCCACCTGCGCCACGCAAAGCGTATGCCTTGGCTGCAGCAACTCTGGGTAAAGCGGTCTTTCTTGAGAAACCTCTTGGTACTGATGTTGACGAAAGCCGCGACTTGGTGCGCCAACTTACGGCATCGGGTGTGCCAACAGCTGTCAATTTCACTCAGGCAGCTGGCGTGGCATTGACGAGTGTGTCGACTGCGGCAAATGCGGGCGAACTCGGTGACCTCATGGGTGTCGATATCGTTGTAACATACGCACAATGGCCGCGTGCTTGGCAAAAAGGTGCGGATTGGCTGCGCTTTCGTGATGAGGGTGGGATGACACGGGAAGTGATCTCTCATTTCCTATTTTGCAGTGAACGCATCCTTGGACCACTTGAACTGGTCTGGGCGCAGCCCGATTATCCAGCACAGGCCGATTTATGTGAAACGCATGTTGCGGCTCGGCTGATTAATGAAGCAGGCCTTCCCGTTAGCATTTTGGGCAGTGTTGGTGGTGCGCAACCGGACAGGCAAGAAGTGACAATCAAAGGCTCGAAAACAAGCCGCCGGATTTCAGATTTCTACCGTGATGCTATGTCAACAGGTGGCGATTTTGTGTCGGTTACTGAAGACCCGATAGACCCAAGGGCGACCAGCTTGAAAGTGCAATTGGATGATCTGGTTTTGTTACTGGCGGGTAAGCCGAACCGGTTGGCAACAGTGCATGAAGCGTTGCGCATACAGATACTGGTTGAGGGAATTCTGGCAAGCCGCGCTTGAAATAGATCTGGATTAAGAAGGAAAACCAACCCATGCAAATCCGTGCCACACAAACCTATGCCTCACGCCGTTCCGCCGTTCTGGCTGATAACATTGTATCGACCTCACAGCCTTTGGCGGCTCAAGCTGGTCTTTCCATGCTTGCCCGTGGCGGAAATGCTGTCGACGCTGCAATTGCCACTGCGATCACGCTGACCTTGGTTGAACCGACTGGCAATGGTGTTGGTTCTGATGCCTTTGCACTTGTATGGGATGGCACTGAATTACATGGTTTGAATGCATCAGGTCGGTCCCCAGCAGGATGGACCCCCGAACGCTTTGCTGCATTTGATACGATGCCTTTTCGGGGCTGGGAAAGTGTGACTGTTCCGGGGGCTGTATCAGCATGGGTCTCCTTATCAGATCGTTTTGGGAGGTTGCCATTTGCTGATTTGTTTGAACCCGCTATCGGCTATGCGACGAATGGTTTCCTTGTGACGCCGGTGATTGCAGAACTCTGGCGCAGGGCAGCACAAGAACTGGGTGAATACCCTGGATTTGCCGAAACATTCTTACCAAACGGCGCGGCACCTTTGGCGGGTGAGAGGTTTTTCAATCTACCGTTGGCCAATACGCTTCAGTTAATTGCTGATACCAAAGGCGACGCCTTTTATCAGGGTGAATTGGCGGGCGCGATCTGTGACTTCGCGGCGGAACACGGGAGCGCTTTAAACCGTGCTGATATGGCAGCACATACCGTGGATTGGTGCGGCACCATCTCCAAGAAATTTGACGATCTGGAATTGCATGAAATCCCGCCCAACGGCCAAGGCATCGCGGCACTTATGGCGCTGGGCATCCTATCCCACACAGCAATTCGCGATCTAGAAGCTGATGATCCACTTGCATTCCATTTACAGATCGAAGCGATGAAGCTGGCGTTGGTGGACGCGGAAACATATGTGGCTGACGGGGATCATATGACTGATGTTACATCCGCTGCCCTTTTGGATGATGCTTATCTGGCAAGTCGCGCCGCCCTGATCGACGAGACGCGCGCGCAGGATTTCAATGTAGGCGCGCCGAAAAACGGTGGCACCGTCTACCTAACAACTGCAGATGCGTCTGGTATGATGGTTTCGTTTATTCAGTCGAACTATGCAGGTTTCGGTTCTGGCATCGCAATTCCTGGCACTGGCATCAGTATGCAAAACCGTGGGGCTGGGTTCTCTCTTGATCCAGAAAGCCCAAACCGTGTTGGACCAAGCAAGCGGCCGTTCCATACAATTATACCTGGGTTTCTAATGGGGCCAAAGGGACCATTGATGAGCTTTGGTGTCATGGGTGGACCGATGCAAGCACAGGGTCATGTGCAGATGGTACTGCGTACACAGGTCTGGGGGCAAGATCCGCAGATGGCTGTAGACGCACCTCGTTGGCGGGTGGTTGAAGGGCTAGATATCGCATGTGAAGACTCGATGCCGGCATCAACACTCGAAGCTTTGGCATCATTTGGCCATATTGTCTCGCTCGAGGCACCAGACAATGCGTTTGGTTTTGGTGGTGCACAGTTGATTTGTCGCCTTGGGGGAAATGGCTATGCAGCAGGGTCTGATCCGCGCAAAGATGGCTTTGCAGTGGGGTTCTGAACGGTTACGATTTTGATGAAAACAGATGCGCTGCGATGCTTGGACAAAGTAGACTGTCGTGAATGTCAGGTAGGAGCGGACTAAGAACGTCGGATTACTGGTGCCCAGAAGAAGCACCAACCCCTTGTTTTTAATTGTTCTTATCTGTCATTCCCTGAGGTTATCCCCCTATTTATATGGGATAACATGTCCTGAAGTGTCTTGCCGTGTCCTTCCCCATCCAATAAGCTAAGGTGGATAATTGGGGGGATACAAAATGCGGGCCAAGAACAGACTTACGTCATCCTTCATAAAGACCGCCCCTGTCGGCAAGCACTGCGACGGCGCTGGGCTTTGGCTCATCAAGCGCGACGATGGCGGCGCGCAATGGGTGCAGCGTGTGACCGTCCACGGGCGGCGGCGCGAAATGGGCTTAGGTGGGCTTTCCTCACTCGGACTGGCTGACGCCCGCAAGCAGTCGGAACGCTGGCGCAATGTGGCGGCGGCTGGCCGTGACCCAATTAAAGAACGTTAAACTGAAGAACGCGCAGCGCGTCGCGAAGACATAACGCTGGCAATCCTTACCGCTGATGCTTTTGAAACACGAAAAGCGGAATTGAAAGGGGATGGCACGGCGGGCCGGTGGCTTTCGCCTTTGACCATTCACGTTCTGCCTAAACTTGGCAAAGTCCCAGTGACCGACCTCGACCAGCGCGACATTCGGGACTGCCTTGCGCCGATATGGCACACAAAAGCCGACACGGCACGAAAGGCAATGAACCGACTTTCAATAGTAATGAAACATGCGGCGGCGCTGGGCTTGGATGTTGATCTGCAAGCGACTGAAAAAGCAAAGGCACTTTTGGGAAAAACCCGCCACATTCCAAAAAATATCCCTGCGATGGCTTGGGTCGATGTGCCAGACTTTTATGCAAGCCTTGAAGAACCAACCCTGACGCACCTTTCCTTGCGGCTGTTGATATTGACCAGCGTTCGTTCGACCCCG
>JBLHPE010000105.1:0-9294 GCA_047624005.1 Ascidiaceihabitans sp.
TAGTCCGTTTCGGGTTAATATACTGATGGTACGTGCGGCCAGTCGGCATGTGATTGTGCAGCTCAATCGCGCCAATTTCGACGATACGGTCGCCCTCACTCGGTTCAAATCCGGTGGTTTCGGTGTCGAGGACAATTTCACGCATTGGCCAAATCCTTATCAATCTCAGCGAGTATATCTTTCACATGTACCCGCGCGTCGTCCAGTGTTAGTGTTGGGATGACCCAACGCGCCTTGCTGCGTTTTTTCGAATCAGGCATTTGTCTTGCAAGAATGAGATCGAAATCCGCCTCAGTCATTTCGCCGCGTGCTAAAACCCGACTTTTCTGAACATCGGACGGAACGGACACAACTGCAATGGCATCACATAGCCCGTCTGTGCCAGTCTCAAACAAAAGCGGGATATCCAACAGGATCACTTTGGCGGTAGACGTCGCCAAAAACGCCATACGATTCGCGGCAACTAATGGGTGCACAAGTGTTTGAATATGATCAAGAATTTTTGGATTAGTTGCAATAAGTTCGCGCAGTTTTCTACGTGACACCGCCCCATTCTCAATCGTATCAGGATAATGCTGGGCGATCTTAGTAGCCGCGGCACCTCCTGTCCCATATAATGTGCACACGACGGCATCCGCATCCCAGATTGGCACGCCCTGATCGGCAAACATCTGCGCGGTGGTGGATTTGCCCATGCCGATGGACCCCGTAAGTCCAAGGATGAACGTCATGCGAGAACTGCAGCGCGGGTGTCGACGTCCACCTCGGGACGCACACCAAACCAACGTTCAAACCCCGGCACAGCTTGGTGCAAAAGCATGCCTAAACCGTCAACAACAACGCATCCTGCAGCCTCAGCTTCTATTAGGAGTCGGGTTTTCAAGGGGCTGTAAACAAGATCTGTGACAACTGTGCCCCGCCGTAAGCCGTCTAAAGGCACGCGAAATTCGGGCTTTCCCGTCATGCCAAGGGATGTGGTGTTTATCACTGTCGCTGCATCCTCAAGCATATTGCCCGCTTGCACCCAATCAACCACTGTAATTTTTGTACCAAACGACGATTTCAGGGCTTCCGCCTTGGGGCGCGTTCGATTGCTTAGAAAAATCTCTTGCACGCCAACATCAATCAAAGACGCAATGACTGCGCGCGCTGCACCACCAGCACCCAGAACAGCGGCAGGACCGATGGATGGCGCCCACCCTGGTGCGCCCTGCTTCAGGTTAGCGATAAATCCGTATCCGTCGGTGTTGTCAGCGTGAATCTTGCCGTCTTTACGAAAGATTAATGTGTTAGCCGCCCCGATCAACGTCGCACGGTCGGTCGCAAGGTCTGCGATCTCAAGCGCATAGACCTTGTGTGGGGCTGTCACGTTACACCCAACAAAACCCATTTTGGGCAATGTTCGGATTACGTCAGCCAAATTCGCTTCAGTCACATGGATAGGGATGTAGAATCCCTTCCTATCATAGGTCTTCAACCAATGGCGAAACAACTGCGGCGAGCGTGACTGCGCAACTGGGTTGCCGATAACACCGGCGAGGGGAATGTTAAGGTCAGTCATGTTGGCAGTGTTCCGCGAAGCGTGAGGTAAGACAAGAGCTCCAACAGAGGCAGGCCCTGAATTGTAAAGGTATCGCCTTGTACCGTACGAAACAGACGAATGCCCTCTTCTTCGATTTTGTAGCCGCCGACAGACCAACGAATGCTGTCCCAATTCCGATCGATATAGTCATCCAGATAATCGTCCGAGAAATCGCGCATTGAGAGTCGGGCCACGCCAACGTGGCGCCAAACAGGTTTGAGCCCGTCATAGACAACGGCCGCGGACAAAAGTTGGTGCGTTTCACCCCGCAACATACGGAGCTGATCACCAGCATCCTGTGGGGTTTTCGGCTTTGACAAGATCGACCCCTTGAACGACAGCACTTGGTCGCACCCTAAAACCACCGTTCCTACGCCTTTTTCAGCGACTTTACGGGCTTTCATTTCTGCCAATGTGTCTGCAATATCTCGTGGCGTTGCCACTTCGGCCTCAAGCGCTTGCTTAATCGAATTTTCATCGATTCGCGCTGGTATGACTTCGTAGGTAACACCGGCATTTCGCAGCAAGCTGGCGCGAATGTCGGACGAGGACGCTAAAATAATCTTGTTGGCCATGTGGATATCCCAGTGGGTGACTTTGTTAACACGTCATGGGACGATTTGGGGTTAAGCGCAACACATCCCCCAGATGGTGAAAGTTATGTGAGATATCCTAATTGATTTACCGTTTATCCACGAGGGATAAGGACGAATCGAAGCTGTGGATAAAGTCGGACCGGACTCGTTGGCTACTTCCTAACAAGAGCTAATTATATGAAAAAATGTCTTTTATTCAATCTTTTATGACATTTTATATCATCTTTAGTTGTAATTTTCACTTTGGAGGTTTGGGGATAAACTTGTGGAAATCATTAATTCCGACGGCTATCCACAACACTACCACTACAAACACCTTTTTAAGATTCCTCTTTGTTGGTTAAAAAGTTAAGGGCCGCTGTGCGCTCACCGACATGTCGCTTTCAAAGAATTGACAGACTTCATGAGAAAGCTTAGTCAAAGAAGCCGTTCGTCCGAGTGGTAATTTTCCAGAGCAGACTATGAAAAGGCCTCGCATGTGGCCGGAGACCGAACGATGACTGACGACGTAATGCCCGCTCCCGAAGAAATCGTGGCAACGGACCGCTTGAACCTTGCCGATCTTAAAGCGCAAAGCCCAAAGGATTTGTTGTCTTTGGCTGAAGAGCTGGAGATCGAGAACGCGTCGACGATGCGCAAAGGCGATATCATGTTTTCGATCCTCAAGGAACGGGCCGATGATGATTGGATCATTGGCGGCGACGGCGTTCTTGAGGTGCTTCAGGACGGTTTCGGCTTTCTGCGCTCTCCGGGTGCAAACTATCTGCCTGGTCCAGATGATATTTATGTTTCCCCCGATATGATTCGTCTACATTCTTTGCGGACGGGCGACACGGTTGACGGTGTAATTCAGGAACCATCTGAGACAGAGCGTTATTTTGCGCTAACCAAGGTTGAAATGATCAACTTTGAGGAGCCAGAGCGTGCGCGCCACAAGGTTGCCTTTGAAAATCTGACGCCATTGTATCCTGATGAGCGACTGATCATGGAGACCGCAGATCCAACGATGAAAGACCGTTCAGCACGTATCATTGATCTTGTGGCCCCCATTGGTAAAGGTCAACGTTGTCTAATCGTAGCACCCCCGCGGACAGGTAAGACGGTCCTGTTGCAAAACATCGCACATTCCATCGCTGCCAATCACCCTGAGTGTTATTTGATTGTGCTTTTAATCGACGAGCGCCCTGAGGAAGTTACGGACATGCAGCGTTCTGTTAAAGGCGAAGTTGTTTCGTCGACATTTGATGAACCTGCAACCCGTCACGTGGCTGTGTCTGAAATGGTGATTGAGAAGGCAAAGCGTCTTGTTGAACATAAACGCGATGTTGTCATTCTTTTGGATTCTATCACACGGTTGGGTCGTGCGTTTAACACGACAGTTCCGTCGTCTGGTAAGGTGCTGACAGGGGGTGTGGACGCGAACGCGCTGCAGCGCCCAAAGCGGTTCTTTGGTGCAGCGCGTAACATCGAAGAAGGTGGGTCTTTGACGATCATCGCAACGGCTCTCATCGATACGGGCAGCCGGATGGATGAAGTCATCTTTGAAGAATTCAAAGGTACCGGCAACTCGGAAATCGTCTTGGATCGCAAGATTTCTGATAAGCGCGTGTTCCCTGCTATGGATATCCTTAAGTCTGGTACCCGCAAAGAGGATCTGTTGATCAACAAGGTCGATCTGCAGAAAACTTTTGTTCTGCGCCGGATCCTGAATCCTATGGGAACCACTGATGCGATTGAATTCCTTATCTCAAAGTTGAAACAGACGAAGACAAACTCTGACTTCTTCGATTCAATGAACACATAATTTATTGTTATTAAACAATGGGTTAACTAAAATGGATACAATCTTTGCTCTTGCATCGGCGTCAGGTAAAGCTGGAGTGTCGATCATCCGGGTTTCTGGGCCAGACGCTCTGAAAAGCTGTGCCATCATGGGTGCGGTTTTAGGTGATCATGATCGGCGATTGGTTAAACTGGCATCAACAGATGGAAGTTTGATTGATCAAGCCTTTGCGATCAGCTTTGCGCCACGAAGAAGCTTTACCGGCGAACAGGTTGTCGAACTGCAAACGCATGGCTCACCCGCCATCGTATCCGCAGTCCTGAAACGCCTTGGCGGGTTAAACTTGCGCCTGGCTGAGCCGGGTGAGTTTACGCGGCGGGCCATGGAAAATGGCGTACTTGATTTGGCTCAGGTCGAAGGGCTCGCCGATTTAATAGATGCCGAAACGGAGAGTCAACATCGCCAAGCGGTGCGTGTTTTTCAAGGTGCATTGGGTGATCTGGCATCTGGTTGGCGCGTTAGCCTTGTCCGTGCTGCTGCGTTATTGGAAGCCACAATCGATTTCGTCGATGAAGATGTGCCAGTTGATGTATATCCCGAAGTCAGAAAACTAATTGACATAGTGACCAAGGAAGTTCGCTACGAAGCCGCTGGTGTCCGTATGCGTGAACGCGTGCGAGATGGGTTTGAGGTGGCGCTTGTTGGGCCTCCGAATTCAGGGAAATCGACGCTTTTAAATAGGCTGGCTGGACGCGAAGCCGCTATTACATCGGATATTGCTGGCACGACACGTGACGTGATCGAAGTTAAGATGGATCTTGATGGATTACCGGTCACAATTCTGGACACCGCTGGATTAAGGGACTCTAACGACGTTCTTGAAGGTATCGGAATTGCGCGCGGCAAAGACCGGGCATCGGCGGCAGACGTTCGGGTTCATCTTATGGAAAATCTGTTGAAAATTCCTGCCCAATCAGGTTTAGGTCTAGATATATACGTCAAACCAAAGGCTGATCTGGACAAGGAACCTGTGAACGATGCTGTATCGGGTGCGACCGGCTATGGGTTGGATCGCCTGTTGGACCAGATTTCATCTCATCTTCGCCAACAGCTTGCCGGGGCGGGAGTTGCAACACGAACGCGTCATCAAAAGGCGTTAGAGGCTGCTGCTGTCGCATTGGACGCGGTCACATTTGGTTTAGATGTTGATGACATGCCCGTTGATTTGTTAGCAGAAGATCTTCGGATCGCGATTCGGTCTCTTGATAGTCTCATCGGTCGCGTTGACGTTGAAAACGTGCTAGGTGAGATCTTCTCAAGTTTCTGCATCGGTAAGTGAGGATTGTTTCACGTGAAACATACATATGATGTCATTGTTATCGGGGGTGGTCACGCTGGCTGTGAGGCTGCGCACGCATCTGCTCGGACTGGAGTTCGCACGCTGCTGATCACTCTTCGGCTCACTGATCTTGGCGTAATGTCCTGTAACCCAGCCATCGGTGGCTTGGGCAAAGGGCACCTTGTGCGTGAAATTGATGCGCTGGACGGGATAATGGGCCGCGCTGCGGATCGCGCGGGCATCCAGTTCAGGCTTTTGAACCGGAGAAAGGGCCCCGCGGTCCAAGGCCCACGGACCCAAGCCGACCGAGCTCTTTATCGTAATGCCGTTCAAGAACTTACAGCCGCTCGATCAAACCTAGACGTGCGTGAGGGTGAGGTTGTTGACCTAACGCTAGAGAGCGGGCGCGTTACTGGTGTTGTTCTTAAAGATGGATCAAAAATTTCTGCGACAGCTGTCGTACTCACATCAGGAACCTTTTTGCGTGGGGTTATCCATATCGGCGACGTTGCCAAAGCAGGTGGACGCATGGGCGATCTTCCCTCTATCGCATTGGCCGAACGTCTTTCATCGTACGATCTACCACTTGGCCGTCTCAAAACTGGGACCCCGCCGCGACTAGACGGCAGAACAATCAATTGGGATGGACTTGAACGTCAAGACGCAGACGTGGAACCAGAACTTTTTTCGTTCATGCACCGGACTACGTTTGCAAATCAAATTGCGTGTGGGATCACCCACACAAATTCTCAAACCCATGAAATAATAAACAAAAACCTAGACCGGTCGGCGATGTATGGGGGTCATATTGATGGTGTTGGGCCGCGTTATTGCCCGTCCATTGAAGATAAGGTTGTCAGATTCGCGGATAAAACGTCGCACCAAATTTTTCTAGAACCTGAGAGTCTTACGGATCACACGATCTACCCCAATGGTATCTCCACTTCTTTACCTGTCGATGTGCAGGAGCAGTACGTTCACTCGATCGTGGGTCTGGAGAACGCTAAGATACTCCAACCCGGCTACGCAATTGAATATGACTACATCGATCCACGTAGCTTGAGTACGCAGCTTGAACTGAAACGTATGCCAGGGTTATTTCTGGCGGGTCAGATAAATGGAACAACCGGTTACGAAGAAGCAGCCGCGCAAGGAATCGTTGCTGGTTTAAACGCAGCCTCGTGCGCTAGAAGCTGCGATCCAGTTCTTTTTGAACGTTCAACATCATATATCGGTGTGATGATAGATGATTTAACAGTCCGCGGGGTTTCAGAGCCGTACCGGATGTTCACGTCACGGGCAGAATTTCGGCTATCATTACGAGCCGATAACGCAGATCAGCGTCTAACAAGCTTTGGTAGAAGCGTTGGCTGTGTTGAGGACGCACGGTGGATTGTCTATTCCAATAAAAAGAATGAACTTGATCGTGGACGAGAAGAACTATCGGGTATTATTGCCTCATCACGAGCATTGAATGATGCGGGTGTGAAGGTGAGCGTTGACGGCCCCAAGCGTACATTGGCTGATGCACTGACCATAGCCGGAACCACTGTGATGGCCCTTGCCGCGATTGCGCCACAGTTGTCCGAAATCCCAAAAGGGATCGCCTCCCAGTTGGAACGGGATGCACTGTATTCCCACTACGTCGAACGTCAGATGCGAGATATAGAAGGTATGAAAAGGGACAGCGAAAAACTTATACCACATAATATTAGCTACGATTTAATCGCTGGTCTTTCAAACGAGTTGAAGTCTAAATTGAAGACCGCTCTTCCCGATAACCTCTCTCAAGCTGCCCGCATCGACGGAATCACACCAGCGGCCCTGATGCTAGTTGCGGCTGAGATAAAAAAGCGGCAGAAAACGGCCAATGCGTCATGAGCAATGATATGATGTCTGTCGGAGGTGTCGATGTTTCACGTGAAACAATGGATAGACTTGAGCAGTTGTGCGCTCAGATTACCAAATGGACAAAGGCGATTAATCTTATCGCGCCAAACAGTGTCCCTGATCTCTGGGATCGACATATCGTAGATAGCGCGCAGGTTTTTCATTGCGCGCCTGATGATTGGACGTGCTGGACCGACCTTGGCAGCGGAGGCGGACTGCCGGCGCTGGTTGTGGCAATACTGGATCAACAAAAACGGCCAATTACATTGATTGAAAGCGACAAGCGTAAATGTCTTTTTCTAACAACGGCTCGAAGAGAGCTAGGCTTGAACATAAATATCATAAATAAGCGAATTACAGACGCAGAAGTCGCGAAGGCTGACGTCTTAAGCGCACGGGCCTTGGCCCCATTGAATGATCTTTTGGGTTATACTGGTAAATTCTTGGGGCCAGAAGGCACCGCAATATTTCCAAAAGGCGCTCGCTACCAAGAAGAACTGGACCAAGCAGCACAAGCTTGGCATTTTGATGTCAAAGCGCACATCAGTCAGACCAATCCCGATTCTCGAGTGTTCGAACTTTCAAGGATAATCCGCCGTGAATCTTAGCCGCAAGACCAACCCAAGGATCCTGTCGGTCGCGAATCAAAAGGGTGGCGTCGGAAAAACGACAACAACAATAAATTTGGGCGCCGCACTCGCCCGCGCCGGTCGGCGGGTGCTTTTGATTGATCTGGACCCTCAAGGGAACGCGTCAACTGGCTTGGGAATTGAGTTGGCAGATCGCAATATCACGACATACGACCTACTGACGGGGGACGTAAAACCGTCAGACGCCGTAAAAAATACAAGCGTTGAGAATCTGCTCATAATCCCAGCAACCACCGATTTAAGTTCAGCTGATATCAACCTCATGGCGAACGAAAAACGTAGCTTCATGCTGCACGATGCGCTTCATCAACCCGACATTGATTCACTGACACTAGATTATATATTGATAGATTGCCCACCATCTCTCAACATATTGACAGTAAATGCCATGATTGCTTCGAATTCTGTCGTTGTCCCCCTCCAAAGTGAATTCTTCGCCCTCGAAGGTCTATCGCAATTGATGTTAACAATCCGAGATATCCGCCAGACGGCAAAACCATCGCTTCGCATAGAGGGCGTTGTTCTAACGATGTACGACAAACGCAACAACCTATGCCAACAAGTAGAGGCAGACGCCCGCGGAAATTTGGGTGACTTAGTGTTTGAAACTGTCATCCCTCGCAATGTCCGACTAAGTGAGGCGCCGTCCTTCGCCCTGCCGGTAATCGATTACGACCCTGCATCCAAAGGGTCGCACGCATATCACGCCTTGGCCAAAGAAATTATTGACCGTGAGCGAACCCCAAATAACCGGAGAGCATCATGAGCCCACCTAAGACACCCACCCGCGGCCTTGGTCGTGGGCTTTCCGCCCTCATGTCCGATGTGAACACCCCTCTTGAGGCACCGAAATCTGCACCGAACCCGATGGATCAAACTCTACCAACGGATCAAGTCTATCCTAACCCTGACCAGCCACGCCGCACATTTGATGATCAGGCGATGGATGATCTAACGGCTTCAATATCTGAAAAGGGGATCATCCAACCCCTTATTGTACGTCTAAAGCCATCTGAAAATGGCTCATATGAAATTGTTGCAGGGGAACGTCGGTGGCGCGCGGCACAACGCGCACAATTGCACGACGTCCCTGTTATCATTCGTGAATTTACCGACCTCGAAGTCCTCGAAGTCGCAATTATTGAGAACATTCAACGCTCCGATCTCAATGCAATTGATGAAGCGGCTGGATACAAACAGTTGATGGACAAATTTGGTCGAACCCAAGAGGACATGGGAAAAGCGCTTGGTAAAAGCCGAAGCCACATCGCCAATTCAGTGCGCCTCCTCACACTGCCCTCTTCCGTTCAATCTTTTTTGCAAAATGGAACGTTGTCTGCGGGCCACGCTCGGACCCTTGTTGGACACCCTGATGCAGACAAACTTGCAACGGAGATCGTCAAAAAAGGGCTCTCCGTTCGAGATGCTGAGAAACTTGCGAAGACATCAAAAAA
>JBLHPE010000106.1:0-9284 GCA_047624005.1 Ascidiaceihabitans sp.
GTTGGTGGCTACCGTGATATTCCGTTGATGGAGGACGTGGCAATTGCCCGCGCCCTCAAAGGCAACATACGCAGGATTGATGCACAAGCAATCACAAGCGCCGCGAAGTATAAAACGCAGGGGTGGGTCCGTCGCGGCGCTAAAAACCTTTGGACGCTCCTTAGCTACTTTGTCGGCGTAGATCCTGAAAAACTAGCGGATCGTTATCGACGTTAGCCAAACAAGCGTTGTTTCATTCGGAGCAAAATACCAGGCCGCGTGCTTGGGGCTATATCTAGCTGCCCATTGATGGCTTTAGATTGTCGCACATCGACAATGGTTTTTCCGTCGCGAAACTGCAGTCGATAAAGGTCAGCGTATATGCCACCCCGATCCAACAGTTCTTCGTGGCTTCCCTGATCCATCACCCGGCCACGGTCCATGACAATTATCTTATCTGCGCCACGAATGGTGGACAGTCGATGCGCAATGACAATTGTAGTGCGGCCTGCAGACAGCTTATTCAACGCTTCTTGCACCACGTGTTCGGACTGGGCGTCCAGTGCCGAAGTCGCTTCATCCAGTAGCAGAATTGGCGTGTCGCGCAGCAATGCCCGCGCAATCACTACCCGCTGACGTTGGCCCCCTGACAAGGCCGATCCGCGCGGGCCAACTTTGGTATCAAGACCGTCAGGCAGGTTAGGCAGGAAATCTGCAACATACGCTGCTTCAAGAACGGTCTGTAGTTGCTCATCGCTGACATCTGTGCGTCCCAATAAGATGTTTTCCCGCAAGGTTTCGTCAAACAGTAGTGCTTCTTGGGTCACAACCGAGAACAGGCCACGCAGGTCATCAAGCGCCATATCCGAAGTGGCAATACCGCCGACCTTTACACTGCCTGATTGTGGATCAACCAAGCGGGTCAAAAGGTTGAAGATTGTCGATTTACCTGCCCCTGATGCCCCTACCAAAGCTGTTGTTTCCCCTGGTTCCGCAATAAGCGATAGATCGTGCAGAACGGTTGTGTCGCCGTAGGCTAAGGTAACGTTGTTTAATGCAACTTCGGGGGTGTCTGTTGGTGCAGGAACCGGGTTCACTGCAGAGACAAGCATGACGGGCGCGTCCATTAGTTCTTTTACCCGCTCAATTGCGGCAGCTGCTATTTGCCAAAGGCCACTGATGGCACCCAGACGACGCAGTGGATCAAAGGCAAAGCCCATCGCGGTGAAGAAAGTCATAAATTGACCGATGGTCTTTTCACCGGCGATTATCTCGGATCCGCCGTATAAAATAACGGCCATCAAGCCGACACCGGACACGATATCGATCATTGCCGGAATCGCTGATGCCCCAAAAGCTGATTTAACTTCGGTACGCACAAATTTGCGCGTAAGGACGCGGTATTGGCGGGATTGATATTGCTCCAGCGCGTTAAGCTTGATTTGGACGATGCCGTGGAAAACCTCGTCTAAACGAGTGCTTAATGTGGCGCCCAAATCGCGTGCAATCCCAGCCTGCCTTCTGACATAGCGCTGGGCAATTGCCGCGGGTAAAATAAGGAGGGGAATGCCGATGAAAGCAAGAAGTGCCCAAATTGGGTCAACGCTGATAGCCACGCCCAGCAGGACAAAAAGCGCGATCAAGTCGCGACCAGCACCGGTGATAATCGCCCGCCATACATTGCCAACCGCGTTGACGTCTGCTTGAACCCGTTGGATCAGGAAGCCGGGAGGGTGTGATTGATGAAATGCGCCGTCTTGTTTCATCATTTGATCAAGTAAATCGATACGCAGTGCCGCGGCCGTGCGCTGCGCCACATTGGTTAACAGCACCTTTTGAACAACGGACGAGATCGCCCGTATTACAAAAATGCCAACCAGGCCGACACCAACCCAATACAGCATGATGCGGTTGCCTTCGACAAAAACGTCGTCAAACATCGGTTGCATCATGTAGCTAATAACGCCGAGCATGGACCCCTCAACCACCATAAACAGCATGGCAACCATCATTATGGGGACATGTTTGCGCAAATAGCCATGCCATAGCCACGAGAGCAATTGCCCAGAGGTTTCTTTGGCTGTCGGCTCTTTTGATGGTTGGATCGCGAGGGGGTTTGATGCGGTCACGTGGTGCGCCTGTATGGTTTGAACATCTTGCTATTGTCGTATGTAATGCCATGCAACAGATGCATCAAGCGAATGCGCAATTGACGCCAGCGTGC
The DNA here is from genome assembly GCA_047624005.1 of Ascidiaceihabitans sp. Lineage (GTDB taxonomy): Bacteria > Pseudomonadota > Alphaproteobacteria > Rhodobacterales > Rhodobacteraceae > Ascidiaceihabitans. The sequence continues at coordinate 2,204 of JBLHPE010000106.1, forward strand.
AGCCGCTTAGGTTGTGCGAAAGACGCAAGCCAAAAAGGTTCCTCCATGACACAGCTTCCCATTGCCGCAAACGGGCGCGGCTACCTTGCAATTCCGGGCCCTTCAGTAATGCCGGATGCTGTCTTGCAAGCGATGCACCGACCGTCGCCCAATATCTACGGTGGCGAATTGTTAGAGATCACGGCGACGCTGATTCCCGATTTGAAGCGTGTTGCGCGCACAGAAGGCAAATGTGCCATCTACATCGGCAACGGCCACGCCGCATGGGAAGCAGCACTTTCAAACGTGATTTCAGCAGGTGACCGCGTTTTGGCCCCGATTACGGGTCATTTTGGGGACCGTTGGGCAGATATGGCCGCAGGATTGGGGGCCGAGGTGGACATCATCGATTTTGGCAAACAAAGCCCGATGGACATGGACCGCATAACGGATGCGTTAAAGGCTGACACCACACACCAGATCAAAGCCGTCTTGGCTGTTCACGTTGATACCTCGACATCGATCCGTAATGATTTCGCGGCGTTACGGCGTGCAATTGATGCGGCAGGCCATCCCGCATTGTTGATGGCTGATTGTATTGCCTCGCTTGGCTGTGACCAGTTCGAGATGGACAAGTGGGGCGTCGATATAATGGTTGCCGCCTGCCAAAAGGGCCTGATGGTGCCAGCAGGCATATCGTTCGTGTTCTTTAACAAAAAAGCCGAGGCTGCGCGCGACGCGATGCCACGTGTCAGTCGGTACTGGGATTGGGTGCCACGTGGTGATCCAGAACAGTTTTGGCAGTATTTCAATGGAACGGCCCCGACCCATCACCTTTACGGTTTGCGTGCATCATTGGACATTATCCACGGTGAGGGCATCGAAAATGTCTGGGCACGCCACTCTGTTTTGGCCCGCGCGATTTGGACTGCCTGTGATGCGTGGTCCGAAGAAGGCGTGTTGGCCATGAATGTGCGCGACATTGAAAACCGTAGCAATGCGGTGACTTCACTTAGCCTTGCCTCTCCTGATGGAACCAAGTTGCGCGAATGGGTCGAGACCCATCTTGGCCTAACGCTTGGTATTGGCCTTGGGATGGCGGCAAGCGGCGCACGCGATTCAGATGCGTTTTTCCGCTTAGGTCATATGGGGCACGTGAACGGCCAAATGATCATGGGGATGCTTGGCGGTATGGAGACCGGCATGACCGCGCTGGGCATCGAACACGGAACTGGCGCGTTGGAAGCTGCAGCGGCTGTGATCGCTAAAGGCTAAAGTCAGCCTTTGGCAGCGATTTTTAATGCTTTGGGCAGTGCCGTGCTGAAAAGGTCAAGGTTTTCGTCCGTGCCGCAGCTGATGCGGATACACCGACTTTGCGGTGCGACAAACGGCATCCTGACGAACAGGCCTTGGGCGATCAATGCTGCCAAAACGCGTTGGGCAAAGATACCGTCTTGCCCGCAATCAATAGCAACAAAGTTTGTCGCAGACGCGATTGGAGTTAGTCCATTGTCTTTAGCGATTTGCACTATACGGTTTCTAGCAGTTTCGACTCTGGCGAGTGTATTTTTAAGGTGTTCTTGATCTGCTAGGGCAGCCAATGCGCCAGCTTGGGCCGCGCGGTTCATACCAAAATGATTGCGTACTTTGTTAAACGCTGCGATTAGTTCTGGATTGCCGATCGCATATCCGACACGTGCACCTGCCATACCGTAAGCCTTTGAAAAGGTGCGCATACGGATCACACGCGGGTCATCTGGATCAACCTTGGTTTCGGTTCCAGCTGGGGCGGTTTCGACGTAAGCTTCGTCCAAAACCATGACGCAGCCTTTTGGCAGAGCATCGAGTGTTTTAATAATTGCAGCGCCTTTGTGCCAAGTCCCCATCGGGTTGTCTGGATTGGCCAGATAGACCAGTTTCGCGTCTACGTCTGCTGCCTTTTGCATTAAGCTGGCCGGGTCCTCGTGATCGTCAACATAAGCGACTTTGTGCAAGGTGCCACCAAAGCCTGCGACGTGGTAGTTGAAGGTTGGATAGGCTCCGTCCGAGGTAACAACCGCGTCACCTTCGCTCACAAACAGGCGGACCAAATAGCCAAGCAACCCGTCGATCCCTTCGCCCACCATGATATGATCCGGAGTGCATCCGTGATGTTGTGCCAATGCCTGACGTAAATCGTAACTTTCAGGGTCGCCGTACATCCATTGTGGGGTTTCAGCCATCGCATGGATCGCTTTTTGTGATGGACCAAAGATGTTTTCGTTCGCCCCAAGTCGCGCCTGAAATGGCCGACCCTGCGCCCGTTCTTGGGTTTCAGGACCAACAAACGGCACGGTCGAAGGCAAGGATTGGGCGAGGGCGGTAAAGCGAAAATCTGTCATTTCAAAGGGGTAGCCTAAGGTGCGGGCAACGGGCAAGCCTTGAAATTAGCCGTCAAATGGTATATTTGAGAATGGTTCGCAACTGGAGGGCTGAAAATGACCAAGCTAACACGCAGAGGATTTTTGGCAGCCACAGCCGCCGCAGTGGCCGTTCGGTTTGTGCCGTCTGGTATAGGTATTGCCGCAAAAGCATCACGGGGTCGGTGGATCGTTAAACTGGTCTATGACAAAGGCCTCGGTATGATGCGTGCAGTCGAACGCTTCGTGCCCTAACGTATCACTGGCAATTGCACCTGTAATCGGCTGATGTGTCCCAAATCTAAATGGAGAAACATCATGGCCCGCGTATCCGTCACCTATGAAAACCACATTGCGCATGTGCGCCTGACCCGCAGCGACAAGATGAACGCGGTGGATCAGGATATGATCACAGCGATCATTGCTGCGGGTGAAGAAGTCGCAGCCTCGGATGCGCGCGTCGCGGTGTTGTCTGGCGAAGGCAAAGCCTTCTGCGCAGGGATCGATATTGGCAGTCTTGGCCAAATGCTTGGCGGCACGCCCGAAGAAAAGTTGATGCCACGCACCCATGGCGACAGCACCACAAATCAATGGCAAGAGGTCGCAATGATCTGGGCGCGTTTGCCGATCCCAGTGATTGCTGCGTTGCACGGTCCTGTGTTTGGGGCAGGGTGTCAATTAGCGCTGGGCGCTGACATTCGGATTGCAGCACCTGATACGAAGATCGCTGTGATGGAGCTGAAATGGGGCATCGTGCCGGATATGGGTGGCATGGTTCTGCTGCCTAAACTGGTGGCACCTGATGTGATGCGCAAATTGACCTACACCGCGACGCCAGTGTTGGCGGATCAAGCTCTGGCCTGGGGATTGGTCACTGAATTGGCTGACGACCCACTGGCCGCTGCGATGGAATTGGCGGCAGAGATTGCGGGGCGCAGTCCTTCGGCTATTCGGGCAGCAAAACGTCTGATGGTTTTGGCTGAGACTGCGACTGACGCCGATATCCTGTTGGCAGAAAGCCAAGAGCAGGCCGAATTGATCGGCAAACCAGAACAAATGGAAGTTGTTGCGGCGACGCTTGGTAAACGCCCAGCCGTCTTTAAATAACCATTGCGCCCCTAGCTTGGAGCGCAATGGTGATTTGATTTAGCCAAGCTCGGCAAGACGCGACAAGGCGTCTTTCAGCTTGGCTTCTTCGTCTTGGCGTAGGGCCAAATTGGCTTTGGTCTCTTCAAGAACTTCCGGCGGGGCACTGGCTGCGAATTTGGGGTTGTTCAGACGACCACGTAAGCCGCCCAATTCCTTGGCCAATTTGCCCAATGTCTTTTCAAGCCGCGCTTTTTCCGCAGCCACGTCAATGATCCCATCCAATGGAATGCCAAATGCGCCGCCGCTGACAGCCAAAGCTGCAGTTCCTTTCGGCATTGTATCAACGGACGTCAGGCTTTCGATGCGGGCAAAGCGTTTGATCAACGCCTCGTTCTGCGCCCATGCGGATTTCGCGCCGTCATCCATGCCCACAACAACCAACGGTACAAAGTCACCGCCGGGGACGTTCATTTGGGCGCGGGCAGATCGTATCGCCTCGATCATCGCGACGGTCCATGACAGATCGGCGTCGGCTTGCGCGTCAACCAGATCGGCTGCGGTGTATGTTGGCCAATCGGTGTGGACCAGCATTTTAGGGCGTTCTTTTGCGCCCCAAAGTTCTTCGGTCACGAATGGCATGATTGGGTGGAGCAAGATCAAACATTGATCGAACGCCCACGCATATGTCGCCTTGGTTTCAGCCGCCGCAGCCGCGTCATCACCGTCTAGAACGGGTTTGGTGAACTCCAGATATTGCGAGCAGAAGGTGTTCCAGACAAAGCTGTACAGCGTGCTGGCGGCGTCGTTGAAGCGGTAGGTTTCAAGGGCTGCGTCCACGGCCTCGCGGGTCTTGGCGATCTCGCCTTTGATCCATTTGTTCAGCGGCAGATTGGTCTCTGGCACGCCGTCGGAATGGGGCACATCAAACGTGCCTTTGAAATCGCCGTAGGTGCCGGCGTTCCACAGCTTGGTCACGAAGTTGCGGTAGCCCTCAATCCGTTTTGTATCCAGCTTCAACGCACCACCAAGGGAGGCCATCGCCGCATTGGTAAAGCGCAACGCGTCGGCGCCGTATTCATCGATGATGTCGAGCGGGTCGATGACGTTGCCCGTTGATTTGCTCATCTTCTTACCGTTGGCATCGCGCACAAGGCCGTGCAGGTAGACGGTGTTGAACGGGATTTCATCGACGACGGCAAGCTGCATCATCATCATCCGCGCAACCCAGAAGAACAGGATGTCTTGGCCTGTGATCAGGTCAGAGGTCGGGAAATACCGTTTGAGCGCGTCCGTGTCTTCAGGCCAGCCGAGGGTGCCGATAGGCCAAAGGCCGGAGGAGAACCATGTGTCTAGGACATCGGGGTCACGGTAGATGCAATAGTGGGTAGGATTTGCCGCGCCGAAGCTCAATGCCGCGGCGTGATCGTCAAAGGCGCTGATCGTAGTAAAGTGATTAGGAATGCGCGAATTTGCATAAGTGGCGGCAGCTTCAATTGCTTCATCCTGAGAAGAGGCGCAAAAACGCTCTTCCCAACTTAGTTGACCAGTTTCCTTGTTTTGATAGATATCGATGGAAACAGGATCATGCCCTTCCGATTGTAAGTCAGGGCTGGTTTCTGAAATGCTTAGTCCATACCAAACCGGAATCTGATGTCCCCACCAAAGCTGGCGTGAGATGCACCATGGCTCGATATTGTCCAGCCAGTTGTAATAAACCTTCTCGCCGCTCTCTGGCATGATTTTCACGTCGCCGTTGCGCACAGCATCCAGCGCGGGCTGAACGATCTGGTCCGTGTCCACAAACCATTGATCCGTCAGCAAGGGTTCGATCACAACCTTTGATCGGTCACCGTATGGCTGCATGATCGGCTTGTTCTCAACATACGGGATCAGCTTGGAACTTTCTTGGCCTTCCTCGTCGATATCCACGACAGAGACCATAACAGCCAGCCCTTCGTCGGTGATGTCTTTGACGACTTTCTTACGCGCCTCGAACCGGTCCATGCCACGGTATTCTTCGGGCACAAGGTTCATCGCGGCGATCATAGCCTCGTCGAATTCTTGCGTTCCATTCGCAATCGCTTGGGCAATCGCGGCTTCCTCGGCATATGGTTTTCCATCAGCGCGCATCGCGGCCTTTGTGTCCATCAGATTGAACATTGGGATGCCGCAGCGTTTGGCAACTTGGTAGTCGTTAAAGTCATGCGCACCGGTGATCTTGACCGCACCAGAGCCGAAATCCTTGTCAGGATATTCATCCGTGATGATTGGGATCAGACGGCGATGTTCTTTTGGACCAACCGGAATTTCGCATAGTTTTCCAACGATTGACGCGTAACGCTCATCCGATGGATGCACTGCAACTGCGCCGTCACCAAGCATTGTTTCAGGACGGGTTGTTGCGATTGAAATGTAGTCGCGCTCCTCGGAAAGCGTGACGTTTCCATCCTCGTCTTTTTCAACGTAGGTATAGGTCGCGCCACCTGCGAGCGGGTATTTGAAGTGCCACATGTGGCCTGCTGTTTCTATGTTTTCGACCTCAAGATCGGAAATCGCTGTCTCGAAATGCGGGTCCCAATTGACCAGACGTTTGCCGCGATAGATCAGACCCTTGTTGTACATCTCAACAAAGACTTTGATCACGGCGTCAGGGAAATTGCCCGACATGGTGAACGCCTCGCGGTCCCAATCACAAGACGCACCAAGGCGTTTGAGTTGGTTGATGATCTGGCCGCCGGACTCTTCTTTCCACTCCCAAACCTTTTTAAGGAACGCCTCGCGCCCCATTTCAGCGCGGGAAGGTTGCTGTGTTTCAGCCAGCTTACGCTCCACCACCATCTGCGTCGCGATGCCTGCGTGATCGGTGCCCGGTTGCCACAACGTGTCAAAGCCCTGCATCCGTTTCCAGCGCATCATGATGTCTTGCAGCGTGTTGTTGAACGCGTGGCCCATGTGCAAAACGCCCGTGACGTTTGGCGGCGGGATCATGATGCAATAGCTGGATGCCTCGGGTTTGGCATTCGCGCCTGCAGTAAAGCAGCCTGCGGCTTCCCATGCTTGGTACAAACGGGGTTCTGCGGTTGTCGCGTCGAATTTTTTTTCCAAGGCCATGGGGGCAGTATCCTTTGGTGGAGCGGTATTTTTAGGTTGCCACAGCAGATAGCGAAACCAATGGCCAAGGGGAAGGGGCGCTTTGCTGTGGTGCGGGGAATTGGGATGCGTATTCCTAAATGCCAGACTATGGTTGGGAAACGGATGGACGAGGGGCGCAACAATGGCACGATATGACGAGATGATGTTCACGGCGGCAGTTGAGGCCCGCCAAGACGGTATCGCTAGCAAAGGAAAGTTTGCATCGCGCTATTCTCAAATTGAGCGGCAAAAGATTGGTCCAGACGAGATCGCGTTTTTGCTGAACCAAAGCACGATCTATATTGCGACTGTGGGCGAAACGGGTTGGCCTTATATCCAACATCGCGGGGGTGCTGTTGGGTTTATCAAGCTGATTGACGAAACGACCATTGGATTTGCAGATTATCCTGGTAATCGTCAGTTGATTTCTGCGGGGAATTTGGATGGGGATGACCGTGTTTCGGTGTTTGCAATGGATTATG
>JBLHPE010000107.1:0-8969 GCA_047624005.1 Ascidiaceihabitans sp.
TTTGACGTTTGAGAAGCCCCAATCGTCAAACAGGTTCACTAGATCTCAAAATGCACTCGGCTAAAGTCAGCGCAAAACACCCGCAACAAGCACCATTGCCGCGAGAGCGGCTTCGTCCTGGTCCGCAGAGCTGCAATTGGTTTGCAAGCCGAACACGATTTCCACTCCGCAGCGTCCCTAGACTGGCCATTGGTGACGTTTGCATCACTTTGAGAGCTCGAGTATCATGATAAGAACCTTCTAGCCATTCGCTGCATGTGCCCGAATGGCGGCTTTCATCGCTCCATATCACAAATCAAAAGTGCCCAGAGTTAAGAGTAGTCTTTAAATGCAGATACAAAAAGAAGGTCCAGCTTTAAGGTCACACCCTGCCAGAAGGCGGAGATTTAAACCATTTCAAAACACACCCGTTTTCAGAAAATAATAGTGCCACTTTTTTGAGCGAGATCATTTTTAGTGGTAAAATTTTAAGCAAATCTTCTGGTGCTTTGTACCTTTAGCCCTTCACACATTGAGCTTTGGCATCCAGCAGCACAACAATTGAATCGTTCCAAATGGAGCAATTCAATGCCACGCGAGGGTGCAATCCTGGTAGATAACGACCCCCGCATGGCTGCAACAAGAGAGCTGCGGTCCCTGACTATCACTCTGATCCTTGGTTGCCTAGCACCCCTGGAACATGAGCGCAGTTGAACCTAGGGGGTTTAACCTTTGACTATTCGAAACACTTTGCTCACGTCCATATCCGCGCTGACAATTTCCATTGTTGGTGGCGCTGCTGCTGCTGAATGCGCGGCCCCAATTAAAGTTGGTGTACTTCATTCATTGTCTGGAACGATGGCCATTTCAGAAACGACGCTTAAAGACACGATGCTTATGCTAATCGAACAACAAAACGCGGCTGGTGGTCTTTTGGGCTGTCAGATCGAAGCCGTTGTTGTTGATCCCGCGTCCAACTGGCCCTTGTTTGCCGAAAAAGCTCGTGAATTGCTGACGGTTAGCGAAGTTGATGTTATCTTTGGGTCGTGGACATCTGTATCACGCAAATCAGCGCTGCCTGTGCTTGAAGAATTGAACGGTCTGATGTTCTACCCCGTGCAATACGAGGGCGAAGAAAGTTCCAAAAACGTATTCTACACAGGTGCAGCACCAAACCAGCAGGCCATCCCAGCGGTTGATTATTTCCTAGAAGAATTGGGTGTTGAAAAATTCGCACTTCTTGGAACCGACTATGTCTATCCCCGCACAACCAATAACATTCTCGAACAATACCTCACGGACAATGGCATCGCAGCCGACGACATCTTCGTCAACTACACGCCTTTTGGTCACTCTGACTGGGCCACAATCGTCGCTGATGTTGTTGCTTTGGGTGAGGATGGCAAACAGGTTGGCGTGATTTCAACAATCAACGGCGACGCAAATATTGGCTTTTACAAAGAGCTGGCAGCGGCCGGCATCTCAGCGGACGACATTCCAGTTGTCGCTTTTTCGGTTGGCGAGGAAGAACTGTCAGGTTTGGACACTTCCAACCTTGTTGGCCACCTCGCGGCGTGGAACTATTTTCAGTCTGCTGAAAGCCAAGCAAACACCGATTTCATCGCATCATGGAGAGCTTTTGCTGGCGAAGAACGCGTGACCAACGATCCTATGGAGGCCCACTACATTGGCTTTAACATGTGGGTAAACGCGGTAACGGCTGCTGCCTCTACTGATGTTGATGCGGTTCGTACTGCAATGTACGGTCAGGAATTCCCGAACCTAACAGGCGGGACTGCCGTCATGTTGCCAAACCATCACTTGGCCAAACCAGTGTTGATCGGTGAAATCACAGCGGATGGTCAATTCGATATCATCAGCCAAACATCAGAAGTGAATGGCGACGCATGGACCGACTTTTTGCCAGCCTCTGCCGTACTTAAGTCTGATTGGAAAAAACTGGGTTGCGGTATGTACAACATAGAAACCAAGACCTGCGTTCAGCTGACATCAAACTACTAAAATGACCAAACGGGCGCGGGGGATCGGTTGATCCCTTGCGCCTGCTTCATTATCCTATTTTCTGAAAGACTAATATGCGCTGCATTATGTTCGCTTGCATGTTGTTCTTTGGTGGCTTTACTGCGGCCTTAGCGCAAGACTTACAACCTATCCTTCAAACGCATTCTGATGAGATTGCTAAACCATCCCGCAGTTCTGTGGGTCTTGTACTGGAGGATCTAGCGGGATCAAGATCGCCACAGGTCACTGTGTTTCTTGAGCAATGGGCCGAGAAAAACATATGGCAAGGCGCGGACGGTTTGTTCGTTGTCGGGACATCAAAAGGGGATGTGTTGTCTTGGGAGGACATCGACAGTGGTGTCTCCTATCAAGGCGAAAAAAACGAATTTAAGCAGATGAAGCCCAATGGTGGTGTGCGGCGTTTGATCGGAACAGCGTTGGTACAATTTCAATTGTCTGATCCAGATTTGGGGCGACGGTCAACTGCTGTAGCATCGATTGCGCGCCGACCTGGTGCCAGCCAATTGGAACCTTTAATCGCCTCAATTGATGTCGAGACTGACGATTATTTACGCGCGCGCAAAATCCAGCTTGCTGTTTTTTTGTCCGCCCGTTTTGCAAAGGATGCGGTTGCGCGCATCGGGGCAATTGAAAGCCTCGCAACGGATACGTCTGTCGAGGCGCGTGCAGTGCTGAACCAGATACTTAGCAAATCAAGCGGCGTGGCACTGGTGGAACCTACCGGTAACATCGCCACGATCCTTGATCCATTTGTGGACGCAGAGGCTGCATATGCTGAATTGGTTGAGGCTGAATTAGCGCCACGAATTCAAACTTCAAAAGACATCCGCCAAGCCCTTGAAGCGAATATTGTCGTTGGGCGTATCGGTAGCATTCCCATCGCTCAGTTGTCTGATCCAGATTTGAGAATTGAGGCATATAACGCTCTTGCACACAGCGGTTTAGTCCCAGAACTTGTAACGCTTTCCAAAAGGGACGAGGCGCTGATGCGCCATACCTTTTTCGAGCTTTACAGCGAGCCAAACGCCGAAATCACGGATGCTGCAAAGATCGCGCTGTCCTCTGTTGAGACACGTGTCGGGGCCGCGCAAATGATCGACCTTTCCCTTGATGCGCTTTCCCTAGCTTCGATCTTTTTCCTAGCGGCAATCGGACTTGCAATCACATTCGGGGTCATGGGGGTGATCAACATGGCCCACGGTGAATTCATCATGATGGGTGCATATGCGGGCTATGTCGTGCAGCAACTTGTCCCCAATTATACAGTGTCGATCATCGTCGCTTTGCCCGTAGCATTTGCCATCACCTTCGCGGCTGGTGTCGCAATGGAGCGCTTGGTGATCCGCTGGTTATATGATCGTCCGCTTGAGACATTGTTGGCCACCTTCGGAATTTCAATCGCGCTGCAACAACTGGCCAAAAACATCTTTGGCACGCAGGCCCGCCCACTAACATCACCTGATTGGTTGGCAGGGGCGTGGGTTATGAATGACGTCATCCAGATCAGTTACATTCGCATCGCTATCTTTATCCTCGCGCTGACGTTCCTTACCTTGATCCTCTACATCCTCAAACGTACCCGTTTGGGCCTTGAGGTGCGTGCGGTGACCCAAAACCCAGGGATGGCATCCTCAATGGGGATCAATCCGGACCGGATCAACATGCTGACCTTCGGGCTTGGCTCAGGCATTGCTGGGATCGCTGGGGTTGCGATCGGGCTTTACGCCAAGGTGACGTCCGAGATGGGGTCTGACTACATCGTCCAAAGTTTTATGACCGTTGTTGTGGGCGGGGTCGGGAACGTCTGGGGTACGCTTGCTGGGGCCGCGATGATCGGTTTCGGTCAAAAGGGGATCGAATGGTTTAACCCATCCAACACACTGGCGGCGCAAACCTACATGATCCTATTCGTCATTTTGTTCATTCAATTCCGGCCAAAGGGCATTGTCGCCCTTAAGGGCCGCGCGGCGGGCGACTGATTATGAAACGTTCCTTTATCGCACAAAACCCATCTGTGCTTTGGTTCCTATTGGGGTTGGCTGTCTTCACCGTTTTCGTCACGATTTTCAGCGAGGCAACGGGCAACAGCGTCATCTCGACCTCGTTCCTCAAGACATTGGGCAAAACGCTGTGCCTGTGTTTGGTCGCCATCGCGATGGACGTTGTCTGGGGGTATTGTGGCATCCTAAGTCTTGGGCATTTTGCGTTCTTTGGTATCGGGGGATACGCGATTGGCATGTGGCTGATGTATGAACGTACTCGCGACATCGTCGTGACATCGTTGGAAAGCGGTGTTTTACCGCCCACAGCTGACGAAATCACAGAGGCTGTCGGGACCCAGATATTCGGGGTTGTTGGCAGTTCTGAATTCCCCATGATTTGGGCGTTTTCCCATTCACTGACATTGCAGCTTCTTGCCGTTGTCCTTGTCCCCGGTTTACTGGCGTTGGTGTTCGGATGGTTGGCGTTTCGCAGTCGCGTGACAGGTGTGTATTTATCCATTCTGACACAAGCCATGACACTGGCCTTATCGCTATACTTTTTCCAAAACGACACTGGATTACGCGGCAACAACGGACTGTCTGGATTGCAGAATATTCCGGGGCTATCTGACGTCTCGCAGGCGAACTTATCGTTATGGTTTTTCTGGGCGTCAGCCGCCGCTCTTGGCGCGGGCTATGTCCTGTTTGCATGGATCACGTCAGGCAAATTAGGTTCTGTGATCCGAGCGGTGCGTGACGATGAAAACCGTGTGCGGTTCCTTGGGTACCACGTCGAAAGCTACAAACTGTTTGTCTTCACAATCACAGCGATGGTGGCTGGGATAGCGGGAGCGCTTTACTACCCTCAAGCAGGAATTATCAACCCAGCAGAAATCACGCCAATTGCATCGATCTATCTGGCGGTCTGGGTCGCGATCGGTGGTCGTGGTCGTCTTTACGGTGCGGTCATCGGTGCTGCTGTCGTTTCGCTGATGTCGTCATGGTTCACGGGGGGCGGCGCACCTGACATCAACCTTGGCTTTTACATCGTCAAGTGGACAGACTGGTGGTTGGTCCTGCTTGGGCTCACATTTGTTGCCGTGACCTTGTTCTTTCCAAAGGGCATTGGTGGGTTGTTTGATTTGCTCCAATCCAAAAAGGAGGGAAAGGCATGAATACGCTTTTGGAAGTGTCCGGTGTCAGTGTCAGCTTTGATGGCTTTAAGGCAATCAACAACTTGTCGATCCAAATTGCTGAACCTGAACTACGGGCTGTGATCGGACCGAACGGCGCGGGTAAGACGACGTTTATGGATATCGTGACTGGTAAGACTAAACCGGATCAGGGTCACATATTATGGGGCGAGAAATCAATCTCGCTTATTGGAATGAACGAGAGCCAAATCGCCCAAGAAGGTATCGGGCGCAAGTTTCAGAAACCGACTGTCTTTGAGGCGCAAACTGTTCGCGAGAACATCGAGATGGCTTTGAAAAACCCGCGTGGTCCTTTTGATATCCTGCTCAAACGCGGGGTTGATGATCGTGAGGAACGCGTGCGCGCAGTCAGCGACGAAATCGGGCTGACAGATGCGTTGGAGCAAATGTCTGGCGCACTGAGCCACGGGCAAAAACAATGGTTGGAAATTGGGATGTTGCTCGCGCAAGACCCCCGGCTTTTGCTAGTAGATGAACCCGCAGCAGGGATGACACCGGCGGAGCGCGAACACACTACAGATCTGCTGGTGCGAGCCGCGAAGACCCGAGCGGTTGTAGTGGTCGAACACGACATGGAATTTGTGCGTCGCTTGAATTGCAAGGTCACAGTGCTGCATCAAGGGTCGGTTTTGGCCGAAGGTTCTTTAGATCATGTTACGCAAAATCAAGACGTCATTGACGTTTATTTAGGACGATAAGATATGTTGCAAATCAAAGACCTCACGCTCAAATACGGCCAAAGCCAGATCTTACATGGCATCAACTTGAATGCCAAAATCGGTGAGGTGACAACTGTGATGGGCACCAACGGTGTTGGTAAAACCAGTTTGCTGCGCGCGATCTCCGGACGGCATCCTTATGTCGAAGGATCGATGCTACTGGATGATCAACCCCTCAATCATCCAAGTGCCTACGACGCCGCGCGGGCTGGCATTGCCTATGTCCCTCAAGGGCGCGAAGTGTTCCCAATGATGACGGTGGGCGAAAATTTAGAGACGGGGTTTGCTTGTGTGTCGGGTAAAAATCATAAGATTCCAGATCATATTTTTGATCTATTCCCAGTTCTCAAAGAAATGATTGATCGGCGCGGAGGGGATTTGTCAGGCGGGCAACAGCAACAGTTGGCGATTGCCCGCGCATTGATTACCAAACCACGGGTGTTGTTGCTGGATGAACCAACAGAGGGCATTCAGCCTAATATCATTCAGCAAATTGGCGACGTGATCCGTATCCTGTGCGAAGAAGGCAATATGGCGATCGTGTTGGTCGAGCAGTTCTTTGACTTTGCTTATGATCTTGGGTCAGAGTTTTTGGTCCTGCAACGTGGCGAAGTTATCTTTAACAAACGCGCAAGCGACGTGAGCCGCGAAGAGCTTTATGCGCAGGTGCTTGTCTAAACATTAGGGACAGCGATGCCGCCTAATTTAGCCAAAAGTGCTAGAACTTCGTCGGTGCCCTCATTGTTACGCAATGACGTAAATATGGATGGTCCATCGCCACGCATTTTAGCCGCGTCACGCCGCATGACGTCCAATGATGCGCCAACATAAGGTGCTAGATCCGTTTTGTTGATTACCAAGATGTCTGATTTCGTGATGGCGGGCCCGCCTTTACGTGGAATTTCTTCACCCGCTGCCACATCAATCACGTAGATGGTGAGATCGGCCAGTTCAGGGCTAAAGGTCGCCGACAGATTGTCGCCACCGCTTTCGATAAACACAATTTCAAGATCGACGTGACGGCTGCGCATTTCAGCAATGGCTGCAAGATTAATTGACGCGTCTTCCCTGATTGCGGTGTGTGGACATCCCCCTGTTTCGACCCCGATAACGCGATCTTGTGGTAGAATTTGCATCCGCATCAGCGCTTCTGCATCTTCTTGGGTGTAGATGTCATTGGTGATCACGCCGATAGAAAAATGCGGGTGCAGTAATTTAGCAAGCGCCGCCGTAAGCGTCGTTTTTCCTGCCCCAACAGGGCCACCGATACCAATACGCAATGGACCGTGCTTTGACATTTTTGGAATTCCTTTAAGTGCGAAAAATTCGCGAATATTGAGTTTCGTGGCGTATGGACGCGATGTCGGACAGAAATGTGCTGCTGTGAAGGTCATCTAAGGTTGCGCCTTGCACGTTGGCGGCAACTGAAAGGCAAACCTCCTTCAGTGCTGCTTGAACCAGCTGGCCGTCTGTTTGGCCTAAAGGAACAAGGCGCATTGCTGCGGCGCACAGATTTCCGACGAAGGCTTGTAGATACATTGCCGTTGTCAATTCGACGTCCAAATTCATTAATCTAGCAGTGTGTCCAACCGCGACAGGGTATGTGAGTTGACTTAGATTAAGGCCACAAACCTTAGAGGCCGTTTCGCAAAATGCGACACCTTGCAGGTCCGTTTCCTTGAGGCGTTCCTTTGATGTGGCAAACGCTCTAGCAGATGTGTCGATAGCATTGATTTCAGTGTATTCAGCTGCGAACGCTACATTCAAAAGTACAGCGTCAGCCCGCGCGCTGCCATGCGTAAGCAAGCTGTGTAGCCAACCTTCTAAGTCCTGCGCATTCTTGATTGTTCCATCATCGATGACCGCCTCTAAACCATGGGAATAAGCGAATGCGCCAACAGGAAACGACGCCGACAAAAGCTGCACCAAAGTGAGGGTATTGTCGTTAATGCTCATGTGCGGTGTGGACGTGTTCGTGGGCATGGGTGCGGCCATGGCCGTATGCGCCGCCTTCGGGTGTGAATGGCTCTGAGATTGACGTGACAACTGCCCCAAGATGTTCAAGCATGTGGCCAATCACGGGGTCGGCTTGGATCAGCAATCGGTCCGCCTCGATTTGGCACGGCGTGTGCCGATTACCGACATGCCACGCGAGGCGAACTAAGTCGTCGCCGGCAATTTGCAACAAGGGTTCCTCGGCTGCGATGACTTCTATTAGGCGGCCATCCTCAAGCAACAAGGCGTCGCCATGATTGAGCGACGTTGTATGCTCAAGGTCGATCAAGACGGTCTGATCGTGTGCGGTTTTTATGACTTTTCGACGCAAAAAACGTTGATCATAAGTGAGAACGCACAGGTCAAAACCATTTGCCCAAGTGCCCGCAGAGCGGATTTCAAAACATGTGTAATCGGTCATTAGAACAAGAAATACCTTTGTGCCATTGGCAACTCTTTTGCCGGTTCGCAGGTTAGCAAGATGCCGTCTGCGCGAACTTCGTACGTCTCTGGGTTTACCTCGATGTCCGGTGTTGCATTGTTCAGGATTAAATCTGACTTGCCAATGTTACGCGTGTTACGCACAGCCACTGTGTCCTTTGCCAATCCTAGCTTTTTGCCAATACCATCGGCATGTGCTGCTTGTGAAACAAACGTGACTGCTGACCGCTCGACAGACCGCCCAAATGCCCCAAACATCGGTCGTGAATAAACCGGTTGTGGGGTTGGGATAGAGGCATTCGGATCGCCCATTTGTGCAGAAACAATTGTGCCAGACATCAAAACCATCTCGGGTTTTACACCAAAAAACGCGGGATCCCACATCACCAGATCGGCGCGCTTCCCCTCGGCAATGCTGCCTATTTCATGACTGATGCCATGAGCAATAGCGGGATTAATAGTGTATTTGGAAATGTAGCGGCGCACCCGAAAGTTGTCGTTTTCACCAGTTTCCTCGGGCAATCGTCCGCGCTGTTTTTTCATCTTGTCGGCGGTTTGCCATGTGCGGATCAGAACCTCGCCCACACGTCCCATCG
>JBLHPE010000108.1:0-8929 GCA_047624005.1 Ascidiaceihabitans sp.
AGATCTCCAACCGAGGCTATTGAGCAGGCAGGCAGTAACGAATGACCAGTATTTCCGCACTTAAGGTGCGCCCTTTGATGGCGTCTGATCGTGACGCTTGGGCTGCCCTTTGGACTGCCTATCTTGAGTTTTACAAATCCTCAGTGCCTGCAGCTACTTTTGATGTATTTTTCGACCGCCTTTTAGGGAATGACCCGCAAGATTTTAAGGCACTTGTCGCTGTCTTAGATGGCAAGATCGTTGGGCTAACCCATTTTCTATACCATCGTCATGGCTGGAAAGTCGAAAATGTCTGCTACTTGCAAGACCTATACGCCGACCCTGCCGTGCGCGGTAAAGGTATCGGTCGTGCCCTGATCGAGGGTGTTTACGGTGCAGCTGACGCCAACGGCACCCCCGCAGTTTACTGGCTGACCCAAGACGGGAACACACAAGCCCGCAAACTTTATGATCGAATTGCCGAAGTCAGCGACTTTATCAAATACGCGAGGGTCACAGCATGAACCCTATGCGCCGGTTTGTCCTTCCGCTGGTTTTAGTATTGAATGCCTGCGTCCCAGTAACCCAATCAGATACCGCGACACGCGGCGCGATTGCGGAAAGTACGTTCCCACCAATGAAGACGTTCGGCGCACCTCGCCCAATTCGCCCTGTCAAATCGAACAGCAATCTTGCTCTTGATTTTATCGAGCTGTCGTTCCGGCTCGAAAGTGGTCGCGACCTCCCTGTCTTCACCCGTTTTGAAGAACCAATTACCGTGCGTGTTACAGGCGCTCCACCAGCCACCCTTGGATCTGACCTGACAAAACTGCTGCACCGCCTGCGCACCGAAGCAAATATTGACATTAGACAAACCAACCCATCCAAACAGGCCAACGTAACAATCCAAGCCGTCAGCCGGACTGAAATCCGCCGTGTCTTACCTCATGCTGCATGTTTTGTTGTGCCTAATATCTCTAGCATTAGCGAATATCGGTCTGCGCGGCGTACAGCCAAGACAAATTGGGCAAACTTGAAAAAGCGCGAGCAATTGGCGATCTTTTTGCCAAACGACGCAAGCCCACAAGAAGTCCGCGATTGCCTACATGAAGAATTGGCGCAAGCCATTGGACCATTGAACGATCTTTACCGCCTGCCCGACAGCGTCTTTAACGACGACAATGTGCATACCGTATTGACAGGTTTTGATATGATGATGCTCAAAGCGTATTATTCGCCAGAATTGCGCAGCGGTATGACCCGCGGACAAGTGGCACAAGCCCTACCGCGTATTCTCAACCGTATTAATCCCGCTGGGAAAGGTCGCGCTGCAAAGTTCGCCACCCGCACACCCAAAGCATGGTCCCAAGCAATTCAATCCGCGCTTGGCCCCAATAGTACCACATCCCAACGGATCGCAGCTGGAAACCAAGCCTTGGAAATAGCCACAGCTATGGGATGGAGCGATCATCGCCGTGCATTTGCGCATTATGCGAATGGGCGTATCTTATTGGCCTCGGCCCCAAAAGTTGCTTATCAACATTTTCTGGCTGCTGATAGATATTATGCCGCGACACCAGGCGCCGATTTACACCGCGCTTACGTCGCCACCCAGCTTGCAGCACATGCTGTCACACAAGGCGACGGCACCAGTGCTCTAAGGTTGATTGGCCCACATATTGACCGCGCCGCGCGCAATGAAAATGCTATTTTGCTATCCACTTTACTGCTACTTCGGGCCGAAGCCCTTGATCTGACCGGACGTTCCGCAGAAGCACGTACCGTCAGACTGGACAGTCTTGGATGGGCGCGATACGGCTTTGGACCAGATTGGGCCGTGCGGGCCAAGTTGCGCGAAATTTCGTCACTTTCCCCGCTGAAAAAAGGCCGCAGCTAACAGCTTAGGGCTTATACAGATATGATCGTACTTGTGGCAGCACTGATTGGTGCAATTTTCGGCGGAATCACAGGCAAACGTCGTGGTGGCAATGGGCTGGACATCGCCCAACATGCGGCTGGTTTCGCAATGGCGTTTGTTGTTGTTGCCCTCATTATAACGGTGGTCCTTGATAGGGTCCTTTCCTAATGTTTATCCCATTCTTCGAAGCGTTGCGTAAAAACGGTGTGCCAGTTTCTTTGCGCGAATTCCTTGCGTTTCTTGAAGGTATGAAGGCTGGTCTTGCCACCTATGACGTTGATGCGTTTTACTACCTTGCACGTGTTTCGATGGTCAAAGACGAACGCAACATCGACAAGTTCGACCGCGCTTTTGCCGCAGCCTTTGAGGGGCTTGAGAACATCCAACTTGAACAAGTTTTGGAAGCAGTTGATATACCAGCCGATTGGCTGGAAAAGCTTGCGGAAAAGCATCTTAGCGAAGAAGAGAAAGCAGAAATCGAAGCGATGGGTGGCTTTGAAAAACTGATGGAAACCCTGAAAGAGCGGCTTAAAGAGCAAGAAAAACGCCATCAGGGCGGCAACAAATGGGTTGGAACAGCGGGCACCTCTCCGTTCGGCGCATATGGTTACAATCCTGAAGGTGTGCGGATTGGTCAAAAAGAATCCCGTCATCGACGCGCGACCAAAGTTTGGGACAAGCGCGAATTCAAAAATATGGACGACACTGTCGAGCTCGGTACGCGCAACATCAAGGTGGCACTGAAACGGCTGCGCAAATGGGCACGTGACGGGGCAGCGGAAGAGCTTGATTTAAACGGTACCATTCGCGCTACTGCCGAAAATGGTTATTTGGACGTTAAAACGCGACCAGAACGGCGTAATTCCGTCAAAGTTCTGTTGTTTCTTGATGTTGGTGGATCAATGGATCCGCACATCAAAGTGGTTGAAGAGTTGTTTTCAGCCGCGCGTACTGAATTCAAACACCTCGAACATTTCTATTTTCACAACTGCCTTTATGAAGGCGTGTGGCGCGACAATCGCCGCCGTTGGGACGCGCAGATGGCTACACAGGAAATCCTGCGGACTTATGGTCCTGACTACAAATGTATTTTTGTGGGTGACGCGTCTATGTCACCGTATGAAATTGCATATCCTGGCGGTGCCAATGAACACTGGAACGCAGAAAGCGGACAGGTTTGGCTAGAACGCGCGCGTGAGCAATGGAAAAGTCATCTTTGGATCAATCCAATCCCCGAGCAATATTGGAACTACACCCACTCCATCCAAATGGTCCAAGAAATTTTTGGAGCGGACCGTATGGTTCCAATGACCTTGTCCGGCCTTGAAAAAGGCATGAAGGGACTAACTCGTTAATAAAGTTCTGAACATCCTCGATCATCTAAAATTTGCCTGAATACCGTTCATATGCGCCCATATTTTTAACCTTAGTTAAATTGAACTATGTTGGGATTCTTATTATCGAACCTATTGCCACGCTCTCAATTATTTTTGTGGCTTTCTTGCCGGATCCGCAGACCGCACGATATTGCGTCATGATACGTCAAACGGAAAAGTCTCCTTTTTATCCTTGCGGACAATACAAAACTAGAAAGCCTTGTTTCCGAGCAGGCGACAATTTCGAGCACGCTGAAATTCAAGCGCAAACCGGTCTTGAATGTACATTGGTGCGGCAAAAAACATAGCCAAAAAAACCTAACTCCACGCGGTCTTCTATCTCGCCTTTGTAAGACTCCCCTGCCCCCTAATATCAAAAATCGCCCGTAAGTTATCTTTGCTTAAAAAGTTAGAGCGACAGTACATATCTATGGGCTGCATCAGCAAATGATGGCCATGCCGCCACATGATCAAAGGGCACTTGCACCCATTCCTTCATTGCACGGCCTTTGCCTGATGGATCAAACAGATGTGCCCCCTCAAGGGCCAAAGCTTGCGTATGGTCCGTGCCATTCAGTTTGAAAACCATACAATCCTGAAAAAACGAGACGAAAGGTTTCCCACCTTTTCCTGCCTTAAAACACTTCTTACCAAACATCTGCGAGGCCTCGGCCTCCGCAATACCATACCCGATATCGTAAAAAGTCG
Organism: Ascidiaceihabitans sp.; assembly: GCA_047624005.1. Taxonomy (GTDB): domain Bacteria; phylum Pseudomonadota; class Alphaproteobacteria; order Rhodobacterales; family Rhodobacteraceae; genus Ascidiaceihabitans. The sequence continues at coordinate 3,982 of JBLHPE010000108.1, forward strand.
CTTCTGGATCGCTCATAATTCAACATCCCTTCAATTACGAACAGTATGACGCAAATCCCAATCCCGCTCAATCAAACCTTATCTCTTGCTTCGACGCCACTGTGTCCTTTAGCGTCTACCAATGAATACAGCGCCCATCACGCATATCGATTTGACCAGCTTTTCACACGATCCATATCCTGCCCTGGCAAAGATGCGGGCACAGGCTCCTATTACATTTGTCCCTGAATTGAATGCCACGCTGTTTACCCGACGCGATGATATTCATATTCACGAAAAACGGGTGGATGTGTTCTCCTCCGATCAACCAGACGGCCTAATGACCCAGTTGATGGGGCAGAACATGATGCGCAAGGATGGCGACGATCATATGGCTGAACGGCGTATTTTGTTCCCTGCCCTTAGCCCCCGCACTGTTCATGACCATTGGAAACCGATCTTTGAAGCAACTGCTGCTGATCATATCAAAACGCTGATGGATAAAGGCAAATGCGACCTTGTGCGTGATTATGCGATGCCAGTGTCTGCCGCAGCCCTTAGGGCCATCACAGGCCTGGAATCGATGAGCAACCTTGAGATGGACACCGTTAGTCAGGCAATGATTGACGGATGTTCAAATTTTCAAGGCGATGCAAAGATAACAACCCGTTGCAACCGCGCGACCCGATTGATTGATGATCACATCCAATTTGCCCGTGACCTGCCCCCAGATCACAGCGCACTGAAGGTGATGCAAGACGCTGGGATGAGCGATGAGAGCCTAAGCGCCAACATCAAATTGATCATTTCTGGCGGACAAAACGAACCACGTGATGCTATTGCGGGCACCATTTGGGCGCTCATCAAACATCCCAGTCAACTGGCTATGATCCGCAATGGCGATGCAACGTGGCTTGATGCCTTCACCGAATATACCCGTTGGATGGCACCTATCGGAATGTCACCTCGCCGCGTGGTTAAGCATGATATCATTGGTGACATCACGCTTATGCCAGAAGATCGCGTGTTCTTTATGTTTGGCTCAGCCGGACGGGATGAAGCGCATTTTTCAGCGCCAGATACATTTGACATCACACGCAACACCCAATCTGCGATCAGCTTTGGTGCGGGGCCCCATTTCTGCGCTGGTGCCTCTGCTGCACGTTGCTTGGTTGCCGAGGTCGCGCTGCCCTTAGCCTTTGAGCACTTGCCCAACCTTTGGCTTACTAAACCAACCCCCTTCAAGGGCTGGGCCTTTCGAGGACCAACAAAAATGCCTGTCGCGTGGGATAAGTGATGCAAGCCGTTGCGATCCGTCAGTCTTAGCCCCATATCTATGTAATGCTAAAACTTGCCCCCATTCTTATCGCATTGGTTTATGGTTTTGCCATGTACCGGTTTTCCGCATGGCAGACTGCACGTCGCCTTGATGCGGAGTCCACGGAACTGCGTGATCCAATGCTGGGACAGCTTAGCAATCAAATGGCGGCGTCTTTGGACTTGCCCCGCATTCGCGTTCATATTTACGAAATCGATCAGATCAACGGCTTGGCTGCCCCTGATGGGCGCATCTTCATCACCCGCGGTTTTTATAAGAAATTTCAAGATGGAGAGGTCAGCGCAGATGAACTGGCCAGCGTGATCGCGCATGAATTGGGTCATGTTGCCCTTGGTCACTCGCGTCGTCGCATGATCGACTTTTCGGGTCAAAATGCTTTGCGCACAATGTTGTCGATGGTCTTGGGCCGCTATATCCCATTTGTTGGGGTTTGGATCGCTAACATGCTCACGTCCATGTTGGCTGCCCGCCTAAGCCGCAATGACGAGTATGAGGCAGACGCCTATGCCGCCGCCCTTCTGACCAAATCAGGCATTGGCACGGCGGGCCAAATATCATTGTTCAAAAAATTGGATGCCATGAGCGGGTCAATGAACGGACAGCCCCCCGCATGGCTGTTGAGCCACCCAAAAACGGCTGAACGGATTGATGCGCTGCGCACATTAGAAAACCGTTGGAAAGCTTCAACCAAGTAAGCGGTTAAAGCGCCTTATACTGCGCTTTTTGGCGTCCGCTCCACCTGACAGTGACAACAAAACCCTCATCGGTTTGGGTTTCTTCCAACACAACTTCATTGGAGAATAGCCACGCTCGTTCGCGCCCTTTGGAAAAGCTTAGGGTCAAATCCTCTGTCATCAACGCGCCCTGCAAGGCTTCGGCAATGCCCTCCATCAACGCGTCGGTGCCAATCCCTTTGGTCGCAGAGGTAACGTAAACCATGTCGTCGCGATCTGCGCGTACCTTCACAGCTTCAGCGGCCTCATCGTCCAAAGCGTCCAGCTTGTTCCAAATCTCGAACGTTGGGCGCTCTGTGTCGACGCCCAGTACCTTCATAATATCGCGCACGTCTTTGGCTTGCGCCTCGGACTCAGGATGGCTGATGTCACGCACGTGGCAGATAATGTCAGCGGCCAGAACTTCTTCAAGTGTAGCGCGGAAAGACGCGACCAATTCTGTAGGTAGGTCAGAGATAAAACCAACAGTGTCAGATAGGATAACTTCGGGCCCATCCTCCATGTTCCAGCGGCGCATCGTCGGATCAAGCGTGGCGAACAGCATATCTTCAGCCATCACATTCGCGCCGGTCAAATAGTTGAACAGCGTTGATTTACCAGCGTTGGTATATCCAACAAGGGCAACAATCGGATAAGGTACCTTCTTACGCGCTGCACGGTGCAGGGCGCGGGTTTTGACAACCTTGTCAAGCTGACGGCGCAGACGCACCAGTTGATCATCGATGGCACGGCGATCCGATTCAATTTGAGTCTCACCCGGTCCACCAACAAACCCCAAACCACCACGTTGGCGTTCGAGATGGGTCCATGCCCGCACAAGGCGCGTGCGTTGATAGGTCAGCGCGGCCATTTCGACCTGTAACACACCCTCGCGGGTGGCAGCGCGTTCGCTGAAAATCTCAAGGATCAAGGCGGTGCGATCCAAAACCTTCACGCCCCACGCCTTTTCAAGATTGCGCTGTTGCACAGGCGTGACTTTACCATCGATCAAAACCAGATCGATCTCAGCCTCTTCAAACGCGTCGTGTAGTTCTTTGACCTTACCGGACCCAAACAACATGCCCGCATTTGGCTTCGGCAAGCGCACAGTATCGCTGCCAATGACGTCCAATTCACTTAGGGCATGCGCGAGAGATACGGCTTCTGCCAATGACAGATCCGCGTTGCGGCGAAAATGGTCTGATTTTAAATCAGGGTGAAGCACCCACGCGCGGGTCAATACCGGCCCGTTGGTGTCATCGATAAGAAACTTTTCTTTGCTCAAGCGGAGTCTTCGCCCTCATATAGGCTGATGGGCTGGCTTGGCATGATCGTCGAAATTGCGTGCTTATACACCAATTGGGACTGGCCATCGCGGCGCAACAGGACACAGAAATTATCAAACCATGTGATCACGCCTTGCAGCTTCACACCGTTGATAAGGAAGATCGTCACGGGCACTTTGGTCTTGCGCACGTGGTTCAGGAACGCGTCCTGTAGGTTCTGTCTGTCCGATGCCATTGCGATTTCGCCTTTTTTTTGTAGGTCACTTGCGGATCAAATCACCCTTTAGTCGATTATGGATAAGGATTTAAAGAGTTTCCAGCCCCAAAAACAATCCACATCAACGCTTTTGACCTTACGTAACCTATCCGCGCCACAAATCTGGGGTCAAAAGTGCAATGATCGCCAATGTTTCAAGCCGCCCAATCACCATCGCCGCTGCAAATATCCCTTTGGCAAAACTGCTTAGTTCTATGAGCCTGATGGGCGTTTCGCCCCCCATCTCCAACAGGGGACCGGTCGTGGAAAGGCTTGCAATTGCTATAACAAGCGCGTCCTCAAAGCTCACTCCTGCGGCAGCCAATAAAATAGTCACAGCGGCTAAAGATAAGGCAAACAGCATAAAAAAGATCCATGCGATGAATGCGCCGTTCTTTTGGAGCCGTTTTGCCATCGGATCTGCGCCGCTGACAGACGAAGGATGCACAAGCCGTTCCATCTCGCGCCGGCCATTACGATACAATGCAAAAACCCGTAACAATTTGACGCCGCCTGCTGTTGTAGCAACCCCGCCCCCAGTCAAACATAACCCCATCAAGATCAAACCCGGAGTTGCAAGTCCGGACCAAGCCTGCGCTTCGCCCCATGACACGCTTGCAAAGCCCGTTGTGGTTAAGAACGACATAACTGTGAACATCGCACCCCAAAACGCATATCCGGCATCAGCCAGCGATGTTTGCGCATCGACATCAATTGCCGCCAGCCAGTGGCGCAAGAACAAGACAATAGGCACCCCAATCACCAAAGCCATACCAATCCGGAATTCTGGATCATGGCGGATACCGCCACTTTCGCTGGTCACTGTGTCCGTTGAAAACGTCAAACGTGACAAAGCAAACATCATGAACAGCAACATGACCAGTTCACCAGCAAATCCAGATTCACCCGTTAGCCCACCGACAGGTGAAATACCGGAAGTCGCCATGATCGACATCGCATGACAAAGCGCCACAAGTGATTCATCACCACTGATCCACAACAGCGCCCAAAGCAGCCAAGTGAGTCCAAAATATACTGGAAACAACGTGCCTATGATCTTAACGAGGCGCAGCCGTCCTTCGATTTGCCCCACCTGCCCTTGACCAGCGGCGCGTCTTCCCGGCTCTGCCCGTGCCGTGATCTCAAAACCACCTAAATTTAGCGGTGCAAGAATTGCCGATGCTGCGATCCACATAATTAAGCCGCCCATCCATCCTACCTGTGCTCGCCATAAGTGCAGCGGTCGGTCCAGTCGGGTCGGATCATCAAACAGGGTCGCACCTGTTGTGGTAATTGAACTTACCATCTCGATGTAGGCATTCACAAATGATGTGGTTTGCAGCGCTTCGTAAAAAGGAATGGCCAGAATAATAGG
>JBLHPE010000109.1:0-8744 GCA_047624005.1 Ascidiaceihabitans sp.
AGTCGCAGTCCAGCCGCCGCGTTTCACCATCTACAATATAGGTCAAAAAAGGCTGGCCCGTCTTAGCATCGTGAATAACAACATCCTCGACATTAAATTCTATTTTGCCATCTGCCTTTTCCCGCGCTTCGTACAAATCACGGGTCACCTCAGTTTGGCCATAGACCATGACGGGTGTGCCCGTGTGCTTTGCAAAATCCACGCGAAACATTTCGTCGCCATACGAGATCAGCGTGCCGTCATGTGGAAAACCTTCGGCGTGCATACGCTCTGCACAGCCCGCTTGTTCCATCAGGCCCACAAGTCCTTGCTCCAAGACACCCGCGCGGATGCGAGCCAGCACATAGTCTTTCGTCTTACGCTCCAGAACCACACTATCGATGCCACGCGTGTGAAGAAGTTGAGACAACAATAACCCAGACGGCCCACCTCCAATAATTGCCACTTGTGTCTTCACTGTCTCGCCCCTGCTGTGTTGGGGCAAAGTAGTCCGTCACCGATGCTATGTAAAATGAGAGTTTATTTGATCCCACCGCCTAAGCTCTTGGGACGTTTTAATTGCCCCCGGCTCAATTTTTCATCTGCATTTTTAAAGCCCAAGCGATGCAATTCCCAGTTGATTTGCTCTTCGCCTCACGAATCTCCAGCCTATTTTCAGTCATTTGAACCAGCGCCTTTGGATATGTATCAAGGCAGCCCAGATGGCCCCGGGACAGATGCGCGCTATTATGATGGAACGCCGTTTAAGGCCGGCGCTTCAGTAATGGAACACGAAGAAGAAGCAATTGTAGCGTTCATCAAAAAGCATATCTAGCTACACCACTACCTAACAGCACGTCCGATCAAATCTATGGTTGGGCGTGCTACGTCGACCAAATAGGGTGTTCAAAATTCTAAGATGCAAAGTTCTGGGTTCTCCTAGCCGCTTTAAATGCCATCGATTTTATCGAGTACCATGTATGGGAATGCCTTCACATTCCACCTTAGAAAATTCAGTTCAACCAGGCACAGTGCGAGCCCTATTTTGCAAGCAAAGATAATTTCCACTTTTATCTATGATCAGGAAACATATCTCGCGCTTTGGTAACTTCCATCACAGCGACCCGTGTTTTCGACCAAAAACTCCTAAATGCAAGCAAGCAAAAGCGTTGTTGTGTTTTCTTTTGTCATCCTGATGGGGTTTCCACCGGTGCTGGGGTCAATCAAAGCGCCGGCAACGACACGATCAACGTCGACGTTCTGAATTCCCAATTCAGTAAGGTTTTTGGGGATGCCAAGAGACGCATTCAATTCATCTACATAGGCGCAGAACCCGTCAAACCCTCCCGCAATGTTTAGGTAATTGGCCGCTTGCCCAATCACTTCGGTAATAGCAGGCTTGTTGAATTGAAGCACTGCGGGCATGCACACCGCATTCGTGGTGCCGTGGTGCGTGTGATAGATCGCCCCGATGGGGTGTGACAGTGCATGGATCGCCCCTAGGCCCTTTTGGAAGGCTGTCGCACCCATGCTCGCGGCTGACATCATATGCGCGCGGGCCTCGAGGTCGGTACCATCGGCGTAGGCGCGTGGCAGGTAGTCTTTGACCAACCGCATACCTTCCAATGCCATACCTTGCGACATGGGGTGATAGTGCGGCGAGCAGAAGGCTTCAACGCAATGGGCAAAGGCATCAAGGCCGGTGCCAGCGGTGATGAAATTAGGCATCCCAACTGTCAGTTCGGGATCGCAGATCACAACGGCGGGTAGGAATTTGGGATGGAAGATGATCTTCTTTTCTTCAGTCACAGAGTTGGTGATGACCGACGCACGGCCCACTTCGGACCCTGTTCCGGCGGTTGTAGGAACGGCAACGATTGGCGCGATCGCATCGGCGTCGGCGCGGGCCCACCAGTCATCGATATCTTCAAAATCCCAAAGCGGACGTGTTTGACCAGCAAGGAAGGCCACCAATTTTCCAAGATCAAGACCAGACCCGCCACCAAAGGCGACTACACCGTCATGCCCGCCCTCGTTGTAGGCTTTCACACCGGCTTTGGCGTTCTTTTCATTTGGGTTCGGATCGACATCAGAAAACATCGCACGCCCAAGGCCCGCTGCCTCAAGCAGATCAAGCGTTTTGGTGGTGATGGCCATGGTCGCAAGACCGCGATCAGTAACCAAAAGTGGTTTCTTGATCCCAGCCACAGCGCAGGCATCAGCAATTTCGGAAATACGGCCAGCGCCGAAACGGATTGAGGTTGGGTAAGACCAGTTTGCAGTAAGGCTCATATCTTTAGGCTTTCTTGAGGTGGTATGATTTTGGACGAGTAAGGTTGTGGTAACCGATAATGGATAAGCCACCGCCGCGACCGGTGTCTTTGCATCCGGTCCAGCACAGGCCTGGGTCAAGGTAGTCGGCCCGGTTCATGAATACGGTGCCTGTCTCGATCTGATCTGCGATAGTTTCAGCACGGGTTGCATCTTGAGTCCAAAGCGAGGCAGTCAAACCAAAGTTACTGTCGTTCATTAGGCGGATTGCTTCGGCGTCATCTTTGACCGACATAACGCCGACAACGGGCCCAAAGCTTTCCTCTCGCATCACACGCATATCATGGGTTACGTTTGTTAGGATTTGCGGCATGAGGTATGCGCCACCATCCTCGGGGAAGTGCGCGGGGTTGATATGTGCCGTTGCACCTGCCGCAATGGCGTCCGCCGTTTGGCCACGGACCTCATCAGCAAAGCGCACATGCGCCATTGGGCCAAGGGTGGTTTCAGGGTCCAGTGGGTTGCCCAACTCGTAGCTGTTCACTATCGCCACAGCCTTTTGGACGAATGCATCGAATAGGCTTTCATGGACGTAAATCCTTTCGATCCCACAACAGCACTGACCAGAGTTGAACATCGCGCCATCGATTAACGTGTCGACAGCGGCGTCAAGGTTCGCATCCTCCATGACATAGCCAGGGTCCTTGCCACCAAGCTCAAGACCAACACCGGTGAATGTGCCACTTGCCGCGGCTTCCATCGCCTTGCCGCCGCCAACAGAGCCAGTGAAATTCACAAAGCCAAAAGCACGATCAGCGATCAAAGCAGATGTTGTCTGGTGATCCAGAAATACGTTTTGGAAAACGTCCTGTGGGATACCAACTGAGTGAAAAGCTGCCGCCATGCGTTCCCCTACCAATGGGGTTTGGGACGCATGTTTCAACATAACAGCGTTGCCCGAGATCAAGGCGGGCGCGACGGTATTGATCGCCGTCATGTAGGGATAGTTCCAAGGGGCCACGACCAAAACCAGACCATGGGGAACACGTTTAATAACACGCCGGAATGCGTCACTGTCTTCCACAACGATAGGGGCCAACGCCTCTTCAGCAATCTCGGCCATGTAGCTTACGCGTTCGTTGAATCCGCCGAACTCTCCACCGTAGCGGACCGGACGGCCCATTTGGTGTGCGATCTCAAGCACGATCTCATCATTCATCGCGCCAATGGCCGCGACACCCGCTTGAACCAGCTTGATACGCTCGGCGAGGGGACGTGCTGCCCATGCAGTTTGAGCGATCTTTGCGCGTGCGACAGCGACGTCTGCTTCGATGCGGGACAGCGTTTCGCGTGTCGCGTAAACCGACCCGTCAATGGGAGAGATGCATTGGATAGTCATAGCTTTTAAGCCCTTTCAAACCCGCGTGCGATTTCCCAATCGGTCACGGCGCGGTCAAATTCGTCTTGCTCCCAAACGGCGGCGTGGGTGTAGTGGTCGACAACCTCGTCGCCCATTGCTTCGCGCAGGAGTGTAGATGCCCGTAATGTTTCGGTCGCCGCCCGCAAGGTCTGTGGAATGTCGGCTGCTTTGGCGTCGTGGTAAATATCGCCCGTTGTGGGTGGTGCCAGTTCAAGCGCGTCCTCGATCCCTTTTATGCCAGCGGCCAGCATTGCGGCTTGGGCCAAATATGGGTTCAGATCAGAACCACCGATGCGGCATTCAATGCGTACACCTTTGGTGCCTTCACCGCAAAGACGGAACCCAGCGGTGCGATTGTCGACGGACCAAACTGTTTTGGTTGGTGCAAATGTTCCTTTTGAAAAGCGCTTGTAGCTGTTCACGTATGGGGCAAGGAAGTAGGTATAATCTGGTGCATATTTGATCAGACCAGCCATGTAGTGCCCCATAAGGTCAGACATGCCGTGGGTGCGTGACTTGTCAAAAAATGCCGCCTCACCATCTTTCCAAAGCGATTGATGCACGTGGCTAGACGATCCAATGCGATCCTTGTGCCACTTGGGAAGGAATGTTGCCGCGTGACCATGTTGCCATGCAATTTCTTTGATCGCGTGTTTGGCGATCGAATGGTAGTCGGCGCAATCTAGAGCGGGAGAGTATCTGATGTTTAACTCTTCTTGGCCCGCTTCCGCCTCACCCTTGGAGTTCTCAATTGGCAGTCCCGCAGCGAACAGGTGATTGCGGATCGGGCGCATAATGCCTTCTTCTTTGGTGGTTTGGAAAATATGGTAATCTTCATTGTACCCGCTGATGGGTTTTAGATCGCGGAAACCAGATTTGCGGATTTCATCAAGGCTGTTCTCGAACAGGAAAAATTCAAGCTCCGTTGCCATTTTGGCCTCAAACCCCAAGGCTTCTAATTTCGCAATCTGCTTTTTCAGCATGGCCCGAGGGGAATGGGGGACCGGCTCGTAATTATGGTGATCGAGAATATCACATAAAACCATCGCGGTGCCATCAAGCCAAGTCACAGGGCGGATCGTGCTCAGGTCCGGTTTCATCACATAATCGCCGTACCCAGAGGCCCAATTGGTTGACGCATACCCATCAGGCGTTGTCATTTCGAGGTCGGTTGCCAGCAAATAATTGCAGCAGTGGGTTTCCTCAAACGAGGTCTCGACGAAGTTCACAGCGTGGAAACGCTTACCCATCAAACGACCCTGCATATCCACAAAGCACGCGAGAACAGTATCGATCGATCCATCTTCGACGTTAGCTTTTAGGATATCAAAGGTCATAGTCTTAGGCATGCTTTTTCCAATTTTTCAAAAGTACTGCGGGCACTCAATAACGGCCTCGCATAGGATTACCTTAGCCATAACAGTAGGGACGTCCAGCTTTGAGAAGACGTATTACAATCAAAGAGTCCGACGACCCAATCAGTCCAGCGCTTCCTCGATAGATTTTTCGAGAATATCCAGCCCCTCATCAACAAGATCGGGTGAGGCAGAAAGCGGAACCAGCAGGCGAATTACGTTGCGCATAGGACCTGCGGTGAGCAAGATCAGCCCGTTCTTCAGGGCCTTTTCTACAATTTTCGCAGTTAAAGCCCCATTAGGCGCGCGGCTGGTCCGATCTTCAACAATTTCGATCGCGTTCATGCAGCCAAGCGCACGAACGTCCCCGATGCAATCGAACACATTGCGCTTTGCCATTTTCCGCAAACGGGTGTCGATTTGACTTCCGATGTCGAGACCGCATTGCAGCAAATCGTCCGTTTCGATTACATCCAACACAGCAAGGGCCGCGGCACAGGCAATCGGATTACCTCCAAACGTGCCGCCCAAGCCACCTGCAGGCACAGAATCGATGATGTCAGCCTTGCCAACGATGCCTGAAATAGGAAGCCCGCCACCGATACTTTTACCGATGCAGGTTAGATCTGGATTTACCCCATAATGTTCCATCGCAAACATCTTGCCAGTTCGACCCATGCCCGTTTGAATCTCATCCGCAACCAGCACAATGCCATGTTCATAACAAAGCGCGCGCAGATAACCTAAGAATTCTGATGTCGCAATGTTGTAACCACCTTCACCCTGCACTGGCTCAAAGAACACAGCTGCGATTTGGTCGGGCGGGCAATCACTGCGAAACAAGATTTCAAATGCGCGCTTGGTGTCTTCAATCGTGACATTGTGGAAATCATCAGGGAACGGCAGACGGTAGATTTCGCCAGGGAACGGACCAAACCCCTCTTTGAAGGGAACCATCCGCGCGCTCAGGGCCATGCCCATATAGGAGCGCCCATGATATCCATTAGTGAACGTGATCAACGCCGGACGGCGCGTATAATACCGTGCAATCTTGATTGCGTTTTCTACGGCCTCACCACCGGCGGAAAAGAACAAAGATTTCTTAGGGAAGTCGCCCGGAAGTAACGCGTTCAACCGTTCTGCGAGTTCGATATAGGGCTTATAGGGCGTGACTTGAAAACAGGTGTGGGTCAGGTGATCAAGTTGGTCCTTTATCGCCGCCACAACCCGTGGATTTCTATGGCCAACGTTCTGGCAGCCAATACCGCCGCAAAAGTCGATGTATCGGTTGCCCTCAACATCCCAAACTTCAGCGTTTTCGGCACGTTCAGCGACGAATGTTGTGGAAAAGGCTATCGCTCGGGCGACGGCATTATCGCGTCTTGCTTCAAATTCTTGATTGCTCATCGCTGCCTCGCTCATGGTTGGTGAGCACAGGCTATACTAGGAGTAAGCTCCTGTCCCCGCCGGATTCCTTTGGGATTTGCCCTTAGGAAATACTGAATCTTTACCAAAGATTAAAAAATACCAAATTTCCCATTTGAAGGTTGCGGGGCCGAAAAAGGCTTAAAACATTGGGGCACGACCAGAACCTAGACATCTTTCGTTTCTAAATTTTGGCCTCTTGTTTTGTAGTAAATTGAAAAAAGGGTGACTTTTAGGATCACCAAGTGCTTAATGATCGCAAGGCCATTGGCCAGACGGGTTGCCGAAAAATATTCGAAATCTAGGGGAACACTCTAATTCTGCACGATGAACCGGTTTGTAAAAACGCTACTTATGTCGGCCTGACCAACACTAGGCTGGCTGAAATGTGCGCGCGTTCATTTGAGGTCGAAGTCGTCGGCCATTTGGATAAAGCAACGCATTTTACGAAGCCCGCCTATGACCCCGACATGCAGAGTATGAACAGACCTGCCCGCACACTGCAGCAGATGCGTTATACGCTGAGGCTGCCCCTGTCTTGGGGCTGTCATGAACGTAATTTAAGGTTCGAGATCGTTAAACATCGGACCGTAAAAACGAAATATTGGTAATTTTGCCAATATGGTTTTGTGAACGATTGGTAACAATCCACTCATAATTCCTTCAGGAGGAAATAATAATGACGATCCAAAATAAAGGCCTTAGCCGCCGATCATTTCTAAAAACAGGGACCGCTGTAGGTGCTGCGGCGTTGGCATCACCCGCTCTTGTTTCAAAAGCTTTCGCCTCGTCAGGTGAGTTGAACATCCTGATGTGGTCAGACTATCTGCCCGACAGTTTCTTGGCCGAATTCAAAGCCGAAACAGGTATTTCAGTTAACTTTACGGGCATCGGTTCCAACGAAGAACTGATCAACAAGATGAAAGCCGCGAATGGGTCTGGCGCGGATATCATTTCCCCGACCAACAACCGCTCGCTTCAGTGGGGCCCATTGGAGCTGCTACAACCAGTCGACATGAACCGCGTTGATATTGACAAAGTAAACCCAGCGATGGCCAAAATTGGCCCAGATGCATGGAACTTTGGCGGCGGCAGCACGTGGTTGCCACACATTTGGGGTACTGAAGGCATGGCATGGCGCGTTGACCTTTGGACGCCATCAGATGCATCTGGTGTGCCGTCTTATGGTGACGTTTGGGCTGAAGAAAACGCGGGCAAGACGATGATGCGCGCGCACTCCGGTATGCTTGGTGCGGGTCTGCACATGGAAGCAACGGGTCAAATGGACGTGGGTTCTGTTTGGGCAGCTTACGAATCCGAAGAGAACATGCGTAAAACTTGGGGCATGATTGCTGATTGGTGTATAGCACGTAAGTCAAATCTGAAACTGATTTGGAATGACGCTGACACACAGAAAAACGGTCTGCTAAATGACGGTGTTATTGTCGGTCAAACTTGGGATGGACCACCACTCGCGTTGAAATCTGCGGGCGAACCGGTAACCTACCAAGCACCTAAAGAGGGTGCGATGGCTTGGGTCGATGGGATGGCAATTCCTAAAGGCGCTAAAAACATCGACGAAATCTATGCGTTCGTCGACTTTGCATACCGTGAGAAACCTGCTGGCGTTGCGATTGATGGACATGGGTATAACTCCCCAGTCTTGAACGCAGACAGCCATGCAAGTGCGCAGTATGCCACGAACTTCTCCGAGGCTTATCCAGGTGAGGCGTTGGGTAATTTGAACGCATGGCCTGCAGAAGCCCCTTGGTATGCAGACATTCGTACCGAGTATGTGAACAAGTTTAAAAGCTCGTAAACTAAACATCGACGCTCCGACCGGGTTTGTTTCGGTCGGGGCAACAGCCAATAAATTAATATAAAAAGTTATTTTGGGGAAATCGTATGAGCGCTGGTGTTGCTGTCAATCTTGAGGATGTCTGGATAAAATTTGGGGATTTTGTCGCGGTCAGAGAAGCGAATGTTGACATCAAAGGCGGCGATTTCTTTTCATTCCTAGGGCCATCGGGCTGTGGGAAAACTACAATTTTGCGGGCTGTTTCTGGATTTCTCGACCCTTCCGAGGGGCGGGTATTGATCGGCGGCAAAGACATGGCTGGGATTGGACCTAACAAGCGACCGACAGCATTAATTTTCCAAAACCTCGCCTTGTTCCCATTGATGAAAGTCTGGGAAAACATCACGTTTTCAATGGAAGTTGCAGGGGCGACAGCAGTGCAGCGCCGTAAACGCGCGGATGAACTGTTGGATATGATTGCCCTTAGTGGGCAGGG
>JBLHPE010000110.1:0-8722 GCA_047624005.1 Ascidiaceihabitans sp.
CGCAGTGGCAAACGCTGTCATCCGCGACACAAATGGCCCCGGCGCAAGGGCGTTTACGGTGACGTGGTGCCCCGCGAGTTCTTTGGCCATGATTTTGGTTATCTGATGCACAGCAGCTTTGGAGGCGGCATAACTATACGCGCCGTCACCTAAGGCGGCATCCCCCATGACCGATCCGACATTCACGACACGTGAGGGGTCTTCAACAGTTCCAGATGCGATTAACATTGGCAGCAAAGATTGTGTCAGATGGAATAGGCCAGCGTTGTTGACGCCCTGTACTTTTGCCCATGCTTCAAACGGGAACTGCCCAAGTGGAGCGCCCCAAGTGATGCCTGCATTGTTCATCAGAATGTTCAGCTTGTCGGTCCGTTTGCCGATTTCAGCCGTTATGTCCGCAACACCTTCGGCGCTGCTCACATCACCGACAAATCCGGTGACTTTGCCGGGTGCGTCCATCGCGTTCAATTCGGCCGCGACAGCTTCACAAGCGCCAGCTTTGCGCGACGCGATGTAAACGTGTGCGCCGGCTTGCATCAAACCTGTTGCTGCCATGCGCCCAATACCGGTTGCCCCGCCTGTGATCAGAGCCACTTTGCCGTGTAAGGAAAATAGATCGTTAGGTGTCATCATTTATCTCCTTAAAAGCCACGTGCAGCAGCGACACGTTCAGCGTGATAACCGTAGTCGCCCAACCACTCGGTCGCGACACGTGCCCGCTTCATGTAAAAACCCATGTCGAAAGCATCGGTCATGCCAATACCGCCGTGCATCTGTACGCCTTCAATCACGGCCAGCTTTGCGGTTTGGGTTGCCCGTGCCTTGGCCAATGAAACTGCCATCGTTGCGTTTTCTGGGTCCTCATCAAGCATACGACCAGCATTGCGCACAGCAGATGCTGTCACTTCAGTTTCACACCAAAGATGTGCGGCGCGGTGTTGGAGTGCTTGGAACCTTCCGATCTCAATCCCGAATTGCTTACGCTCTTTAAGATATCCGACGGTCATTTCAAATGCACCAGCAGCCAACCCCGCCATTTCAGCAGCTAATGCTGCCTGCCCTGCTTCAAGTGCTGGACGCAGAACCGACATACCGTCGCCAACAACCCCTACCACATCTTCGCCAGTCGCTTGGACGTCGGAGAAGTCAATTTTTGCGGCGTCACGTGCATCAATCATAGAGGACGCGTGACGTACGATACCATCGCGGTCAGCCGGTAGGTCAAACAATGTTAGGCCAGCCTCGGATTGTGCCAAAACCAAAATCCGACCCGCATTTGCGCCATCGACTACAAACCCTTTTGAACCATTCAAACGGAACCCATTGCCGTCAGCTGCCGCCGACAAAGTTGTAGCTTCAGGATTGTGTTTATGTCCTTCATCGACGGCTAAAGCATAAATCACTTTACCTTCAGCGATTTGAGCAAGCGCAGCATTTGCACGATCTGTCGCGACCTGACGCAGCGCAGTCGCCGCCATGACAGCCGTCGACAAAAACGGTGAGGTCACCAGCGTCTTGCCCATTTCCTGCGCCAAAACTCCCGCAGCGGCATGGCCCATATCAGATCCACCAGCAGCTTCTGGAACCAGAACACCGGTCCATCCCATTTGCGCCATTTCAGCCCATAATTTTGCATCATGGGTTTCGCCGGCATCCCGCAGGCCGCGTAGATGAGAAACTGGGGCTGCATTGTCTAAAAACCCACGCGCAGAATCCTGCAACATGACCTCGTCTTCGTTCAATAATAATGTGCTCATATTCTTTCCCCCACCTTAGCTCGGCAATCCAAGGATGCGACGTGAAATGATGGATAACATCACTTCGGACGTGCCGCCCTCAATCGAATTTGCCTTTGTGCGCAACCAATCAGCGGCCAATCCAGCATGTGTGCCATCCCATTCCAACGCTTCAGAACCACCAGCCGACATTAGCAATTCATGGCGACGTTTGTTCAATTCTGTGCCTGCGTATTTTAACATTGCAGACGCATCACCAACACCACCGCCAGCCTCAGCCTTGTCTTTATAACGCTCGAGCGTCAGGCTGATTGCCTGCGCATCAACTTCACAAACCAATGCTTCGGCGCGGGTGGATGCATCCATTTCACCGTCACGTTCCGCGATAACAGCGCCAAGAGCGCGCGAACCTAACAACCCTGCCCCGCCACCAGAAATCATTTCGCGCTCATGCGTCAACAGGTGTTTGGCAACATCCCAACCGCGATGTTCTGTGCCAACCACATTGGATTTTGGCACGCGCACATCATCAAAAAACGTCTCGCAGAATGGGGAAGAACCAGAAATCAGGCGAATTGGCTTAGTCGAGACACCTGCGCTGTCCATATCGATCAATAGGAACGAAATGCCTAAGTGCTTTGGAGCCTCGCGATCAGTACGGACAAGCGCAAAGATGCAATCGGCTTGATCAGCGTAAGAGGTCCAGACCTTTTGGCCGTTCACAATATAATGGTCGCCGTCGCTGTCTGCTTTGGTTTGAACCGATGCAAGATCAGACCCCGCGCCTGGTTCGGAATATCCCTGACACCAACGTACTTCGCCACGTGCGATGGGTGGTAAATACTCAAGCTTTTGCTCGTGACTGCCAAAGGCCAGTAGGGCTGGGCCAAGCATCCAAATGCCGAAGCTTTGCACAGGTAATGGGACTTCAAGACGATTAATTTCTTCGGTTAGGATTTTGTCGTGGGCACGATCCAATCCAGCTCCGCCATATTCAACTGGCCATGTCGGAACGGTCCAGCCTTTGGCCGCCATCCGCTCTAACCAATGGCGCTGCGCATCGCTGCCAAATTTCCAATTACGGCCACCCCAACAAATCGCATTTTCGGTCCGTTCGCCGGCGCGCATTTCGCTTGGGCAATTCGCGTCAAGCCATTCGCGTGTTTCAGCCCGAAAGCCGTCAAGGTTCGTATCGGTCATTATAAGCATCCCCCTAGAGAGCCCTACATCGCAGCATTTGCCGCTACGTTCCGCCCTGCAAAATTGTATTTCGCATTTACATATCCAAACTGTCGCAGGCACAGTTGGTCCTGACAAGACACCGATGGCCTCCAAGTTTGTGTGCCGTTACGTCAAAATAGATCAACACGGAGATCAAGATGAAAGCCATGCTTAGCACTGCCGCCGGTGGACCCGAAACTTTAGAGTGGACAGAGATGCCCACGCCCGAGCCGACCAAGGGTGAAGTGCGTATTGCAGTAAAGGCTGCCGGCGTGAACTTTCCTGACACGTTGATCATTCGCGATCTTTATCAATTGAAGCCGCCGCGTCCCTTTGCGCCCGGTGGTGAAGTCGCTGGCATTGTCGAAGCTGTTGGCGAGGGTGTAACAAACTTAGCCGTTGGCGACCGCGTGATTGCTATGACTGGCTTTGGCGGGTTTTCGACCCATCTTTGCATCGGGGCTGTGCGCTGCTTGAAAATGCCCGATGATATGCCGCTTGACGAGGCCGCATGCCTTGTCCTTACATACGGCACATCCCATCACGCCCTGAAAGATCGCGCAAACATCCAAGCGGGTGAAACCCTGCTGATCCTTGGCGCAGCTGGTGGCGTTGGTGCCGCCGCGATTGAGCTAGGTAAAGCAGCTGGTGCACGGGTCATTGCGGCTGTTTCGTCGGAAGAAAAGGCACAGTTCTGCAGGGATTTGGGGGCGGACGAGACCATAATTTATCCGCGTGAAATGGACAAAGATGCACAAAAAGCGTTCTCAAAACAGATTAAAGAAATCGCCGGCCCAAAAGGCGTGGATGTCGCGTATGATGCAGTCGGCGGCGCTTACTCAGAACCCGTTGTGCGTTCAATGGCATGGGCTGGGAGGTTCCTAGTTGTAGGTTTCCCAGCTGGTATACCGTCCATTCCACTGAACTTAACCTTGCTAAAATCGTGCCAGATCGTTGGCGTTTTCTGGGGTGCATCCACAATGGTTGATCCAAAAGGTCATGCCGAAAATATGGCTGATTTGTTCCAGATGTATTCCGAAGGCAAGATCAAGCCACGGATTACGGCGTCTTTCCCATTAACTGAAGCTGGTAAGGCATTGGAATACATATCGGATCGTAAAGTACAGGGTAAAGTCGCTTTGACTGTAGAATAGCCTGATGCGCCCTAATCAATTTCATCGCTATCATCTGGAGGGGTTAAAGCCCGTCCAGATGTGTGATGTCGTTGAAACCACGTACTGCCATCTGATCACCCGTGATGACCAATCGACTGATCGAACCATTGGCAGCCCCCCCAAACGCAAATGTAGTTGCGCCACTGGCAATCGACATCGCGGCCGCAATCACACCGCCATGAACAAAGACAGCGACACATTGGTCGACGTGGGCAGCCGCTATTCGGCGCAGACCTGCCTCGACACGGTTGTGAAAGATCGCAGTGGTTTCGGCACCGGGGATTTCACCCCATTCGCCGTTTTCTCGCATACGAGTAAACGCAGGATGTCCTTCGGCGGCTTTGATGCGATACTCGCCGCCATCCCAATCACCAAGATGCACTTCGCGCAAATCAGCCTCGATCTTGGGCGTCATCTTAAGGTGAGCCGCCAGCGGTGCTGCCGTTTGATGGGTTCGGATCAACGTCGTAACGTAAATACCTGCAAACGTTTGATTTTTAAGTTTTTCACCCACAGCCTCAGCCTGCTTGACGCCTTGAACATGAAGTGCAGGATTACCATGCCCATCTTTCATTGGAAAATTCTCGCCAGCATTTGCAGGCATGCTTTCTCCGTGACGGATCAGGATAAGATCAGCCGACCCTTTGGGCGGCGTATAAACGGGTTGGCGGTACTCGACTGTCATCACAACTCCTTTGATTTTCCATAAGCCTAACAAGGAATAGACCTATGACCAACCGCCAGATTGTTGTTAGTGAACTGCCACAAGGTACGCTTGAACAGAAACACTTTGCTTTGCAGGACGCCGAGATGCCTGTCGCTGGTGAGGGTGAAGTACTGTTGCGCACCATTTTGATGTCGATCGACGCGGCCAATCGGTCATGGATGCAAGGTGCGACCTACCGTGATGCGGTGAAGGCAGGCGACGTAATGGCGACCTATTCGATTTGTGAAGTGATGGTATCGAATTCGGCACGTGTCGCCGTTGGTGATATTGTAGCTGCTGAAAGTGTTTGGGCGGATTATGTGACGCGCCCTGCTCGCAAGGTTCAAAAACTACCGAAGATGGATGTACTCTCCCACCTCATCTCGGTCTACGGCATTGCAGGCAAGACTGCATTTCATGGGTTGGTGAGTGTGGGTAAGCCAATGGCTGGTGAAACGGTTGTAGTTTCTGCTGCTGCGGGTTCTGTGGGAGGTTATGTTGGCCAAATTGCCAAAGCGCTTGGCTGTCACGTGGTCGGGATCGCGGGTGGCCCTGAAAAATGCAAGTGGGTCGTCGATCATTTAGGTTTCGATGCCTGTGTTGATTACCGCGCAGGTGGGTTGTTCAAATCATTACGGGCCGCCTGCCCCAATGGTATTGATGTCTATTTCGACAACGTTGGTGGTTGCGTTTTAGAAGCCACACTTGCCCTTATGAACGAAAAAGGACGCATAGCTTGTTGTGGGGCTATCAGCCAATATGACAGCGCAAATCCAACTGGACCGCGCAATTTACCCGGAGCGCTTGTCGTCAAGCGGCTGAGGATGGAAGGGTTCATTGTTATGGATTTTGCAGATGACGATGCAAAAGCAATTCGGGCGCTTCAAACTTGGGTTGCAAATGGTCAAATCAAGGTCACCGAAGATATCGTGGACGGGCTAGAGAACGCGCCCGCTGCTTTGATCGGTCTTTTGGCTGGCGACAACAAAGGCAAACGTATGGTGCGCGTCGGTGCAGATCCATCAAACTAAGGGAGAAAAATATGTCTCATATCGAAAATGCACGTGCAAAAATGGAATCCCAAATCGGGCAGGAAGTTGGCGTCTCAGAATGGATTTTGGTGGATCAACCCATGATCGACAAATTTGCAGATGTCACACATGACAATCAATGGATTCACATTGATCCAGCCAGAGCCGCATCGGAAACACCCTTTGGTGGCGCAATTGCACATGGCTTTCTGAGCCTGAGCCTTGCCAGCCGCTTTGCCTATGACTGTTTCAGCATGGCAGAAGGCCAAGTGATGGGCATCAACTATGGTTTCAATAAGCTGCGTTTCCTCAATCCAGTCAAAGCAGGCAGTAAATTACGAGGCCGTTTCATTATGAAATCCGTGACCCAGCGCAATGCTACGGATTTGCTACGTGAGACCGCCCTAACGATTGAGATTGAGGGCGAACAAACACCTGCACTCGTCGCAGATTGGCTTGGCCTCGCTGTTTTTGGGGAATAGCGCAGCGCCTAAGCCCCTTAAAACACTGGACACAACAGGACGAAGGCGACTATCGTAAGGCTAGAATTTTTCCGGATAGCTATATGACCTCTCTCCTCATTCTAAATGGGCCGAACCTTAATTTGCTGGGCACCCGCCAACCGGATGTCTATGGCAGCACCACGCTGGCTGACATCGAAGCAGATTGTGTTGCGTACGGTAGCCAGCTTGGCGTCAACGTCACTTGCACCCAGTCCAATCACGAGGGTGAGTTGGTAGATACCATTCATGCGGCTAAGGGGACGTTTGCTGGCATTATCTTGAATGCCGGCGCTTATACCCATACTTCGATCGCTTTGATGGACGCGATCGCCAGTGTCGAATTGCCGGTGATCGAGTTGCACCTTAGCAATATTCACGCCCGTGAATCCTTTCGTCACAACAGCTACATTGCACCTGTGGCCATCGGTCAAATCTGTGGCTTTGGGGCCGCCGGTTATCGGCTTTCTATAGATGCTATGCTGGGACATTTGAAATGATCCATCCCTCGAAAAGCATGCGGAGTTATCTGCATTTTCTATCAAATTGCCAAAGTATCGAAACCCTTTGGGACGCCCACATGGCCCGAATGGATGAATATGGGTTTGACCGATTGATTTACGGGTTCACCCGTTATCGCTCAAGCTCATCTCTGGGTGACCCTGAAGATTTCATCCTGCTCACAAACCACGACAAAGCCTACACAGACGTTTTCTTGGGTGAACAGCATTACGCACAAGCCCCAATGGTAAATTGGGCTTTAAACAATGAAGGCGTGTGCAGCTGGGGTATCCTTGCCCAAATGCAAAGCACCCAAACCCTAACCGACGCAGAGCGGCGCGTTTTGGCGTTCAACTATAAAATGGACGTGACAGCAGGGTATACGATTAGCTTTAAGTCGGTATCAGCACGTTCCAAAGGGGCTATTGCATTAACAGCGAGACGCGGCATGAGCCAAGCTGAAATTGACACTGTCTGGGAAAAACACGGGCGTGATATTCATCTGATGAACAACATTGCGCACCTCAAGATTTTAACGCTGCCATATAACGCGCCAGGTCGCAGCCTGACCAAACGTCAGCGCGAAGCGTTGGAGTGGGTCGGTGATGGTAAGACCATGCAGGACACTGCATTGCTGATGGGATTGACCTCGGCCACAGTTGAGAAACACCTGCGACTTGCACGTGAGGCTTTGGCTGTTGAAACCACGGCACAGGCTGTGCTGAAAGCCGCTTTTGCCAACCAAATGTTTATCTTGGAAGCGTGACGCGCAGCACCATTCCTAGATGACCAACAACTCAAAAGCTGCATTTTTAGCCCTTATATCAACAGCATTGATCACTGGTGTTGCCGCATTGTCCAAAGCTGCGGTTGTGGATTATCACGTCCTGCAAATCCTGTTTTTCCGTCAATGCATTGTTTTCTTAAGCACCCTTCCCCAAATCATCCAAGGCTTTCCAAATAGCCTAAAGACCAAAAACCCGAAGGTTCATGTCGTGCGGCTTGCCGGTGCATTTGTGGGGTTAACCTGTAGCATTTGGGCAGTTGGGTTGTTGCCATTGACCACAGCCACCACGTTAGCCTTTTCACAAACCTTCTTTATGGCAATCTTGGCTTTTGTGTTCTTAAGGGAAACTGTCGGTGTGCACCGCATTGGCGCAATTATCGTTGGGTTCATAGGGGTTCTGATTGTTGTGCGCCCCGGCAATGAAGGGTTTGCCAATCTCGGAACCCTTGTAGCAATTGCAGGCGCCCTTGGTGCCGCCGTCGCCTTTATTTCAGTACCATGGTTGTCACAGACAGAGACCACAGCAACTTTGATTGCATATCAAACAGTCTTTGTTGGAATACTTGCCGCAATTCCCATGTTGTGGCTTTGGAAAACCCCTGACTTAGAAGGATGGGCCCTCCTCATAAGCGTTGGGCTTTTGGCGGTCCCTGCCCAGTGGATTGGTGTTGCGGCTGTTCGGCTTGGGGAAAGCAGCCTGCTGGCCAATATCCAATATGCAAAGTTGCTCTATGCTGGGTTACTAGGGTATTTTATTTTTGGCGAAGTACCTGACCGATATACCTTGATCGGAGCAACTGTGATTATAGCATCTGCATTGTATATTTTTCATAGAGAATCTAAACGACAGATCTAAATCTGTGTTTGACCAACTCATTATTGCGGGATCTACGGCAGTTTTCACATGAAAAGACGTCCAAAATTTCCACTTGTGATGGATATACTGAGAGTCATTGAGGACCCGAAGAAATTGTTGATGTTTGCACGGGAATAGATTCTTCTTCGCCTATGATCCGTCCCAAATTTCTTTCCGGCGAAGACCGCTGCGAGCTTTTGAGCTGTGTG
>JBLHPE010000111.1:0-8682 GCA_047624005.1 Ascidiaceihabitans sp.
ATCGGTCACGATCCGCGAGGTCAAGGGAGCCATCCGCGACCCGGACCGCGATGTCGCGGATCATGTTCCGGCCCGGTGCCAGATTGTCGCTCACCCCGCGTTCGATGGCGGCAACCGTCAGGTCCGCACGTTTTTCCGTCAACTCAAGCGTATTTTTAAGACTGGTAGAAGCCGAGATCAGCAACACCGAACCGACCGCAATGCTGGTCAACCCGCCGAGTGCTAGCATCAAAACAATTGTAATTGGAAATTTCAGGACGGGCCTCGCAAGAGTTTCTGACCGAACAGTTCGGCTGGGCTGATTTCGTGTGGACGCTATCGAGACTTATGCATTTTTCCACATGTTTTCAAGGGTTATCGAAGCGGCCCATACAAGCTAAACTCTCTTGCAGGACTATCCAAAGACGATGCCATCAAGGTGGGGGACAGCTGAATTTGGCGGTGGCCACGACTGGTCGATGCAATACTTTAATCTTTAGGAAGAGATGAAGTGTTGGCCACGAAGTATCGTCGCAGAATTTATTATTCGGCTTAGCAGCGGGTTGAGATTTGGGATCGGTTCCACCTGCATAGCCCCGCGAACGATTGCATCCTCCTCACCCTGAATTGTTATAAATCGCAAACCAACGTTACCAAGGTACGCTTCTCAAAAAGCGTCGTGAAGTTTCTCTTCTGCAGCGAAGTACGAACTGCCGTTAGGGCGAAAGACGCTCTTGTTTGCTTGAAGTATCTTCATAGATCCCTCAAACCAAAGTATATTGACTGCGATTAAGACTCATATTTCCGGCAATATTATGACCATCCAAACAAAAACGGCCTTTGGCACTAACAGAAAGAAAAGCAACTTCTACGCTTTGCCGCTGTCGGTGCAACCCGCAGCGAAGATCTCCTAAGAGCCCCTCTTACCGAATTTCTGCGACCGGTACCAATGACCGGTTGTCTCTTTCAGGCTAGCAATTGGTGCGGTCGCCAACGCAATTTTCCTGCGCTGCGACGACGCTCATCGCGTCAACATTTTTCCAAACTTTGCGTGATGGGTGAATTTAATTCTGCTCCCTACCTAAAAACCTCGCGAAGAACATAAGAAGAAACGCGGTAGACTTTTCGAGGTTTCATCAAAATAACATGGGCGATGTTACCACTCACTGTTATGTTGACGTTGAAGGGCTTAGTCTCGGAGATGTTACAGACAGTGCCGTTCGCCATAACGCTCCGCATATAATCACTAAGCTTGTCCCATCCCTGAAGAACCGTTGCCCCAAAAGATGAAGAAACACAGACTTCACGTACACGGTCATCTCGAACCCAACATGCGGCCTACCCATCAAAATCTTGACGCAAAAACATATCGGTTTCACACGAGATTACATCCATTAACGCAGCATTTATAATCGAATTTTTTGCTGGTTGAATCATTGCTTGTTAAGTCTCACTTTCCCGCAAGGTAGCGACCAGCCTTGACGCTATTGGTGACCGTCCCTTTTTCATGACAGTTCTTATTAATTGGAGCAAGTCACAGCTGTATTGATTGTAAAACTCATCTTCAATCACTGCCGGCTTAAGCAACGCGTCCGCCGCGACCTTTGCATGTAAAGCATCAACCGTAATTCGCCACTTTTCTATAACAGTTGCGTAGACATTGGCAGAGAACTTTATGTGGCGTTGTCATCCAATGTGACCACACGACGCCAATTATTTTGATAAAGGCAACGATCGAAGCAGACATGTGCGGCGCCATCACGAACGGCAACTTTGTCCGCACAGCAGTCATCAGTGCGATTTGCAACGAACAGCTGCTATGAGCCCTTAGTGCATGTATGCATCCATCGCAGCGAACGGCCGCTTCATAAAATTTCCTTACTGTCATGAATTGTTTCAATTTGGCCTGCCCAAAGCGCCATGGCCGCGAACAAGCTCCACACCAAAATACACCCTCGATGATATTGATGATTTCTAGTGTTGCGGAATCTGCTGCGTTCGCCGCACCGTACAAAGTGCCAATGCTGCAAAGTGCACTTACGCCCACAAAATTAACTGAGTTCCTATTCCGAACTCTTCGCTTGGAATGCAGAGGCAACGAGCGCATGAGGGCGAATAAAGCTTCTTGACGCCACAACTTATGCATGCATTTAATGCTCTCTATGGGTGAAATAATCTGACCTTTTGATCAACATGGAGCTCTCCTGATGGCTGAACAAATCACTCTTTTAGACGTTTGCATTATTGGCTCCGGCCCTGCGGGCTTGCAAGCAGGGTATTATTTTAAACGCAAGGATCTGAATTTCCGCATTCTGGAACGTACCGACAGGATCAGTGGTTTCCTGCGCCGTTTTCCGCGTCACCGCCAATTCATTTCAATTAACAAGGTTAACACTGGCCTTGATAACGCCGACACCGATCTGCGACACGACTGGAATTCACTGCTGAACGACAAGGGAATGCTGTTCAAAGACTACAGCCGTAAATATTTCCCGAGCGCCGATGACTTTATTTTGTATGCCGAGAAATTTGCTGAAGAATTAAGCGGTAACATTCAGTGCAACGCGGATGTCGTCCGGATCACTAAAACAGACGGCATTTTCGCGGTTAAATGTGCTGATGGCAGCACGCTGCGCGCACGCACTGTCATTGTCGCAACCGGCGTCTCACAAGCATGGGATCCGGGCATCAAGGGGTTTGAGCTGACTAAGAACTACACGGAGTTCGATACCAATCCCGAGCTTTACGAAAACAAACGCGTATTGATCATGGGCAAAGGCAACTCTGCCTTTGAAACTGCAGATTCGCTGATTGAGCATGCAGCATCCATTCACGTGATGAGCCCAAACCCAGTAAAATTTGCTTGGCAGACCCATTTCGTGGGCCACCTACGGGCCGTAAACAACAACTTCCTCGACACTTATCAGCTGAAATCACAGAATGCAGTGATCGACGCAAAGGTCACCGAAATCACAAAATCCGATGGTGTTTATACCGTCCGTGCCGCCATGACTGCTGCCGAGGGGCATGAGATTTTGCTGACCTATGACCATGTCATCGCCTGCACAGGGTTTAAGTTCGATAACTCGATCTTTGCCGACGATATCCGCCCGCAGCTACGCCATTTCGACAAATTCCCAGCGATGACTGGCGAGTGGGAAAGCGAAAATGTAGATGGGTTATTCTTTGCAGGTACGATCATGCAGTCGCGGGATTATAAAAAGACGATGTCCGGCTTTATCCACGGCTTCCGCCACAACGTGAAATGCCTCGCAGAGCGCATTGCAGGCCGGTTGCAAAAAACCCCCTACCCAAGCGCTGTAACTTCGCTTGAGCCGCAAGCCCTTGCGGCAACAATCATTGACCGGATCAGCACAGCCTCCGGTATCTTCTTGCAACCCGGTTTCTTGGCAGATGTTATCCATCTGGGCGGGGACACACCGGGGCGGACCTACCACGACATTCCCGTAGCATGGACTGAATTGACGGATTTCGTGCCGTTTGATTTCCTGCAGGTGACGCTGGAGTATGGCGACTTTGGAAACGATTCACTGCATGTGAAGCGTCAGCACAACGTGTTTGGCAAGGAGCCGGATGCGTTCATCCACCCTGTCATTCGCCGTATTCAGAACAGAAAGATAATTGATGAAGTTCATCTCGCTGATCATCTGGATGCGGATTGGCGACCACGTGGTGACCGCCCCCTATCGATGGGCACCGTATTGCAGATGACTTTTCAGGATGCCGGAACCATGGTTGATCCGGCTGACGTTGCACGCGAGCAGCTTGAAACCTTCCTTCAGCGCAGCAGTTTAGGAATGACGGCGCAATCGGCAGCGGAATAACCAACCATTTGCTGAAACCGTGGGAAGGCAACCTAGAATGTTCCCCTGCGCATTTGTACGGCAGATTTTTCCGGTGTGGATGCCTCCAAATATGCAAATAGGGGACTTGGTTTGTGGAGCTCTTCAGTGCCAGCCGGTCGAAATCTCGCAAACAGGTCGGACAGATGACTGCTTTTGACAAAGGCACAGATCATCTTAAAAATGTCTTGCTTTGCTGGGGCCATCCTCGCACGCCATTCGCTGCACTCTACAAAAAGTTCAGCTATGGACTTGAAGCAGACTTTGCGGACGGTGGTTTAAACGGCAGAAAAGTCCCGCATAGCAGACGGTGAGCGCTAAAAATTGAATAATGAGTTGCCTAATTTAGTCGGATGACCGCTTAGAGCCCTGACTGGACAAAATTGAGCCTCATTTTAAAGGCACTATTGCAAATTGAGAGGGCTCTGAACTCGGAGGGATGATCCCAAGCTGTTAGAGAGAAGCTATGAAGCTGGTGCATAATCCTGATGGCCAAGCACTTGGGTCGCTTAACCGTTTCATGATGATCGCAGCGGGTCTTTGCTTTGTCATGATTAGTGTCATGGTATTTCCATCACGTATCACTCGCCAGACTGAAGTTGCAACGAACACTAAAAACGACACAGCGCAAGAATGTAGAAGCCGAAGAGCCTTGAGAGTATGGCCAAAGTTTAGGTCTAGTGTACCTCAAATCCCTCTCAACTATTGCGGTTTGATCATGTCTGACCATGGGATCTTTGACCTCCCAGAAACAACCTGGATCCATCTTTTTGGAACATCTCGAGAAGCTCTCCACGATGGATTGGTTGAGGGTTGCAGTTACAAAGTTGCAGGCACTGGCATCGAGTTGGAAAAAGGAACTGCTATGTCAAATCGAAATCGAACATTCCAAAGTGCGGTGCCGTTTGGTGATTGTTCCATCTTGAACGAAGCGTAACCACTCTTTTGAACCGCAGCTTCGTCCGAAGTGCCGCCGCTCGTCTTCCGACTCGGCATTCATATCTTTTGCAATTTGCAGCGAAGGTCGGCAGTGAGCCCCCTTTACCAAAATTCTGTGACGCAGCGAATGTCTGGTCCTGGGTAAATTGAAAAATCGGTATCAAGTTCTCAGCCCAAAACGGACTTTCGGCCAGCCTATCAACGCTGCGCCACAACTTCGTCAGAGCGACCATTCATTCATTGCGCAGCATCTGGCAGACAGAACGTCCGTGTGAGGGACACAGTGCGCTTGCGTTGCTCCTCCTTTAATTGTTGAAAGCGGCCTACTTCTTCTACGCTACAGTGACTTCAATGGAGCAAACTCTCGATAGCCCACAACTTCCAAGTGCCCGTTTATAAATCGTTAGGTCATCAAACTGCACAAAATATACACACCCCAACAGACCTTCCACACGATTACGTTCCCGTACATGTCTACTAACGCAGAATAACGCTATCCGAAAAGGATGAGAAAAGACCTGCGCATCCTTGTTGTCGAAGCTGATAGCGCCAAAGCGAAAAACATTATCGATGCGCTCCTGGAGGCAGGGTGGAGCGATGTGCATGCCATTGCACAAGTTTCAGGGTTGGAGCAATCGCTTGCAAAGCATGCCCCGGATATCGTGCTGATCGACATGGCAAACCCTGATCGTGACACGCTGGAACACATTGGTGCTGTCTCTGATGCCAAGTCGCGGGCCGTTGCGATGTTCGTGGATCAGACCGACCCGGATTTGACCCAAGCCGCCCTTACTGCCGGTGTCAGCGCCTATGTCGTTGATGGGTTGCAGATGAACCGCATCAAGTCAGTGATCGAAACCGCGATTGCACGGTTCCAGATGATGCGACAGATGCAATCCGAGTTGGACGCCGCCAAACAGGCCCTTGAGGATCGCAAAACAATTGATCGTGCCAAGGGCATATTGATGCGCAGGCGCTCTTTGCCGGAAGATGAAGCCTATAAACTGATGCGTAAGGCCGCGATGGATCAGGGGCGCAAGGTGATTGATGTCGCACAAGCGTTGGTAACGGCATCGGACCTACTGTCATGAGCAAGACCGTTATAAATTGCGGCTATGTTCCGTTGGTCGATTCTGCGCCGCTGATCATAGCACGCGAGCTTGGCTTTGCCGCAGAAGAGGGGTTGGATCTTAATCTTGTCCGGCAACCGTCATGGTCGGCCCTGCGCGACATGCTTGCTTTGGGACATCTGGATGCTGCACAGATGCTGTCCCCGATGCCGGTCGCCATGTCACTTGGGCTTGGGGGGTTGCCGGCAAAGATCGACAATCTGATGGGGCTGTCAGCCAATGGCACAGTGTTTGGTGTATCGACAAAGCTGGCGGATACGTTGGGGATGGTACCCTTTGGCGATCCAAATCTGTTGCTTGCCGCATTAACAACGCGTGGGCCACTGCGCGTGGGTGTGCCGTTTCCTTTCTCAATGCACCGCTTGCTGCTGTCTTATTGGACTGCCTCTGCCCCTGATCTGAAGGTCGAGGTTGTGACCGTCCCGCCGCCGCGCATGGCGGATGCTGTCGCGGACGGACACGTAGATGCGTTCTGGGTCGGAGAACCGTGGGGCAGTGCGATTGTCGGGCGTGGTCTCGGAAGCATCTTGATGGCGGGTCGGCATGTTTGGGGCTTTGCGCCAGAAAAAGTGCTGGCCGCGCGCCATAATTGGATCGCTGATAACCCCGATACAACGCGACATTTGATGCGTGCTGTTTACCAGTCCGCCCGCTGGCTGGATCTGGAAAAGAACAAACCACTGGCGATTGAAATTCTGGGGCGCAGCGAACATCTTAACCTTTCTCATGAGGTGATCGAACCTGCGGTCACTGGTTTTCTAACGCTTTCGCAAGGCGGCACACCAACCAGAATCGACCGGTTCTTGATGTTTCATGACCATGCCGCGTCTTTCCCGTGGCGCAGTCAGGCCGCGTGGATTGCGGGGCAACTGGGCGCGGATGCGTCGGGCATCGCGCAGGCCAAGCAGTGTTTCCGCACTGATCTGTACCGCAAGAACCTTGGCCCCATTGGCGCGGACCTGCCCGGAGCGTCGGAAAAAGTTGAAGGGGCAATACGCGAGGAGACTGCCGTTGCATCGTCTCGCGGTCAGATAATTCTTGCATCAGATGCCTTTTTTGACGGCAGGACGTTTGATTTTACGGCAACTATTGATGAATAATTGGGCGTTTCTGCGCAACAGCAATTTTCTCATGCCGCAGCGCAGAAAGTAGTTGAAGCTGCGGTTAAACTGCTCGATCCTCATCTCAACACTTCGGGCGCTGCTGCCTGAATTCTTTCTGCCAATGACGGTGGAACCTTCCCAAGAGCAAAGCCGCTCGTAAGAACCACGGATTTTCCGTGATGCTTACTTGCGGCTTTTTCAGTTTTTTCGGGCTTTGCCCTTCCACACAAAGGACATCACAGATGTTTATGAAACTCCCATTTGCAATCGCGGCATCCGGCCTTTTGGCAACAGCCTCATACGCTGAAATGCTGGACCTTGAGAAGGACGAACTGACCTTCGGCTTTATCAAACTGACCGATATGGCACCTTTGGCCGTCGCTTACGAAAACGGCTATTTCGAGGACGAAGGTCTGTTCGTCACGCTGGAAGCGCAGGCCAACTGGAAAGTCCTGCTGGACGGTGTAATCGATGGTCAACTTGACGGCGCGCATATGCTGGCGGGTCAGCCGCTTGCCGCCACAATCGGTTACGGCACCAAGGCGCATATTATCACTCCCTTTTCCATGGACCTGAACGGCAATGCCATAACAGTCTCCAACGAGATCTGGGATCAGATGAAACCAAATGTGCCCAAGATGGACGATGGGCGCCCACAACACCCTATCAGCGCCGCCGCCCTCGTCCCTGTTGTGGAAAAGTATAAGGACGAAGGCCTGCCCTTTAACATGGGTATGGTTTTCCCTGTCTCCACCCACAATTACGAGATCCGCTATTGGCTGGCCGCTGGGGGGTTGCAGCCGGGCTATTACTCTCCTGATGATGTGACAGGTACAATTGGGGCGGATGTATTCCTCTCTGTCACACCTCCGCCGCAGATGCCCGCCACGATGGAAGCCGGCACAATCTATGGTTACGCTGTGGGGGAGCCGTGGAACCAACAGGCTGTTTTCAAAGGCATCGGCGTACCGGTCATCACCGATTACGAAATGTGGAAGAACAATCCCGAGAAGGTCTTTGGCATCAACAAAGAATTCGCAGACGAGAACCCCAACACCACCATCGCCCTGACCAAAGCGCTGATCCGTGCAGCGATCTGGTTGGACGAGAATGACAACGCCAACCGTGAAGAGGCGGTCGAGATTCTGGCGCGATCAGAGTACGTTGGGGCGGACGCCGAGGTGATCGCTAACTCCATGACCGGTTTCTTCGAGTTCGAGAAAGGCGACCGTCGTCCCGCACCCGACTTCAACGTGTTCTTTCGCTACAACGCGACTTATCCGTTCTACTCGGACGCCGTTTGGTATCTGACCCAGATGCGCCGCTGGGGCCAGATCGCGGAACCGAAATCCGATGCGTGGTTCATGGAGACGGCCAAGGACGTCTACCGCCCCGATATCTATCTTGCGGCGGCCAAGCTGCTGGTGGATGAAGGCATGGCAAACGAAGCCGACTTCCCCTTCGACAGCGATGGATTCAAAGCGCCAACACCTGCCGCGGATATCATCGACGGCATCGGTTATGATGGACGCACGCCCAATGCCTACCTCGACAGCCTGCCGATTGGCCTCAAAGGTGAGCAAACGATCGTTAACAGCG
This sequence comes from Ascidiaceihabitans sp., assembly GCA_047624005.1. Classification (GTDB taxonomy): domain Bacteria; phylum Pseudomonadota; class Alphaproteobacteria; order Rhodobacterales; family Rhodobacteraceae; genus Ascidiaceihabitans. The sequence goes on from JBLHPE010000111.1 coordinate 8,614, forward strand.
AAATCAAGGGCTGAGCAATGAACGCCTCGCGGCATCTGTCGCGAGGAGCATGCAACATCTTTACCCAGA
>JBLHPE010000112.1:0-8403 GCA_047624005.1 Ascidiaceihabitans sp.
GGGATGTTCATCGCTATCGATTTGGTCACAAATGTCCGTGTATCTGCCGTCGACGGCAGCACATCGGATGCCCCCGGAACCAGCAAAACATCGTCAAAGGTAAAAGCCTCACGAATCTCCATATCGCACCTCATAGGGATAGGTTCATTTGGCGGTTTCCTTTCTCATGGTTTTCACCAAAAGAAAAGACTTGATCGCGCATTCCCGGTTCATTTTGCCCATTAAACTCCCGCCGGAGGCATCTGGGCCCTCAAACGGCGCCAAACACAAAAAATGACGCGCGTCAGACAGATTTTGCCGTTCTTTGCCTTTCCCTTTGAAAACGTCACTCTATGCTCCCTCCAAACACTGCAAAGGGCACGTAAATGAGCACTGATCCCCTCGTCATTTTCACACCATCAGGCAAACGCGGAAATTTCGCTGTTGGCACGCCGATTTTGACGGCGGCACGCCAATTGGGCGTTGACCTCGACTCCGTCTGCGGCGGACGCGGTATATGTTCAAAATGTCAGATCACTCCCAGTTACGGAGAATTCTCAAAACACGGTGTTACTGTCAAAGACGATGCGCTGAGCGAATGGAACAGCGTCGAACAACGCTATCAAGACAAACGTGGATTGATTGAAGGGCGCCGCTTGGGATGCCAAGCAACCGTCCAAGGCGATATCGTCATTGATGTGCCACCAGAAAGCCAAGTGCACAAACAGGTGGTGCGCAAACGGGCCGAAGCCCGCGACATCGTTATGAACCCGTCGACTAAGCTGTATTACGTCGAAGTCCAAGAACCCGACATGCACAACCCTGCTGGCGATCTGGAACGTCTGCGGATGGCCCTTAACGAGCAATGGCAACTTGAAAACGTCCATGCGGATTTACACATTCTGCAGAAAATGCAACCGATCCTGCGCAAGGGTGACTGGAAAGTTACGTGCGCCGTACACTTAGGCGACGATGAAAACGCACCGCGGATCATGCACATTTGGCCAGGTTATTATGAAGGCACGGTTTATGGCCTTGCAGTCGATCTGGGTTCGACCACAATCGCGGCCCATATGTGCGATCTACAAACGGGCGAAGTCGTCGCCTCCTCTGGTATCATGAATCCTCAGATCCGCTTTGGTGAGGATCTGATGAGCCGTGTCAGTTATTCCATGATGAATGCAAATGGCGCAGCAGAAATGACGGCAGCGGTGCGCGAAGGCATGAACGCATTGTTCACCCAAGTTAGTACAGAGGCGGAAATTGACAAGGCGTTGATCGTGGACGCAGTGTTTGTCTGCAATCCAGTTATGCACCACTTGTTCCTTGGGATTGACCCTTTTGAATTGGGCCAAGCCCCCTTTGCCCTCACCACGTCGGACAGCTTGAGACTGCGTGCCGACGATCTTGACCTTAATATTCACCCATCTGCGCGTGTTTATATCCTACCTTGCATTGCGGGCCACGTGGGCGCTGACGCCGCAGCAGTTGCGTTGTCAGAAGCACCAGACAAGTCCGAAGACCTTGTACTTGTCGTAGATGTCGGAACGAACGCAGAAATCCTGCTAGGGAACACAGAAAAGGTACTAGCCTGTTCATCCCCTACAGGCCCTGCTTTTGAAGGTGCGCAGATCAGTTCAGGCCAACGCGCGGCTCCCGGTGCTATTGAGCGGGTCGAAATTGATCCAATTACCAAGGTGCCACGCTTCCGTGTGATCGGATCAGATATCTGGTCAGACGAAGAAGGGTTCGACGAGGCCATCGCAGGCTCAGGCGTGACAGGTATTTGTGGCTCTGGCATTATTGAAATGGTGGCCGAGATGCGGCTTGCTGGCATTGTCGACGGACCGGGTTTAATCGGCTCGCCCGAACAGACAGGATCAGATCGCTGTTTCTTGGATGGTCGTACGTATTCCTTTCTCGTCTATGACACGTCTGAAAATGGTGGCCCTAAGATAACCGTCACCAACCGCGACATCCGTGAAATTCAAATGGCAAAAGCCGCGCTATATTCCGGTGCACGGCTGCTGATGGACAAATTCAACGTCGACAAGGTTGACCGCGTTGTTCTGGCGGGTGCTTTCGGGGCGCATATCTCTCCCAAGCACGCAATGGTCCTTGGCATGATCCCAGACGCGCCTTTGGACAAAGTCACATCGGCGGGTAATGCCGCTGGTACAGGTGCCCGCATCGCCCTTTTGAATCGCGAAGCCCGCATTGAGATCGAGGCAACGGTGCGTGCCATTCACAAGATCGAAACCGCGCTTGAGCCACGATTCCAAGAGCATTTCGTAAATGCCTCTGCCATTCCCAACTCGGCAGAGCCTTTCCCGATCCTCAACTCAATCGTTACGATTCCGGATGTTAACTTTAACACAGGTGGCGGCGATAAAAGTGGCGGTGGTCGACGCAGGCGCCGTCGGGGGTAATTCAAAATGGGCGAAAACCAAGAACAACAGGATTTCTGGTCCTCTCAAGCTGGCGAAAAATGGGTACAGCACCAACAAGACATGGATGAACTTCTGGCCCCTGTCTTGCAATTGGTGCTGGATCACGCTGATCTAAAAGCTGGCGAAACCGTCATGGACATTGGCTGTGGCGCAGGCACCAGTACCGCTAAAGCTGCGATATTGGTTGGGGAAAACGGCCATTGCACAGGCGTCGATATTGCCAATACTTTGCTGGACCATGCAGCACGCGAATTTGATCGCAAGAACATCGATTGGGTGCTGGCCGATGCGCAGACGCACAGTTTTCAGCCGGAAACATATGATGCCATAATTTCGCGATTTGGGGTTATGTTTTTTGCAGACACTGTTGCCGCATTCACCAACATTCGGTCATCGCTCAAGCCCAACGGGCGGCTTGTCATGGCAGCTTGGGGACCAGCACCCGAAAACCCGTGGTTCATGTTGCCCGCCAAGGCCGCAAAAGCCCAACTTGGCCAGATGCCGAAAACGGACCGCAGCCTACCTGGCCCATTTGCCTTTGAAGACCAAACCAATGTTGTCGCTATGCTTAAGGCCGCGGGTTTCTCAAAGGTTGAGACCAGCAACCACGCCTTAGAGTTAACGGCCACAAATGGCTTGGAGGCTGCAGCTGAACTTTGTTGTGAAATTGGGTCCGCAAATGCTGCGTTACAATACTTTGGTGGCACTCAACAGGATCGAACCGCCATCGAAATTACGATAGCTTCGCTGTTCAAGCCCTTCGAAACAATAGAAGGTTTGCATATCCCTACATCCATTCATCTGTTCACTGCACAGGCAGGTAAATAGCGCCTATCGCCATGACATCCGCTTGACCCGCTCTATTCAATCCCCTATCCACACAGCTAATGGCGGGTATGGTGAAAAGGTATCACGGCAGCTTCCCAAGCTTTAGTTACGAGTTCGATTCTCGTTACCCGCTCCACTTAGAACTACGCTAAATCAATGAAAATGGCGCATCCACTTCTGAACGCGCCTCTGATTTTCAAACTTGGGGGTTCACCCCATCAAAACGTCGCCAAACTCTTCGCGCAAGTTTCGTTTCAGAACTTTACCTGTCGCGTTGCGCGGCAAGGCATTGGTGAAGACAACGCAATCTGGAACTTGCCATTTTGCAATCTTACCCTCGAACACTGCCAAGATTTCTGCCTCCGATGGCGACTGCCCTTCCACGGCAACTGCGATCAAAATCGGACGTTCATCCCATTTGGCATGTGTGGCACCGATCACCGCAGCGTCTGCGAGATGAGGATGACCAATTGCAATGTTCTCTAGATCAACTGACGAGATCCATTCACCACCAGATTTAATGATGTCCTTTGAACGATCCTTGATGCTGAGATATCCATCTGGGTCCAATGTCGCTACGTCACCCGTATGGAACCACCCATTGTCCAGCGTTTCATCGCGTGTCTTTTGGAAATAGCTGTCCAAAATCCAATGCCCACGCACCATCAGATCACCCTGCGCTTCCGCGTCGTTGGGCAGGTCTGCGCCGTCTTCATCGACAACCTTCAACTCAACACCCCAAGGTGGACGCCCTTGGTTTTCGCGCAGTTTGTGCTGCTCTTCGATAGGTAGATCTAGGTGCTTGGCCAATGGTTGGTTGGACGACCCTAGGGGCGACATTTCTGTCATGCCCCATGCGTGGATTGTGTCCACGTTATACTTCTCGCGGAACGCTGTAATCATGGACGGCGGGCAAGCAGATCCACCAACAACGGTCCGTGTCAACGTGGTCAATTGCGACCCAGCCTTTTCCGCCTCGCCCAACAAACCTAGCCAAATTGTTGGCACGCCAAGAGCAGTTGTGACTTTGTATGTGTCGATCAAGCCAACCAATGATGCACCATCCAAACCTGGCCCCGGCATCACCATTTTTGCGCCCGTCATCGCACAAGCATACGGCGTGCCCCATGCGTTAACGTGGAACATCGGCACAACGGGCAGGACAACGTCCATCGCTGAATAGCCGATACAGTCGGTCAGGTTTGATGCCAAAGCATGCAAAACCGTGGAACGATGGGAATACAGAACCCCTTTGGGGTTACCTGTCGTGCCAGAGGTGTAACAAAGGCTAGAAGCTGTATTTTCGTCAAATTCAGGCCACTCAAAGGAAGCATCGCACTCCGCGATCAACTCGTCATAAAAGACCAACCCATCAATTGCAGCAGCCGCCGTTTCATCACGGCCTTCCATCAAAACGATATGTTCGAGGTTGGGTAGTTTATCGCGGATCGCGGCCACCAATGGAACAAAAGTTGCGTCAATAAACAGGACTTTGTCTTCAGCGTGGTTGATGATGTAAACCAACTGCTCTGGGAACAAACGCGGGTTTATCGTGTGGCAGACCAAACCTGCGCCAGACACACCAAAATAGATTTCCAAATGGCGGCGGTTGTTCCATGCAATTGTCCCGATACGGGCCTGCGGCTCTAGCCCCAGTTTGGTCAGCGCATGACCCAAGCGATGCGAATTTGCACCCACCTGCCCCCATGTGGTTTCTTCAACGCCACCACCAGTATTGACCGAATAAACTTCAGTTTCGCCGTGATAGCGGGCTGCGTGATCCACAAGCGATTGTATCGTCAAAGCGGATGTCATCATTTGGCCAAGCATCGGCACCTCCAAAAATAAATTTGAGGCGCACATTACTTAGTACGCCCTCCCTTAGGACGGACACTGCCAAGCACAACACAGTCTTGCAAGCCCTGCATTCTCAACCGAATTCATGACGTTATGTCAAAGCGCTAGAATCTAACGCATATGTGGCTAATCTTGGTGTCGCTGAACGTAATCCACCAAAGCACGGGTTGATCCGTCTTTGTCTGTGGCGGATAGAGTTCCTGCCACGACAGGCTCCAATGCTGTGGCTAATTCTTTGCCCAACTCAACGCCCCATTGATCGTAAGAATTTAAACCCAAGATCACCCCTTCAACAAATACGCGGTGCTCATAAAGCGCAATGATTTGACCCAATACGAAGGGATCAAGCTTAGGATAGACCAACGTCACTGACGGACGATTGCCGGAAAACACACGGTGGGCCGCTTGGCGTTCCAGCTCATCACCCGTCAGGCCTTTGCCGGCCATTATCGCGCGTGCCTCATCAAGTGAACGCCCACGCATCAATGCCTCTGATTGCGCCAAACAATTGGCAACCAATAGCTGATGATGGTGTTGCAAGTCTGGTTCATGGCCAACCGCTGCCAGCATAAATTCACAGGGAACCTTACGGGTCCCTTGATGGATCAATTGATAAAAAGCGTGCTGCCCATTTGTACCGGGTGCCCCCCAAACGACGGGCCCACTGTGGCGAGACAGTTGTGTTCCGTCCATTGCAACACTTTTGCCGTTACTTTCCATCTCTAGCTGTTGAAAATAAGCCGGCAATAACCCCAGACGTTGGTCATAAGGCAGGACTGCCCGTGTGGAATGCCCGCAAATTTGATTGTGCCATATGCCAACAAGCGCATGCATCAGCGGCATATTCTCTGTCCCCTCGGCGGCGCGGAAGTGCGTATCCATCGCCTGTCCACCGCGCAAAAACGCGTAGAATGCATCTGGTCCGATAGCGATCATAAGGCTAAGCCCGATTGGACCCCACATTGAATAACGCCCACCAACCCAATCCTCAAAGCCGAACACACGCTCAGACGGGATACCAAATTGGGTGGTCCGTTCCTCTGATGTGCTAAGGGCCGCAAACTGCATAGAAGGGTCACCACCGTTCTCAACCATCCACGCCCGCGCAGTGCGCGCATTGGTCATGGTTTCGATCGTGCCAAAGGTTTTAGAGGCAACAATCACAAGCGTTGTTTTAGCATCCAACCCACGCAGAGTATCAGACACATCAGCCCCATCCACGTTCGAGACAAAATGAACCCGCGGTCCATTGTGATAAGGGCTAAGCGCTTGAACAGCCATCGCAGGACCAAGGTCAGAGCCACCGATACCAATGTTTATCACATCTGTTATTTTGCTAGAACGAACAGTCTCAGCATACGTGTCCATACGTTTGAGCGTCGCGCGAACCTCAGGAATGACATCGATGCCATCGACGAAAACAGCGTCCCCATCAAGGTTGCGTAAAGCCGTATGTAAAACGGCGCGACCTTCGGTTTCGTTGATCACGGCGCCGTCGAACATCGCGTCACGCCGGGCGTAAACCTCAGCAACATCGGCTAAACTCAACAAGGCTACCTTCGTTGCATCATCGATATTCGTTTTGGAGAAATCCAAAAGCATATCGCCTGTTGAGCATTGAAAATGATCGGCACGTGCGCTGTCACCTTCAAACAGGCTTAACATCTTCCGGCTCTGTACAGTGTCATGCAAGGCTTCCAACGTCGCCCATGCTGCATTCATTTTGTCAGTCATTAAGCCGCCCAATGTATTGTAGTGCCATTCAAAACAGCGTTGACGGGAGCGACGTCCGGGGGTGATCCCTTTGCCACATTCAAAGCATTGCGTTTGTCATCGCCAAAAATCACGATGTGCTTAGCAATGGCATTGTTCAAGATCGGCCCACTTAAAGTTACACGTTGTTCTTGGCCTTCCGCTTGAATCGGGCAAAGAACTTGAGCATCAGCACTTAGGGCCTCGGTCAGTCCAAGTGCTGAAGGAAACAAAGATGCGGTGTGCATATCAGCGCCCATACCAAGCATCGACACTGAAATAGGCAATTCAGGTAAAAGGGTTTTTGAAACATCGCTGCATGCTTGCACAACGTCGACGTCCGCAACAAAGAATGGTGTGAAACGGGCTGCATTTGCGCGGTCCACTAACAGACGTTCGCGCAGTAATTTAGCATTGGATCGCGGATGATCATCCGGCACCCAACGTTCGTCACTTAGCATAATATGTACGCGGTTCCATTCGATGTCAGCCGCACACAAAATATCAAAGATTGGGCCAGGGGTTGTCCCACCTGGAACAACAAAAGACACCGTATCATGATGTAAAAGTGCAGTCTTTAGATCGCCTGCCAAAATGTTTGCCACATCGATAACTAGCATTTCACGATCTGCATATTCTTGAATTTTCATGATGAGATTGACCTCCAGGATCGGCCATCGCGGGCCAACATTTGTTCTGCATCGCCCGGTCCGTCGCTGCCTGCATCATATGGCTTTGGTACTTCCCCACGTTGGGTCCAACCGTTTATGATCGGATCGGTCCAAGCCCATGCTGCTTCAACTTCGTCGCCGCGCATAAACAGGGTCTGGTTACCACGGATTACGTCCATAATCAGCCGTTCATATGCATCCGGCGGATCACCGCCATCCTCGCCCAATGCCTCGGCAAAGGACATATCAAGCGGGACATCAATCAGACGCATACCGCCCGGACCCGGTTCCTTAATCGTCACACCAAGTGTGATGCCCTCGTTAGGTTGGAGACGGATCGACAGGATATTGCGATGCTCGCCATCATCCTCGTCAAAGATCGAATGATTGCGTTTTTTGAAGACAACCGTGATTTCACTCGCACGACTGGATAACATCTTACCAGTCCGCAAATAAAACGGAATGCCCGCCCAACGCCAGTTGGAAATTCCAACCTTCATCGCCACAAAGCTCTCGGTTTTAGATCGGGGATCATTAACTGCTTTGCGATAGCTGGGGCTATCGTCATGCGTCACGTATTGACCGCGCACAATGTGATGGGGTTCGACAGGATCAAGCGCGCGGATGACCTTGAGTTTTTCATCACGCACTGCACTTGGGTCGAATTTCGCCGGTGGCTCCATTGCGATCAAGCACAGCAATTGCATCAAATGGTTCTGGACCATATCGCGCATCGCACCAGATTTATCATAGTATTCCCCGCGCCCACCGACGCCAACGGTTTCGGCCACCGTAATCTGGATGTGATCAACGTATTGTGCATTCCAAAGCGGTTCAAACAGCATATTGCCAAACCGCACAGCCAT
>JBLHPE010000113.1:0-8382 GCA_047624005.1 Ascidiaceihabitans sp.
AGCCATTCTGAAGTTCTTTCGGAAAATTATCCCAGAGCAATGGCACAACTTCCGAAATCAGGTCACTGATAACTTCCGCATCATCTCAGAACAAAATCTTCGGGTTTTGGAGTGAGCGGTGTATACTCATATTTCTTTCAAAATATTTTTTAATTTAATGAGGTCATTTTGTTAGCTATATTGCGAAGTCGGTCCTGCTTTTTGACCAGCCGATAAAAGTTCTTCTGGCACGGCATATTCTTAATCTTCTATTTAATTACAATAGGTTACTCACCCCTCACGCCGCGTGACGCTTAATGGGCAAACTTCCCTCTTCACGGGAAAATCTCCTTATTCTATCTAGGGTTATCGGTGTTTTGACTAATAGGTAAGGTTTTCCTGACTTTATTTACGTCGGGGAAAGATACATCCTGAAATAGTTCCGTGAGTGGTGGCTTAGCCGTTGGAACATAGGTGAAAGATCCTCGTGATATCGGGGCTCTCTGAACCACCGGGTTAAACCGGACCCGGCCTGAAAGTGTATTTTCTGTTTTCAGGTCGGATTTTGCACAAGACCCACGTCTCATCCCCGTGGCAAATTTGGGTCTGCAAATATATGCGGGGTCGTTCGGTTTACCTCTTCCGACCCCGCATAAATTATTCTCTTAAGTTAGTACCAACCACCCAATTAGACCTGTACCGCCTCATTCACTGCCGCAGCGAAAACTGTTGGATCTTGTGTGCCATCATCACGTCCACGGAAGTGGTATGGATAGCAATAAGTCGGTTTGAAGTCAGAAACCGCATCAGCAGCGGCTTCAGCGTCCATCGTAAATGGCAGGTTCATACACACAAACGCCAAATCGATATTTTCTAAGGCGCGCATTTCAGGAATGCCTTCGGTATCGCCAGAAATATAGATGCGGAAGCCATCAAGACTTAGGACATACCCATTATCACGGCCTTGTGGATGAAACTTCTGACGGTCCTCCGTCAAATTATAGGCTGGTATGGCTTCGATCCCGAGACCAATCGCTTCACCTCTTTCCCCGTTAGCCATGACCGTAGCACGGGCCTGAAGGGCTACTGGCAATTTATCGAAGACAGCCGGATTGGTCACTAAAATTGTGTTGTCGCCCATGACACCATTCAAAGTGTCGACGTTGAAGTGATCCCCATGTTCATGCGTGACTAAGATCATGTCAGGGGTCGGAAATTCACTCTAGTCTGCAACGTCACCAACCGGATCATTGTAAACAACACCTTTGGGTGTTTTCATAACAAAAGAGGCGTGACCGATCGGAAACACTTCGATGTCGCCTGCCGGTGTTGTGAATACATCGGAAGTGTGTGCAGCGGCACGTGCTACATACGGTAATAAAGTGACAGAACCAAGTGCGGCCGCACCCGCCAAAAATGTCCTGCGGCCCAATGCAATTTTGTGTGTCATGTTGATCCCTATTCGTTGCTTTGGGTCGAAGGTAGCGTGTAAAGACAATCTGCCAAGTCACGTTTACGCGGGCAGCGCATTGCTGCCAGAAACGAAAAAAGGCGGCCAAACATGACCGCCCTTCCCCAAATTCTAAAATCCTAAGTATTTAGGACTGGCCGATTTTCGCAACTTCTGCTGCAAAGTCTTCTTTGACAACTTCGATGCCTTCGCCAACTTCAAGACGTACGAAACCAGTAATAGTTGCGCCCGCTTCTTTGGCTGCTGCTTCAACAGTCAAGTCAGGATTGATAACAAACGCTTGGTTCAGCAATGTAGATTCTGCGACGTATTTCTTCATACGACCAACAAGCATCTTTTCGATCACAGCATCTGGCTTGCCGGACTCGCGGGCAATATCCATTTGAATCTGTTTCTCTTTTTCAACTGCTGCTGCGTCCATGTCTGCTTCAGACAATGCTGCTGGGTTTACAGCTGCAATGTGCATTGCGACCTGTTTACCAAACGCTTCGTCGCCACCATTCATGGCAACCAAAACGCCGATTTTACCCATGCCAGGTGCAGCTGCGTTGTGAACGTAGGATACGACAGTATCACCTTCTAAGGTGGACATGCGGCGGACCGACATGTTTTCGCCGATGATTGCAACTGCGTCTGTAACAGTTTGTTCGACAGATTTGCCGTCCATGTCAGCCGCGTTAAGTGCATCAATGTCTGACGTGCCCAAGGCAACAGTAGCAATGCTGCTCACCATTTTTTGGAAGTCAGCGTTTTTGCCAACGAAGTCAGTTTCAGAGTTCACTTCTACCGCAACGCCTTTGCCGCCAGCAACGTTTACCGCAACAAGGCCTTCAGCCGCTGTACGGCCAGATTTTTTCGCCGCTTTGGCCAGACCTTTGGTGCGCAACCAATCTGTGGATGCTTCCATGTCGCCATTGTTTTCGGTCAACGCTCTTTTCGCGTCCATCATGCCTGCGCCAGTGCTGGTCCGCAGTTCTTTTACCATTGCTGCTGTAATCGCCATCAATGTTCTCCTGATAAAATTTATAGCTTTGAACTGTGAAGGGGCAAACCAAAGCCTGCCCCCCAATTCTAGTCTGCGTGAGCCGGTTAAGGCTTAGCTTGCTGCTGGAGCTTCAACTGCTGCTTCGGCCACTGCTTCTTCAGCAATAACTTCTTCAACAGGTGCTTCTTCCATTGCGCCAAGATCAACGCCAGCTGCGCCCAATTGAGCGGACATGCCGTCAAGTGCTGCACGTGCTGCAAGGTCTGTGTACAATGCAATTGCGCGCGCTGCGTCATCGTTGCCTGGGATCAGGTAATCAATGCCGTCTGGTGAACAGTTGGTGTCAACGATCGCGATAACTGGGATGCCCAATTTGTTCGCTTCGGCCACAGCCAATGCTTCTTTTTTCACGTCAATTACGAAGATCAGGTCAGGACGACCGCCCATTTCGCGAATCCCGCCCAAAGACGCTTCAAGTTTGCCTTGATCACGTTCCATGCCAAGACGCTCTTTCTTGGTGAAACCTTCAAAGCCACGCTCGGACTGCTCGTCGATGTTTTTCAGGCGGTTGATCGACTTAGAAACTGTCTGCCAGTTTGTAAGCGTGCCACCCAACCAACGGTGATTCATATAATACTGTGCGCATTTTTCTGCGGCATCGGCGATTGGCTGTGCAGCCTGACGCTTTGTACCAACGAAAAGAATGCTGCCACCTTTAGCAACAGTGTCACGGATCAATTTCAGCGCTTCTTCCAGCATTGGAACAGTCTGTGTAAGGTCCATGATGTGGATGCCATTACGTGCACCGTAGATGTACGGGCCCATACGTGGGTTCCAGCGTTGTGTTTGGTGACCAAAATGTACGCCTGCTTCGAGCAGTTGGCGCATGGTGAACTCAGGTAGAGCCATGTCGTGTAACCTTTCCGGTTTTCGCCTCGTCGGGGGTTCAATGCGAATGCATCAACCGGCGGACTTTGGGGGATTTTGATCCCAAGGCCCAAACCCCGACTGCGGGTTTAAGTAAAGCGCGTATATGGTGGGCATAAGGTGTTGGCAAGGATGAATGCAGCATTGAGGCTTATTCCGTGGTTTCACGTCCCAACAGCTTAGTATGCCCTGCCCGAACTGCATCCTCAGACGCGCGTGCCAAAGCCTTGCGATCCGCAAAATCGGCAACTTTTAAGGCCGGATGGTAGGTCACATTAATTGATCCCTGACGAGGCGCTGCAAGAGTTGTGAACAGATTTGTTGTGAACTCCATGTCACCCCACCAGCCATAAAACTGTTTTGGTGCACCAGTTGGCGCGTGATACACAACGCTGACGGGCTGAACCTGCAATGTTGCGCGCAATTCTGGTGCCATAAACGATTCAAACAGCGTCGTTTTAAATGACAGCACTTGCTGGCCATCAGTGCTGGTGCCTTCGGGAAAAAACAGCAGTTTGTGCCCAACCAGAAGCCGTTCCTGCATAATCTTTGTTTGCGCGTGGGCCTGTGCCCGTTCGCGCTTGATAAACAGCGTTCCCGTCGCACGTGCCAGCCACCCGATACCGGGCCAACCTGCCACCTCGGATTTAGATACAAAATATATGCGTTTGGAGGCGTTTAACACAAAGATATCCAGCCAACTTGTATGATTGGCAACAACTGCTGCTTGACCCTGCAGCGGCTTACCTATGACGTGCAACGGAATACGCAAAATACGAAGCCCATTCCGACAAACAAATTGAGTAATATACGGAGTAACCGGGCGACCCAGGCCAAATATTGGCCGCTCGACCATGCGCAGTAATAACAAGATCATCAAGCCGCCAAACACCAAACCGATAAGAACAAACGCACGACAGATTGCCCGCAGCCAACCCATCGGCGGAATTGGTTCGGGCTTGGGTTCAACTGCGTCATTCCAGGTAGTCATTGTTGAACTCTATTTTTGTAAATGCGTGTCTGACGGGGGCTCATGTTGGCAGTGTCCAAAATCAAACAAACATCCGTGGTATTAAACGTGTGATCCACAAACGCACCATCCCCCACAACACCGCCAAGGCGCAAATAAGCTTTTATTAGAGCAGGAATTTGAACCATCGCTCTACGGCGATCAAGGTTGGCTTCTGGGATCAAATCCATAGGTTGCATTGTGTTTGGATGTGCTTTCACCCGCACTACCTCTGGCGCCAAGTGCCGATGATGTAACAACGACAAAGGTTCTGCCAATTTTTTGACATCAGTGCCATGAAAACTGGCAACTCCAAACATAATTTCAATTTCATGATCCACGACGTACTGGGCCAATCCGTTCCAAAGATGAAACATCGCCGTGCCGCCGCGATACTTTTGATGCACACAAGACCGCCCTAACTCCATCAACTTACGCCCCGATTGAAGTAACGGCGCAAGATCATACTCATCTTGCGAATAATACTGCCCTGCCCTTTGGGCCATTTCTGGCCGCATCAGCCTGTAAACACCGACAACAGCGCCAATGGCATCATCATGAAGAAGCATGTGATCGACGAAGGGATCGTAGTGATCTTTTTCTAAACCGGCATCATGATCCACCAGCGGGCCACAACTGCCAAGTTCCCGCACGAAGACGTCATACCGCAGACGTTGCGCGGCTTTTAAGTCCTCAGCACTATCAGCGATTGAGATACGAAATTGTGGGGATGTTGCTAAGGTCATTGAATAATTCGAACTGTGTTAATATCAATCATAAATAGAAAATTTATTAACGACTGAGTAACCAAATTCATTCATCACCTATGGGATCAGGCATTGTTGTCAAACACTGGCGTCAAGACAACTCTAGCGCTGTCGATCACGACCTTGCCTTCAGTTCTGAAATTGACCGTGACACGTCCAGTGACGTTACTTTGAACCTGCCCTGTTCCCCAATCTGGGAAATCTGGGTGCCGCACCAACATACCCGGAGCCAAAATGGCGTTTAAGTCTTCCATATATGTCTCCAAAGTTAGGACCCAATACGATGTCCCAAAGTAATCTTGATCTTGCTGCGCTCGTAAGCAGCCGCATTTGCCACGATCTCATATCCCCTATTGGTGCCATCAACAATGGGTTGGAATTGTTGGGCATGTCAGGTCAGGCACTTGATGGACCAGAAATGTCGTTGATTGGTGAAAGCGTTATGAACGCCAGCGCACGTATCCGGTTTTTTCGTATCGCGTATGGTGCGACTTCCGAACATGAGATCGGGCGCGCAGAGGTGGTCGCAGTCTTGAACGATTTGATGGACAGCGGGCGTCTAAGTGTTGAATGGGGTCCCCTTGAGGCACAGCCTAGAAATGCAGTGCGCTTGGCCTTTCTTGCTATCCAATGCATGGAAACAGCGATGCCTTATGGCGGACGAATTGAGGTGTCATGCAGTCGCAAGCAATGGAAAATTCATGGTAAAGCAGAGAAGTTCAATGCCATCGACGATCTATGGTCAATCATAACAGCAGGGAACGTCGATCCCAATTTGGCGTCGACCCATGTTCAATTTGCAATGTTGCCCTCTGCCGTCACAGATCAAAATAGAGACATACGCGTTATAAAAACGGCCGATGATATCACGGTTCAGTTTTGAACGCTTTACCCTCTGGTCGTTCCATCGCCGACGACTAGGTATTTAAAGCTGGTCAATTGTGTCGCGCCGACTGGCCCGCGGGCATGCATCTTGCCGGTTGCAATCCCAATTTCAGCGCCCATTCCAAATTCACCACCGTCAGCAAATTGAGTCGAGGCATTGTGCATCAAAATCGCACTGTCCAAACGTCGCATAAATCTGTCCGCTACGTCTTGATCTTCGGTTAGAACGCAATCGGTGTGTTGCGATCCATAGGTGCGAATATGTTCTATCGCCGCATCCACATCCGAAACAACTTTGGCCGCAATGATCATATCAAGGTATTCTGTGCCCCAATCGTCATCATTGGCGGGCACGGTGCCTTGTATTTTCGACAGTTGAGCATCCGCCCTGACTTCAACGCCCGCATCAATCAGCGCACGCACGACACCATGGCCAATCGTGTCGGCTACAGACTCGTGGATTAACAAACATTCGGCTGCCCCACAAATTCCTGTGCGCCGTGTTTTGGCGTTCATCACAACCTTCAACACTTTCTCGGGGTCGGCGTGTTGATCAACATAGATATGCACAATCCCTTCAAGATGCGCAAAAACGGGGACACGGGCTTCGCGTTGAACCAAACCAACAAGCCCTTTGCCACCGCGTGGTACGATCACATCAATCTTATCCACCATCGCAAGCATTTCCGAAACTGCGGCGCGGTCACGGGTTGGAACCAGTTGGATAGCATCCTCGGGGAGGTTTGCATCGCGTAAACCCTGCACCAAACACGCGTGAATGGCTTGGGAGGAATGAAAGCTCTCGGACCCACCACGCAAAATGACCGCATTCCCAGCCTTCAAGCACAACGCCCCTGCGTCCGCGGTGACGTTAGGACGACTTTCATAGATCACGCCGATCACCCCTAACGGAGTGCGTACGCGGCGGATATTAATCCCACTGGGTTGCGTCCATTCGGCGATCACTTCGCCCACTGGGTCTGCTTGTTCTGCGATGTTGCGCAGTCCATCCACAATGGATTGCACGCGGTCTTCATCCAGCATCAAACGATCCATCATAGCATCGCTCAGACCTTTGCCACGCCCGTACTCCAGATCTTTTGCATTGGCTTGGACAATAGAAACGCGATTTTTCCAAACGTTTTCAGCAGCACCAATAAGGGCTGCATGTTTGCGTTCGGCGCTGGCAAACCCCAGTTCTGCAGCGGCTTGTTTGGCACGTGTGCCGATGTCTTGCATCAAGGTGATAATATCGCTGGTGTTGGTCATTGTCACAGTCCTTGTGCGAGTTGAGGCTGGCGAAAGTTTGTTTTGCAAAATGAAGTTAGATCATAGCGCCATATCATCACGGTGGATCAAGGCAGCGCGGCCCGAATAACCGAGCAGGTTTTCAATTTCATGGCTTTGGTGCCCTTTGATGATTTGGGTTTCATCGGCGGAATAACGCGACAGGCCAATGCCAAGCTGATGACCACTGGGATCATTTAAGGCGACTGGATCGCCACGCCCAAAACTGCCCGACACGGATGTAATACCTGCGGGCAGCAAGCTTTTGCCCTTGCCAAGTGCCATTGTGGCACCATCGTCCAAAGTTACATTACCGCAAGGCTTCATCGCTGCGATCCAGCGTTTTCGCGCAGCTTGCGGGTCCAACGTTGCGGTGAACCAAGTTGAGGGTGCACCGTCTTCCAACGCTTTAAGCGGCCGACCAGCCGACCCTTCGCAAATCGCCATCGCGCAGCCTGCAGCTGTTGCTGTTTTTGCAGCCATTATCTTTGTCTTCATTCCACCCTTGGACAGACCAGAACCCGCATCCCCTGCCATTGCTTCAATGTCTGGTGTAATTTGATCAATCACATCATAGCGCACAGCAGTTGGGTCCTCGGTTGGGTTGGCGGAATAGAAACCATCGACATCTGACAATAACACCAATTGGTCAGCACCGATGGTCGCGGCGATTTGTGCTGCTAAACGGTCATTGTCGCCGAACCGGATTTCATCTGTCGCTACGGTGTCGTTTTCATTCACGATAGGGACTGCATTAAATGTCAAAAGTTGCGCAAACGTAGCCCGCGAATTGAGGTAACGCCGCCGATCACGCGTGTCTTCCAATGTCATCAAAACTTGGGCTGTAGTGATGCCGTGTGGGGCCAAAACCTCTTCGTAGGCACGTGCCAAGCGGATTTGGCCAACAGCGGCAGCCGCCTGTGACTGTTCCAGCGCCAATTCCGTATTCGGCAAGCCCAAGACACCGCGACCCAACGCTATCGAACCTGAGGAAACTAAGACTACTTGCGTCCCGCCAGCCCTTAACCAAGCGACATCTTCAGCTAGTCCATGCAGCCAGTCGCTGCGCAAC
>JBLHPE010000114.1:0-8271 GCA_047624005.1 Ascidiaceihabitans sp.
TTGGTGTGACATTTCTACTTTGCGCAACATCGGACATTTTAACTTTGTTGCAACACTTTGCGCTGAAGCATAGTTTAGGTTTCCAGGCAAAACCATGCAAATAGTTGACAGCTTTGGCTGCTGGCAGACTTAAAGAACCGTGCGTACCCGCCACAGCTCTGGAAACAACTCAACTTCCAACATGCGCTTGAGGTA
Source organism: Ascidiaceihabitans sp. (assembly GCA_047624005.1). GTDB lineage: Bacteria > Pseudomonadota > Alphaproteobacteria > Rhodobacterales > Rhodobacteraceae > Ascidiaceihabitans. The sequence goes on from JBLHPE010000114.1 coordinate 196, forward strand.
ATCAACACCACCCGTCCCCCCAGTGCCGCGTTTAAAGCCGATCACCCGCTCGACCGTGGTCACGTGATTAAAACGCCAACGGCGGAAATAATCCTCAAAATCCACCAGTTTTTCAGCCAATTCATAAAACTGCCAATGTTTCGCAGGATCACGGTAAACGGTTTCCCAAACACCCATCACGCCGTCGTCAAACGTATGGGTCTTGCTCACATCACGCTCCAAAACAGCCGCAGGTATGGCCAAACCAGCGCGGGCCAAGGCGCGGATCGCTTCATCGTATAGCGACGGTTTTGTCAGCTCTTCTTCCAATTGCGCCATAATATCAGGGCGATGGGCATGGGGGCGCAGCATCGCATTGTTGCGGTTGCCCACAGCAAATTCAATCATGCGATACTGCCAAGACTGGAAGCCAGAAGATTGGCCTAGATCATCGCGAAACGCGGTGTATTCACTGGGGGTCATCGTGCGCAAAACATCCCATTGGTTGTTCATCTGCTCGAATATTTTGGACACACGGGCCAGCATCTTGAACGCAGGCGACAAATCGTCCGTGCGTATGGCACGACGGGCCGCGCCCAATTCATGTAGGGCAAGGCGCATCCACAATTCAGACGTTTGATGTTGGATAATAAACAGCATCTCGTCATGGGTTTCGGTTTGCCGTTGCTGGGCACTTAGAACCTGATCCAGACACAAATAATCTGTGTAAGACATTTTGTTCTCAAACTTCATCTCTGCGCCCTCTGACGAGGGATCATAGGGGGCTTTGTCGGTCATTATGCACGTCCTGATTTGCTGTGTTGGTGCAACCGATCATGAAGCAGACCCAGACACAAGCGTCGTGCCCCGGCATTTGTAAAACACACTTCCCACCACGCTCGCCTTCGCGCATACTCTCGATATATTTGGAGAAATTTATGCACAGCCACACTATTCAAGAAGCAGCAAGATTGGCCGAAGCCTCGTACAAACGTAAAAGAAAAACCCATCGTAAACTCAGAGAAGATGCCCATGACATTTTGAACGAAAAAGGCGTTCAAGCGTTCTACATGAAAAACGGTGTCTTATTGATCCCGGGCAGCAATTCGTTGATGGATTACGTCCGTTACAATCTGCGCCTTCTGAGAATCGGTGCCAAGCAGTATAAAATGAGCGATGACACCACTGAGGATGACGCCAAGGGCATCACATGGCATCAAGGTTTCTTGGCACATGCCAAAATCATCCAGCAATGGATCGAGAAAGACCATGAAATCCCGAAGTTTATTATTGGGCATTCCCTTGGTGCGGCCGCGACCCAAATTCTGTGCAAAGACTGGAAGGTTCCGGGCATCGCCTTCGCCGCGCCGCGCCCCCGCAAGTATCGAGATACCAGCGATTTATGCCTGTGTATCAACCGGCATGACGATTTAGTAACTGAATTGCCAACGAGCTTTCACCACATGGGAAAAGTGGTGACTTGCAAATCGCGTTCCTCTCTCTTTCGCTCAAAACACCCGATGAAGCATTACCGCACAGCGGTGGCTGAGCGTCAGAAACTTGGCTTATTGGCAAAAAGTTGGCCCTAGTGAGTTAGTCCTGAGTTAGGCGAGTGCAGACCATGTGATCAGGCATGGTTCCAATCATCAGGATCGGCGGAATTGTTCGGGCTTAACCCAATGACATCTCCTGTTGTTGAGCATCCAAGCCCCAACACCGTCCGATTGGCGTATCCAAAATATGCACTGACTTGATTGATCTCTAAGACCTCGCCGTCGCTAAACCCAACATCGCGCAACGCCTGCACGTCTGATTCAGCCATGTTGGCCACGTCTTGGGATAATTTTTGCGCATACCGCATCGCCTGTTGTTGGGCCGTGTCCAGCGGCGTTGTCTCAATATCCAACGCTTTGATTGCGGCAAGAATTGCATCGGCCCGCAGATCATCCCCCAGCAGTCGTTTCATTCCTGAAAAATGGTGTTGAACGCAGTAATCACACCCGTTCAACTGACTGACCCAAACACCCAACACTTCGAGGAACCATTTAGGGATCGTATTGCCCGAATGGTGCAGCACATATTTGTAGATCGCCATGTGGCCTTCCATCGTGTGGGGCCGCAAACTGTGGGACATCATGATGTTGTCTACGTTATTGTCAGGCCCTGTGACCCGTTCATACAACATCTTCAGCTTGCCAGTGGCCTGCTCAAACGGGATGGTTTTGATCCAACTCATGGTGTCTCCTTTGTGTTATTTTAAGAGTAGCGTGGATTTGATGATGTGAAAGGACATTCCGCTATGCGGCCTGCTGGAGGCGCTGCCTCCAGACCTCCGGGATATTTTCGGCCAAAAGAAGCAGGATGGCGTCTTTCGCCGCGCCTGATGCTCTGACATACTGCATACCAATCAAAACTAATAAATCCGAGCATGTGTATGTCCAGCGATCTTCTTTCCGGCGCGACCAGTAACCCTGATGACTATGATGCATCTTCCATCCAAATCTTGGAAGATATGGAACACGTGCGTCTGCGCCCCGGTATGTATATCGGTGGTAAGGATGATCGCGCGTTACATCACATGGTTGCCGAAATCATCGACAACTCGATGGATGAAGCTGTCGCGGGTCACGCGACGTGGATCGAAGTTGAGTTACACAAGAATGGGCATGTATCGGTGCGTGACAATGGCCGTGGTATTCCGACGGGGCCACACCCTAAGGATCCTGAGAAATCCGCGTTAGAGATTATCTTTTGTACGCTGAACGCGGGCGGCAAGTTTTCGGGCGACAGCTATGAGACATCGGGCGGTTTGCACGGTGTTGGGTCATCGGTTGTGAACGCCTTGTCCGATCATTTGCGTGTCGAGGTTGCCCGCAACAAAGAGTTGTTTGCGATGGAGTTTTCGCGCGGTGTGCCGCAAGGGAAATTGGCCAAGATCGGCGCGGCCCCCAACCGTCGCGGCACCGCTGTGACCTTTCATCCAGACCCTGATATTTTTGGGTCACTCACCCTAAAACCTGCGCGGCTCTTCAAGATGTCACGCTCCAAAGCCTACCTATTTTCGGGCGTCGAAATTCGTTGGAAAACAGCCCAAAACGATGGCGAAACCCCGCTTGAGGCAAAGTTCCACTTCCCCGGCGGATTGTCCGATTACCTCAACGAAACATTTGCAGGCGCGACCACTTACGCCGAAGCCCCCTTCGCAGGCACAGTCAGTTTTGAGAAATTCAAAGTCCCCGGCAAAGTCGAATGGGCCATCAATTGGACCCCTGCACGCGACGGCTTCATCCAATCGTATTGCAACACGGTCCCCACACCTGAAGGCGGAACGCACGAGGCAGGTTTTTGGGCCGCCATCCTTAAGGGCATCAAAGCTTACGGCGAACTGGTCAGCAACAAAAAAGCCGCCACAATCACCCGCGAAGACTTGACCACAGGGGCCGGCGCACTGGTGTCCTGCTTCATCCGTGAACCGGAATTCGTCGGGCAAACCAAAGACCGCCTCGCCACGGTTGACGCGCAACGCATGGTCGAAAACTCGGTCCGTGATCACTTTGACAACTGGCTGGCCGCAGATACAAAATCCGCAGGCGCGATCCTTGATTTCCTTGTGCTGCGGGCCGAAGAACGCCTTAAGCGTCGCCAAGAAAAAGAAACCTCGCGCAAGACAGCCACAGCTAAGCTGCGGCTGCCCGGCAAGCTGACCGACTGTTCATCCAAAACCCGTGAGGGGACCGAGCTGTTCATCGTCGAGGGCGACTCTGCTGGTGGGTCAGCCAAAATGGCCCGTGATCGCAAGATCCAAGCACTGCTGCCCCTGCGCGGTAAAATCCTCAACGTGCTGGGTGCGGCCTCAAACAAACTGGGCAGTAACGCTGAAATTTCGGACCTGACCCAAGCACTTGGCGTTCAACTTGGCTCAAAATTCAACGTCGATGATCTGCGCTATGACAAGGTCATCATCATGACCGATGCGGACGTCGACGGCGCGCACATCGCCGCGCTGCTGATGACATTTTTCTTCACACAAATGCGGCCCATGATCGACGCGGGCCACCTCTACCTCGCCTGCCCCCCGCTGTTTCGCATCACCCAAGGGGCCAAACGGGTCTACTGCATTGACGAGGCGGAAAAAGACGCATGGCTTGAAAAAGGCATCGGCGGCAAAGGGCGGATTGACCTGTCGCGGTTTAAGGGACTGGGAGAGATGGACGCCAAGGACCTCAAAGACACCACCATGAACCCCGCCACGCGCAAACTGATCCGCGTCACGATTGACGATGATGAGCCGGGCGAGACGGATGATTTGGTCGAGCGTCTGATGGGTAAGAAACCAGAGCTGCGCTATCAGTATATTCAGGAAAATGCTCGGTTTGTTGAGGAGTTGGACGTTTGAGTGGCTACACATATCTTTCCTCTTGCTCGGAGGTTTTCAATCTTAGATAGTCCTTAGGTATTTACTATCTATTGTGAGGTTAGACCTGTGAACTCATACAAAACTTCGTTTTTCTTAATTGCGTTATTTATGGCAAACCAATCAAGTGCGCATGAGAGCCTAGACAAGTGCAATGCACTTGAAGGCGACCTCGAAAGACTATCCTGCTTCGATGAACACTTCGCTGCAATTGTAAAAGAAGAACCATTAACTGCTGCTGCTTCGAATTGGACTGTAGTAACTGAAACTTCGCCAATTGATGACACGAAGAATGTTTTTGTTCGACTGAATTCAGAATAAAATATCAAGGGGCGCTATGGTTCCCCAGGTCCGATGATTATCAATATTATGTGCCGAGAAAATACTACTGATTTGTCAATTTATTTTAACGACTTGCATATGTCCGACCATCAATACGGGACAATTACCTACCGTTTGGATAAACAAAAGGCTCGAAGAAAGGCATTGGTTGAATCAACTTCGAACAAACATCTAGGTTTGTGGGGAGGTGGAAAGTCGATACCCTTTTTAAAATCAATGCTAACTCACGACAAACTTTTAATCGAAGCTACTCCTTACAACGAGGGCAGTGTTTTGGCGACGTTCAACATTCGCGGTATGAAAGAAGCAATTGAGCCGCTTCGAGCGTCTTGCAATTGGTAGCCCCCCTTGGCCCCAGACCGCGGGTCTGAGGCCGTCCTGGATTTGATACAGTAGATCAAATCAGGCCGAATAAGGCGATAGCCTTGGGGAGACAAAGTCGCCCCCTAATGGGGGCGGTCATACCCTCTCGCGTATTCCAATCACTCGACTTGCACCTCCTCCAAATACACCAACAATGCCGCTAACGGCCTTGGCACTGGTGACAAAACACCGTCTATTTCTACTGGTACCGTATCCCCTCGCAGAAACGCTCCAAACTCTGGCATCTCGTGATCCTCAAACGGGGCACGGGTATAACCATCAATCAATGACAAGGTCGATGCGCGGTCAAACCCACGTGCATATAGCCCTGTTAAATCCGGTGGCGCGCGGCCCAATTCTGGTGGCCATTCAAGCCCACCTTTGGCATCACCGCCGTGGCATCCAGCACAGTTTTCAACAAAAAGTGCCCGCCCCTCTGGGGCTTCGGGCATTTCGTTCACTGCGCAGGCCCCAACGATTAGAGCCAATCCAGCTGATAAAATTATCCCGCGCATCACCTATACTCCCTTGTGTTTACACAAGGGTTAACGCCCAATAATATTGGTGCCATGATATAGATCAAGGTAAGAGAAATGAGGGTGTGTTGGCCGCGACAACCGTTGCACCAACCGCCACCAAAAAGCATAGACCTAACGCGAAAGTAGGGCAGGGTCGAGCACGCTACCCAATGTTTCAATTTGATCCCGCATCGAGGGGGCAAACCTCGCCCTACCCCACCTCTTGCACGTTGCCAGCCGACGTGCGCGCTGCGAGACCGCTAGGTCACGCTTGTCGGATGCAAAACCACACGCGAATTCAACGGCACACGATTGTACAACTCGATCATCTGGTCGTTGATCAAACGGGCGCACCCATTCGACACACGCCGCCCGATTGTATTTGGCGCGTTGGTTCCATGCACCCGCAGGAACGTGTCGCCCTTGCCCGGTTGGAACAGATACAACCCGCGCGATCCCAACGGATTGTTCAACCCACCCGGCAGTCCGTCTTTGTGTTTCGCATATGCACCCGGATTGCGTTTGATCATGTCAGGCGTCGGGGTCCAGCTGGGCCACTCTTTTTTCGCGCCCACATAAAATTCACCAGACTCGTACAATCCGGGGCGGCCAATCCCAACCGCATAGCGGATAGCCATCCGGTCCGGCAGCGTCCAGTACAGCGCGTGCTGGCCCGGGTCGACATGAATTTCGTACGGTTCCAACTTGTTAGAAATCCGAACTTCGCGCGGCAGGAATTCTTCCGGCATGTTATAGACTGGCATTTTGGAGTCTTGCGCAAATGCAGGCGCAGCACCAATCACGGCAATCCCTGCCCCAATCTGTTGAATAAATGTACGTCTTTTCATTTTACGGCCCCCAAAGAATTATCCTAACTCTGCGCCAAGGGGGCCGTGCAGGTCAAACCTATACGATCTAAAAATCGCCAATCACCAGACTGTGATCGATAAAACCTCCTTTTTTGGGGTCGAATTAACCAATTTCGCCAGTTCTTTAGCGCCCCAACCGACAATATGTACAATTGAGGGGGGCAAATTGTACATTTCGCGGGAATTATAAGAATTTTGGCAAAATCTGTTTCCTATATTTGTACAAACTCATGCTCCTATTTGTACATTTCATCTATAAATATAATGTGAATTTCTCTTTCAAATCCGTGTTTAACATACCGCACGCAGTCAGGAAAAAAGGGACAATACCGCGCTGGCACCGCCCCCATACTCATTACTTACACCAATTGGTGGCTCTGCTTAACGCACCAAACCTAAACAAATCCTTTCGCAATTCAGACATCTTCAAGGCATTTTTCACGCATCCCTTGCACACCTCTGCCGATCCCTTAAGCTCAGGTAAACGAAGGATATCAGCTCCCATGACACCCGCATTTGCGCAGGCCATTTTGGATGAAAATTTCGCCCCATGGGTGTTGGCCTTACAGCCCAAAGTAACAGCCATTGACGCCTCAGAATGTGTGCTAGATATCCCTATCACCGATCAAATTACGCGTATGGGGGACATCGTATCCGGCCAGACAATGGCAACCCTTGCAGATACGGCTATGGTACTGGCTTGTATAGGAAATTTAGGGAAGTTGGAGGCTATATCAACAGTCACTTTAGACACCCAATTCCTGCGTCCAGGAGTCGGCGAAATCCTACGTGCCACAGCCCGTGTCACCCGTGCGGGCCGCGCCATGATTTTTGCCAGCTGCACCCTCACAACTTACCCCAGTGGTAAGGATGTCGCCCTCGCCACAGCCACCTTTGCAAGACCGCCCGCATGATCCGCGCTTTGCTCCTGCTCACCCTGCTCGCCGCCTGTGGTCGCCCACTCACGCCAAATGAAATCGCATTCGCCGCGACGATCCACGGCGACGAACTTGACACCAGCCGCGTCCGCCTGCACGACGGTGCCCCAACCCGCGCTGTCACCTTCCGCCGCAAGCCCCGCCCCCGCACCACTTGCCGCGAACTTATCCTCCCCCCTCCCACAACAGAAATTGTCACTTCGAAACCCGCCGCAGTCGCATTATGGAATACGGTTCTGTTCGACAAAGACTGGTTTCTTGATGACTATCTCCCTGATTACCCTAATGAAATTGGATTGATTGCTGCGATGCTTCTTAGCCATGAGCTGACCCACGTCTGGCAATGGCAGAACCGGAAAAAGACTGGATATGGCCCATTGCGCGCCGCATCTGAACATGGGTCAAGTGCTGACCCATACCTCTTCGACATCGCGACTGAACCTCAGTTCTCAGACTTCGCATTTGAGCAACAAGGTGCAATCGTCGAGGAGTTCGTCTGTTGCCGCGCCCTCGCACCACAAGCGCCACGGACCAAGAGACTGCACAATTTAATTTCAGGTGCGATGCCCGTCGTTGCCCTGCCCCAGTCCCCACAACACGATGTGCGCTTGCCTTGGGACGGTGTTCAACTGGCTGGTATTTGTGGTTGAAAA
>JBLHPE010000115.1:0-8148 GCA_047624005.1 Ascidiaceihabitans sp.
ACGGCAGGATCTGTGTATCATTCTTCATAGGCGTATTGCTCCTTGTGAGGTTCTGGCCGGCTTTGACACCTGCCACAATACGCCGCCTTTCAAATCACGCCATCACCCAAATTCGGTCATAACTCACGTAAGCGGGACAAGACCATCATGACTACTTTACTGATACTTGTGCCGAAGTTCCTCACGGTGAACCGGGGAGACAGTGTCAAAGCGAACTAGATATCTTTCTGGATGACGAAGTGACACATTGGAACTATTATCTAGGCATGCTCACGGAAGGCGTACCCGAGAACACTGCCTGTGCCCAATATCTTGCCGTACGCATCTATAAAACCTGGGATGTAGACCAAAACGGCCGTCCAATAAATATTGAGATTTTGGGGACCAATATCGCTGACCAAGACGCTGGCAAAGCCGCGAGAGCGTGGGCAGCGATTAAGGCGACCATTGGCGGTGCCGTTAGAACCCGTGAATATACTAACAATGAGTTCTTGACCGTTTTCCCAGATGGAGCCGTACCAGCGACTCGAGAAGGCGTCGAAGAATATGTTGAGAGGCTAAGGGATGCTCTGGCCGATGAAACTTATATCACTTCTCCAGAGTCCTTAGGCCTGATGACTGACGAAAATTTCACCAACTTTGAGCAACTCGCACCTTGGCCCAAAGACTTTATCGAACCAAGACTTGACCCGACAGTGCGACCCAACCTTGGTTTCATCTATTTTGACCCATCAATCGCCTTTCAAGAAAGTGCATTGGTACAAGCTCTGGATCTTACACTTCCGCCAGCGACAATCTACAAAGTGCCGACTGAGGATACGATCGATATCCAGGGCCTTTCACTCGAAGCAAACCGGATTTTTCAGGAGTTTCTTTCTCTGGAAAGCAGCCCTCTGCCGTCTGAGTTTGGAAGCGACGCAATTCAAGCGGCTCCACTCGAAGGAGTTCCTGGTATCAGCTACCAAGTATCACCGTCGCTGCAAGACTACCTCATGGAAGAAGCTAACCGGCCCGTGATCGGATCTGGTGGCACTTTGTTGCTTCAAGAGCGCCTTGACGGAGGGCAAGAACTTCTCATTCAACCTTCCCCAATGCGTTAGTCCATCAATTATGCCGAAACAGCGTATTGGACCATACTTCTTCAAGTTCTTGCCGCTATTTATAAAAGGTAAAGCAGGATTCTGAGCTCAAGGCTTCGAGGCATCGACCGTTACCCACCGGGGTGTGACCAAGCACTCCGGCCACCGCACATCGCCTCCCGCCAACTTCTACCTTGATACTGCAATACTACGTTTGCAGTTCGCACAAAAAAAGGGGCCCCAAAAGGGACCCCGTTAGGTTCGCGTGATCAGGCTCAATTATGTTACCGCTCTTTTTGTTTTATGCCTGTGGCCCGATCAGCGTCAGGGGCGAGCGCACCCGCCCCGGATCCTTATTTCTTTAACTTTCCGCGCTTGGGAGCAGGTTTGCCCCGATCCGGGACAATTTACCCCCGATTTGGGAGGACCGATGGTCCGACCGACAAAAGGCGCATTTAATCTTTAACTACAGCCAGACGTACCACCGCATGTGTTGCACTTCATACAAGTGCCATTGCGCACCAGCGTGTAGTTGCCGCACTCGCCACAAGCTTCGCCTTCATAGCCTTGCATCTTGGCTTTGACCCGCGCGTCCATGGACATGGCACCACCGCTGATTGTAGTCGATGAACCACCCGACGCCGCTATCGCGCTTGCAGCAACCTCTGGCACCAGTGTTTGCAATGCACCAACCGGATTAGCAGAGGCCAGTTGCGCGTTTGCACCTGCCATACCGCCCTGCAAAACAACCAAGTCTTGAGGTAAACGTTTGCGCAAATAACCAGTTGAGCTGATTTGTTTCAACACTTCTAGCGACCGACTTGCCGCTGTTTCAGATATTTCTGACACGTTGCTGACACCCTCTTCTTCGCCACGGCCAAGGCTATCGAAAGACGCGCCTTCTGGTTGGACGTGCGCAAGGTCAGTGCGGTCCAGATAGGAGACAGCCAACTCGCGGAAGATATAGTCAAGGATCGAGGTCGCGTTTTTGATGCTGTCGTTGCCTTGCACCATGCCTGCTGGCTCGAATTTGGTGAAGGTGAAGGCATCGACGAATTCTTCGAGTGGTACGCCGTATTGCAGACCAACAGAGACCGCGATGGCAAAGTTGTTCATCATCGCACGAAAGCCTGCGCCCTCTTTGTGCATATCAATGAAGATTTCACCAAGGTTGCCATCCTCGTATTCGCCAGTGCGCAAGTAAACCTTGTGCCCGCCAACGTTGGCCTTTTGGGTATAGCCCTTGCGGCGCTGTGGCATCTTTTCACGGTGTGATTTGACGATCTCTTTGACGATGATCTTCTCGACGATCTTTTCCGCCATAATCACAGCTTTTTCGTGCTGTGATCCGTTCTCGAAAATCTCTTGCGCTTCCTCGTCGTCTTCGACCAAGGCCGCTGCCAATGGTTGGGACAGTTTGGAGCCATCACGGTACAGCGCATTGGCTTTGACACCCAAAGACCAAGACAACTCATACGCCTTCTGACAGTCTTCAATCGTTGCATCATTCGGCATGTTGATCGTCTTCGAGATCGCGCCAGAGATAAACGATTGCGCTGCAGCCATCATGTAGATGTGGCTGTTGACCGATAGGTAGCGTTTACCAGTCTTGCCGCACGGGTTGGCACAGTCAAAGATGCTATAGTGTTCTTCTTTGAGATGCGGTGCGCCCTCAATCGTCATGGCACCACAGACGTGGGTGTTGGCTGCCTCGACGTCGGCCTTGGAGAAGCCCAAGGATTTCAGCAAATCGAACGTAGGATCGTTCAGCTTGGCCGTTGGGATGCCCAACACTTGTGTGCAGAACTCTTCGCCCAGCGTCCATTGGTTGAACACAAAGCGAATGTCGAATGCGCTTTCTAGGGATGCGTCGATTTTCGCCAGTTCATTGGGACCAAAGCCGTGGCCTACCAATGTGGTGTGGTTGATGCCCGGCGCGTTGCCGATTGTGCCGTGGCCCACTGCGTAGGCAACGATTTCCTCGATCTCGGCAGAACCGTAACCTTGCTTTTCTAGTGCTGCTGGAACGGATTGGTTGATGATCTTAAAGTAACCACCACCGGCCAGTTTCTTGAATTTAACCAAAGCAAAATCAGGCTCGATCCCAGTTGTATCGCAATCCATAACCAGACCGATTGTGCCTGTTGGGGCAATTACGGACGTCTGTGCGTTACGGTAGCCGTGCTTTTCACCCAACTTCAGCGCCTCGTCCCAAGTGGACATCGCCATATCGATCAGGCGTGCGTCTGGGCAGTTGGCATGATCCAAAGGAACCGGTTTAACAGCCAATGTTTCATAGCCATCCGTTGCGCCATAAGCGGCGTTACGGTGGTTGCGCATAACACGCAACATGTGCTTGTCGTTCTTTTTGTAGCCTGGGAATGGACCCAGCTCGCCCGCCATTTCAGCGGAGGTCGCATAGGCTACGCCTGTCATAACAGCTGTCAAAGCACCGCAAAGTGCGCGGCCTTCGTCGCTGTCATAAGAATAGCCCATGTTCATCAGCAAGCCGCCAATGTTTGCAAAGCCCAGACCAAGTGTGCGGAAGTCATAAGACCGCTGCGCAATCGCTTTGGATGGGAATTGCGCCATCATCACAGAGATTTCCAAGGTCACAGTCCACAGACGCGAGGCGTGCATGTAGTCTTCGATCTGGAATTCGCCGTCTTTCAGGAACTTAAGCAGGTTCATCGACGCCAAGTTACAGGCAGTGTCATCCAAGAACATGTACTCAGAGCATGGGTTTGATCCACGGATCGCGCCATCTTCTGGGCAAGTGTGCCATTCGTTCACTGTGTCGTGGTATTGGATGCCCGGATCGGCACAGGCCCATGCGGCGTGGCCAACTTGTTCCCACAAATCACGAGCTTTGATCGTTTTGGTGACCTTACCGTTGGTACGGTTGATCAATTCCCAGTCAGCGTCTTTTTCAACAGCTGTGAGGAACGCGTTAGTTACACGGATCGAGTTATTAGAGTTTTGGCCTGAAACGGATGAATACGCCTCGGAATCCCAATCGGTGTCGTATGTAGGGAATTCTATGGATGTGTGACCCTGCTTTGCATAGTCCAACACGCGTTTGACGTATGTCTCAGGGATCGCAACTTTTTTCGCGTCACGCACGGCTTGCTTAAGCTGCGGGTTCACTTTCGGATCATAGGCATCGGCTTCTGCCCCGTCCCATGATTTGATCGCAGCAAAAATCGCGTTCAACTTCTGTTCGTGCATTTTGGAGCCGGAAACGATGGACGCAACCTTTTGCTCCTCAATAACCTTCCAGTTGATGAAGTCCTGAATGTCAGGGTGGTCGGCATCCACGATCACCATCTTAGCGGCGCGACGTGTTGTGCCACCGGATTTGATCGCACCAGCTGCGCGGTCGCCAATTTTCAGGAAGCCCATCAACCCAGAGGACTTACCACCGCCGGATAGGTTTTCCCCTGCCCCACGTAAGGACGAAAAGTTTGTGCCTGTACCAGAGCCATACTTGAACAAACGCGCTTCACGCACCCAAAGGTCCATGATGCCACCATCGTTCACCAGATCGTCTGTGACAGACTGGATGAAGCAGGCATGCGGCTGTGGGTGTTCGTAGGACGAGGTCGAGGCAGTCAGTACACCAGTTTTGTAATCGACATAGTGGTGACCTTGGGCCGGACCGTCGATGCCATAGGCCCAGTGAAGACCAGTGTTGAACCATTGTGGTGAATTTGGTGCGCTGCGTTGTGAGGCAAGCATATAGCGCATTTCGTCAAAGTAGCTTTGGGCGTCTGCTTCATTCGTGAAGTAACCACCCTTCCAGCCCCAGTATGCCCATGCACCCGCAAGACGGTCAAAAACTTGCTTGGAAGAGGTCTCGCCACTGAATTCGACATCATCCCCATCAGGAACAGAGCGCCATAGGAATTCTGGTACGTCTTTCTCTTCTACTTTTTTCATGCGCGATGGCACGCCAGCTTTACGGAAATATTTCTGCGCTATGACGTCGCTTGCCACTTGGCTCCAGCTGTTTGGAACTTCTACGTCATCAAGGTGGAACACGATGGTGCCATCCGGGTTACGGATTTCCGAAACAGTCGTGATAAAATCCAAAGATGCGTATGCGTCTTTTCCGGCCGTGGTAAATTTACGTTCAATTTTCATCGCGCTGCCTCATGATCAGCTATTCCAAATAAGAAGCCCTGACATTGCAGGCCTTCCGCACTTCTAAATCGGAGGCACAAAGGAGTCGCTCAGGTGACCTGACAAACGCCAAACCCACCCCGAAATACAATCAATATAACATTGTTGTCTGTCCCTGCGCCGATGTGCACGCTTTAGCTTTTAGACACTAAATCTTGTGGTGCTTTGTCCAACTTGCACAACTTGGCGTATTCAGACCCCCACCGTCAACGAAATTTTTACAATTTTTTAGGTAGATTTAGGCTTGACCTGTTTGTCCAAACGCAGCTTTTGGGGTGCCAATGGATTCATACAAACTCTGTCCACAAATCCGCGCAAAAAGGTTGGCGACCCGTGTTTGTGATTTTTCCAAGGAATTGGGCTAATTTAGCCTATCACGATGAAGTGTCTCATGAAGTTATCCACAGGCTAAATAGAATCCGACTCGCACCAAATGGTGTACAAAGATCTCACTGCAAAAAGATCACATTCTCTCAAATCAAATCACAAAGATTGTGCTTATTCAGTTCCGAATTATCATTTTCCACTACTGATTGTGCGGCTTCGGGTGAATCACTGCCCTACTAACTGTAGTGTTAAATCCCCTAGAAACGGCAAAAGGCGGCACATATAGTGTGCCGCCTTATTGACCAGTCTAACTGGTGATGATGGTCGGGGCGAGAAGATTCGAACTTCCGACCCCCTGTACCCAAAACAGGTGCGCTACCAGGCTGCGCCACGCCCCGAACCATAGGCACTCTTTAGACAAGGCAAACGGGATTGGAAACCCCTAACAAGCCCAAGCAGGGCCACCTTTTTGAAAAGAATTATGTCGCAGCTCAGTTCCGACGGAAATCCCCATAGATTTGGCCAATCCACCGTTGATTTCGAGCACAGCAATACCGACACCACCATCAATTGGGGTCTCGTCATGTGGTTGGGCACGGTGATGGATGTTTGTGACGACGCCTCGAGAATCAATAAACAACATATCCAGCTCAATCAGCGTATTGCGCATCCAGAAAGATAACGGTCTCGGAGTGTCATAAACGAAAAGCATACCGGAGGCCGATGCCATGTTTTCACGATTCATCAGGCCAGTTCGTTGTTCTAAGTAAGTTTCAGCGACTTCTATACTAAAACGGGCTTGGCCCCACGCGCCACGCAAGAAAACGGCATCGTCACGACATGCAGCGGCTGCGGAATTCGCTAGCAACCCAACAAAGAGTGCACCCAAACCCACACGCCACATTAGGTTGGTTGCAGCACCGCTGCCTCCCAAGCTTGAACCTCTGCGGCCATCTGGCCCCGCTCGCCATCGATAACACGCATCGCAAGCGCCTCACCCGGCTGCAAATCTGAAAGACCACAACGGCGTAATACTTCGACATGTAAAAAGACATCAGCATCGCGGCCAAATATATTGGCAAAGCCAAACCCTTTGCCTTTGTCGAACCACTTTACACGTCCAGGTTCCAAAGGCGCATCTGATATATCGCCAAAATCGAGCTCTGCAATATCGCTAAGACTAATCCCGTCCATACCTTCTGGCGGGTCGATACGCAGGACATCGACAGCTTGAATTCCGCGTTCGGTATTCTGCACTTCAACCACAACACGGGCGTTGTCCGCGATAGAGTTTTGGCCGAAATTGCGCAGCACATTGACGTGTAGTAGAATGTCTGGGCCGCCATTGTCTGCCACAACAAAGCCGAACCCTTTCACGGGATCAAACCATTTCACCAAACCGGTTACTTGCTCGGTAATATTTGTATCGTTCGTCACTGACATTCTTTCTTTGGTCGACCTGCGCCGCCCTCTAGTTTTGCGCGAAATGCGGCCCCATTTTCAACCTTAAAAAATCAAATGAAAACAGATAGTTGCATTTCACGTTGCGTGAAATTTATGGATTTAGGCGTTCGACGCCCCACGAAACAGCATCATTTTCCCGTCGCCAAACGAACCGATCATGCAACCGGAAGTCACCATCTGCCCAAAATTCGATTTCTGTCGGAGTGACGCGGTAACCACCCCAAAATTCTGGACGCTTAGGATTCGTGCCGTGTTTCGAGGTCACTTTGGCGACTTCCGCTAGCAATGTCGCGCGGCTTTTAAGGGGGCGGCTTTGTTTGGATGCCCATGCACCCAGCCGGCTTTTCAAAGACCGTGATGCAAAATATTCATCAGCCTTTGGGCCATCTTCCCTCACGACAGTTCCTCGAACCCTTATTTGTCGACGCAGTGATTTCCAGTGCATCACGAAGGCTACTTTTCCCGCATGATCTAACTCGCCAGCTTTTGCGCTGTCATAGTTGGTGTAGAAGACAAACGCGTCAGGCTCTATTCCTTTGAGCAGGACCATACGCGCATTTGGCATCCCATCCGCATCAACCGTGGACAAGGCAATCGCATTGGGGTCGTTGATCTCTGCCGCTTCTGCCTCTTTCAGCCAAGCCTGCGCAATCGCAAATGGATCTTTACCCGCAAATTTTCCACTGGTTTCTGGGTTCAAATGGGTCATCAAGATTCCTTTAAGAAGGGAACATATTCATAATATGCATTACTTTGGGTCGCAAGCGTTCCGTCGCGCTAAGCCAACGAATATCACGATACCTTGATGCAGGTAGCACAATCGCCTAAACGTCAACTGAACAAATACAAAACAATCGCTGGGAACTGAGCATGTCAAACAACCTAATGGCGGGAAAACGCGGGCTAATCATGGGTCTCGCGAACGATAAATCCATTGCATGGGGCATTGCCAAAGCCTGTGCAGATGCCGGGGCCGAGCTGGCCTTTTCATATCAAGGGGATGCGTTGAAAAAGCGCGTTGACCCGCTGGCTGCACAATTGGGCAGTACTATTGTTTTGCCCTGTGATGTCAGCGATGCCGCATCAATGGACGCAT
>JBLHPE010000116.1:0-8113 GCA_047624005.1 Ascidiaceihabitans sp.
GACCTGCATGTGTGCTCCATAGATTTAGGGCGCCGAGTGGGGCGCTGGCAGAAAATTTGTGTCCTTCTATTGGGCAGGTCTGCCATGCGCAAGAGGCGCGTGCCCCCGAAACGGTATAAGAACGATATTAGGCTATGGAATTGCACCGCATGGGCATCGTTTTTCGCACCTGACAGGCGGGATTGAACAAAATCACGGAATCAAAACCACAAGTATTTGGTTGAGCGATTTAATTCCGACTAAAATTGTCAGATTGACAAGGCTTACTGATTTACTCAAGTATAGATCAAGTCAAGCCACCCAGCGATCCAAAGCAGGCAAGCCCGACACGTTCAATTGTGAGGACTTCCAAAATGCCAACGATCAAAGACACGCAAAATGGGAGGGCGAAACGTCAGTGCCTCCCTGAAACTGCCCCACCCTATTTCCAAACTGATGTCCTTGAGGTGCTTAGCCTGCCCTACCCCGAAGGCGGTCTGCCTATCGAATGGTTGATCGAGCGGCTGCGCACCGAAGAAAGGTATCGGCCATGAGCTTTCATGCGACACCGCCCAAACAAGCCATGACCAGTACCTTGCCAACCTACGCGGCCAAAGACCTCACAGAAAACGGTGACCTAGCGCAGATTGTGTTGGACGGACAAATTTACACCCTGCGGATCACGCGGGCAGGCAAACTGATTTTGACAAAATGACAGATTCATCCGCAGATTTCACCCAAGACCAACGCGGTGGTGCCCCCGTTGGTTTCATAACCGAACTTGGCGGGGTCGAGGCAGCCTCGGTTGTCTATCTTCGTCTTTGGTGTGACGGGCCTGAGGGGCAGACCCAAGTCTGGCAGGATTTCGCATCCTCGCTTGGCGTCGAACACGGCCAAAAGGCTCTAGCCACTTTTGAGGACCTATATCGCATGTTCACCCAACATGGCCGCCGACCGCTGATGCGCCACGGCGTGCAATGTAAGTGCCTTGGCGCTGACGAATCTTGTTTTGCCAATTTTATCGGTGCCGCGGCCTGCGGTGCACGTGAAGATGCCATGCTTATGGCGATGTTGATGGTGCGGCCAGATTTTGCCCCGATGACAACTGCCCTTGCCACAGATTTCGGACTGGCCCTCAAACGTATGAATTTGCGTGCCCCCCGCGATTTGGGCCGCAATCTTTCACCAACCTATCCACACCACTCAACCCTACATTAAGCGTCACAGACAGGACACCACATGAACTCTACGTCTCTATCCACCTCCGCCCTGCTTATCGCCTTGGCAGCACCAGCGTTTGCGGTTGAAAAATCGCAGGTTCTAAACACCTACGCAGATATCGCTGCTGCGAAATTCGAAGACAGCTTAATCACGGCAAAGACCCTGCAAGCGGCGGTAGATACGTTGATTTCAGCCCCCTCAGCGGAAAATCTACAAACGGCCAAAGCTGCATGGTTCGCCGCCCGTGTGCCTTATCAACAGACCGAGGTTTACCGCTTTGGCAATGCAATCGTTGATGATTGGGAAGGCAAAGTGAACGCATGGCCGCTGGATGAGGGCCTAATTGATTATGTAGATGCTGCTTACGGCGGGACATCAGACGAAAACGCAGTGGCTGCCCTTAACATTATCGCTAGCCCAATGTTTAAATTGTCTGGCAAGGATATTGATGCGACGGCGATCACACCGATTTTGCTGTCTGACACCCTGCACGAAGCAGACGGCGTCGAATCCAACGTGGCCACGGGCTACCATGCAATTGAATTTCTGTTGTGGGGCCAAGATCTGAATGGTCATGGTACTGGCGCGGGCAAGCGTTCTTGGACGGATTACGCCACAGGTGACGAGTGCACTAACGCCAATTGTGACCGCCGTGGTGACTACCTGAAGGCCGCGACCGATCTGTTGGTGTCCGACCTTGAATGGATGGCCGCGCAGTGGGGCACGGATGGTGCCGCCCGCGCCGAAGTTACCGCTGATGAAGACGCGGGGTTATCGGCAATACTGACCGGCATGGGGTCGCTGTCTTACGGTGAAACCGCAGGCGAACGTATGCGCCTTGGCCTGATGCTGAACGATCCCGAAGAAGAACACTCCTGCTTTTCTGACAACACCCACAACGACCACTATTTTGACGGTATGGGCGTGCAAAACGTCTATCTGGGGGAATACATCCGCATTGATGGCACGTTGGTGTCTGGCCCCTCCCTATCAGACATCGTCATGGCGATGGACGCAGATCTGGACGTTGAAATGCAAACCAAACTGTCAGGCACGATGATGGCCTTGGGCCGGATCAAAACCACAGCCGAAGCCGGATTTGCCTACGACCAAATGCTGGAACGCGGCAACGCAGCGGGCGAGGCTCTGATTATGGGCGGCGTCAACGGATTGATCGACCAAACCCGTTCAATTGAACGGGTCGCCACTGCCCTTGGTCTTGACGGTATCGCGATTGAAGGATCCGACAGCTTGGATGATCCAAACGCCGTGTTCCAATAATTGACCCGTTTCACCACAAACTGGGCGTTTATCCGTACCGTATCATCGACACCAAAAGACGTCGCTTTTATCGCGGCGTCTTTTGCATGCCTGATCGGGCCTGCTGCTTTTGCCGGTCCGCTGGACGAGCCACACCTGAACATCATCCCTCGCACCGCTGCTGAGGCGGCGCGGATTAAATCCGTCACCGCCGCCCCAACTGATTTTTCGACAGCCGCACGGTTTGAGGGATTTTCCGCAGGTGCAGCAACTGTGCGGGCCCGCAAGAACGCTGATGCGTTCTCTCAACCCTCGGAAAACATCAGTTTTGAAGATGAGTTGGATTTCAAAGTTGGCAACGGTTTGTTTCGCAAGCTTTGGGTTTCGTCCCCGTCCTCTACCTTGGCCTCAGACGGGCTTGGCCCGCTTTACAACGCACGCTCATGCCAGCGTTGCCATATCAAAGACGGGCGTGGACATCCGCCCGAAGCAGGCGACACAAACGCGATTTCGATGTTTCTTAGGGTATCGATCCCTGACACCGCTAGTGATGCAATAGCGCAGATTGAGGGGTATCTCGCCACCCTGCCCGATCCCAACTATGGCCGCCAATTGCAGGATTTCGCCGTTCAAGGTCATCCAGCCGAATACAAGCTGGGCGTGACCTACACCGAAGAAACCATTGCACTGTCTGGCGGCAAAACTGCGTCCCTGCGCCACCCGACATACACCGCGCAAAACCTTGGCTATGGGCCGCTACATCCACAAGCGATGTCCAGCCCACGTGTTGCGCCACAAATGATCGGGCTTGGACTGCTTGAGGCAATACCAGCCGCTGACATTATGGCAAATACTGACCCTGACGATGCCAACAATGATGGTATTTCAGGTCGTGCCAATATTGTTTGGTCTGTTGAACATGACCAACCCATGCTGGGGCGCTTCGGGCTCAAGGCCGGATCCCCCACAATCAAAGAACAATCAGCCAGCGCATTTGCAGGCGACATTGGCATTTCATCGCCGTTGTTCCCGAACGGTGCAGGGGAATGCACTGATATCCAATCCAAATGCCAAACCGCGATACACGGCGATCAAGATGACCGTGTGACCGAAGTCGACGCGCAGGGCCTTGATTTGGTGACGTTTTACAGCCGAAATCTAGGCGTCCCAGCACGGCGCAATGTTGCGAACCCTGAAGTCCTGCGCGGCAAGGTACTGTTCTACAATGCGGGCTGCGCATCCTGCCATCATCCCAGTTTCGTGACCCACCGCCTTCAGGGCCAGCACGAACAAAGCTTTCAACTGATCTGGCCCTACACTGACATGTTGCTGCACGACATGGGCGACGGTTTAGCCGACAATCGCCCCGAAGCACGGGCAACGGGACGCGAATGGCGCACGCCTCCCTTGTGGGGGATCGGTTTGACTGAACAGGTCAGCGGGCACAGCTACTTCCTGCACGATGGCCGCGCACGTTCATTGTTGGAAGCGGTGCTATGGCATGGCGGCGAGGCGCAGGCCCAACGCGATGCCGTGACCGAAATGATAGAAGCAGATCGCGACGCGCTGATCGCATTTTTAGAGAGTTTATGAGACACTTAATGTTGGCGGTGTTCATCGCTGTAGTGCCGATGAAGACCATCGCCCAAGATAGTAACCTCGTCGTGCAAACGTTTGTTAAAGAACACATAATGCCGCGCTTTGTGATCCTGAAAACGTTCACCAAAATTTGGCAGAAATTGCTGAAATTAACCTATACGATGCAAGTTGCGTGGCCACGCATAAAGATGGGTTCGTCGTTTTCTCTGGCACAAACGGGCTGTCACATGTGTTTGGTCAGCATCAAGCGCACCTCATCAATACAACCCTGATGTGGGACAATCATCTGGTAACGATCTAAAAGCGCTACCCTTTTATCTATTGCCCAATTGTTGTTCATCAACAGTTGTAACGCGGTGGTTCACAGCTACCTTTAAAACATGAATGATAAACCAAATACGCCCCGCCCGATGGCAGTTCCAACCGGACGTATCGCTCGGCTTGGCCGGCTTGGCACAATGACCGCTGGGGTTGCGGGCAACATGGCGATGGGCAGCCTTGCGCAGCTTGCACGCGGACAACGTCCATCGCTGCCCAGTCTGTTGCTGAACCCTAAGAACATCACCCGTGTCGCGGATCAACTTGCAACCATGCGCGGCGCGGCGATGAAAATCGGGCAGCTTATGTCGATGGACAGCGGGGACATGTTACCCCCCGAATTGGCCCAAATTCTGGCCCGATTGCGCAACAACGCCCACGTCATGCCGCCTGCACAACTCAAGAAAGTGTTGAATGATCAGTGGCCCGCCAAATGGCTGGGTCAATTTCAGAAATTTGATGTTCATCCGATTGCCGCCGCCTCCATTGGACAGGTCCACCGTGCGCAATTGAAAGATGGCCGCGATCTAGCGATAAAAGTACAATACCCCGGCGTCGCAAACAGTATCGACAGTGATGTCGCAAATGTTGGTGGCTTAATGCGGATGTCTGGTTTGCTGCCCAAAGGCTTTGACATTGCCCCCTACCTTGAAGAAGGGCGCAAGCAACTACACGAAGAAACGGATTACATCCGCGAGGGTGCGCGGCTTGCCCAATTTGGGAAATTGCTGTCCACTGAGCCGCAGTTCGTGGTCCCTGCCTTGCACAAAGATTGGAGCACATCGGACATTTTGGCGATGACCTATGTCGCAGGGACGCCCATTGAAGACACCATAAACGAGACGCAGCAGGTGCGGGACCGCATCGCGACCCAATTAGTCGAACTGACGTTAAAAGAGTTGTTCGTCTTTGGCGTTATGCAAACCGATCCGAATTTTGCCAATTATCTTTATAAGCCCGAGACGCAGCAGATTGTGTTGCTTGATTTTGGCGCAACACGCACACTTGATCCAGTGATAGTTGATCACTATCGCAAACTAATGCAGGCAGGGCTTAGCGATAATACCGTTGCTTTGAAGCAAATCATTGGCGACATTGGGTTCATAGCACCGGACACAAAAGACAGTCACCAGATGCAAATCCTTGAGATGATCAGGATTGTCTTTGGCGCATTACGACAGGGTCAGCCGATTGATTTTGCCAACACTGACCTTGCGCAGCAAATCCAAAGAAGCGGTTTGGCATTGGCCGAAGACGGGTTTATGCCCCCTTTGCTGCCGATTGATGTTTTGTTGCTGCAACGCAAATTTGCAGGGGTTTTTCTACTGGCGGCGCGATTAAAAGCCAAAGTTGAAATCGCAACATTGGCACAAAAATACCTGCCCTAAATGCGTGCTGGTTTTTGGAAACGGGGCGGCTTTAAATCTCGGCATCCTGCGTGCCAGATGTGCAATGACCGAATGCCGCTTACCAAAATCGTTTTACAATTATCAATTGCTTCAATGCACAATCTAAGGCTACCTTTCTGACACCCAATTCAAGGAGCGCGATTTAGTATACGTCCAATTGAATTTCTACTTTTAAAAACAAGCCTGCCTCATTTTATAGATGGCATTTCGCTGACCTTTCAAAATAAATTTCTGGCTATTGCGGCCAATCATTTCAAAGCACACTGGGCACAAATTTTAAGTCCGGGGACCACATAACGAGGACCTATCTCATGAAAAACACTGGTATTATTACAGTTGAGGGTATGCGCCCAAGGGCCCGAACCGCTGCGGACGCAATAGAACTTCATTACCGCGCCGAATTCGCCAATGCGCTTTTATCAAAAGACCTGCCCCCGCCGCCGCCGCGTGACAAACATGTTCCTAAAGCACCTGACGGCACAAAACCGGTGGTCGCCAGATTGATGGAGTATGTGGGAGAAGGTAATCGTAAAAACCGCCGCGCATTGCTAAAACATCTGCTCAATGCACCAGTTGGTGGACGACCTATGAGCGCGCGCGAACAGACACAGCTTGAAAAGCTTGCCAAATCGGATGGCAAAACGCCAATGTCTGCCCGTTCGCAATTGCCAGAACAACTAAGCGAGATTTTCGCTCCTGACGGCGGCCTAGATATGAAAAAACCTACTGACATCTTGCGCTGGCAGCACGGCCTCCTGCGTGATGTTGCACCAGGTGTCATGCCATACGACGATGGTCGTGAAGACGATGCAGAACCTGGGGACCCTACTGACGATGCAGATGATCCAGCAGGCGACACGATTTTCCCCGGCGAACTATTAATCAATACACAACGGATCACGTGCGTGGAGGATACCAACGAATGGGGCTGGGACGAGATCGATTATTCGGGCATTGCATTTGATGCACCCCTGATGCCGACAGGCATCCCTGCGCAGGATAGTGCGGCCCTTATGCGCAACTTTGACGCCGGACAATTCACCCAAGGCACCACCAAAGATTTCTCCGACCGTGACCCGATGCATAGCTTTGACATGGGGCGCATCACAACGCCGCACATCTTTTTTGCCGTCTTTTCAGTTGCCGAAATTGACCCAAGTGGTGGTTTTCGCGGCTATCTGAACCGACTGCTTCTGGACCTTGACGCAGAAATTCGGGGTTTCTGGGCTATCGTATTGGGAACCGCTGCAGGCACAACGGCGCTTTATGCAGGTGTTGGAGCCCTCATGGGTCCACCGGTCATTCTGGTGATGGCAATTATGGGGTTTGTTATCGGACTGGTTGCGGGCCTTATTCTTGCCTACGGGCTTGACGATGTCTTCCCACCCTCGATCCAGTTTCTGGAATGGCAACCAGACGCGATCGACCTCCCGCCATTTAACGGCAATCTGTCGTCAGACAATTTATCTTTGACTGTCTCCGACTTTGGTGGCGAATACCGACTGGATTACAATTGGGAATTGGTTTTGACCAACCCTGGGGATCAGGACAGTGATCAACCTTTGTAAGGTTGTCTGTTAACCAAACCCGCCAAGGTGCCATCGCACATATGGCCCCTTACAAATGCTCAATCATCCGAGCCTTCGTTTTTGGGCCACCATCAGATTTAGACGGCATACATATGAGTTTCAAACCACGAAGCCAAACGCCGCATGCAATTTGATCGGCAGCTATTTTTAAATCCGTTTGTAACCACAGTCGTAACGCTACTGCCGGCTATGACCCTTGGTAGAAAGGGTTTTCTCTAATCTTAAAAGAATAGAGTGGTACGGGTGAAGGGACTCGAACCCCCACGCCATAGGCGCTTGGACCTAAACCAAGTGCGTCTACCAATTCCGCCACACCCGCACATGTCCTATTCGGACAAAAAGGGGATTAGCAAAGGTTTGGATGGGAAGCGAGGGAAAAATGCGAAAAAGCCACAACTAAATGCACCGTCTAAAAAAGAGCAGGACATTAACAAACTTTTAACTTAGTTTGAACACAACCTAGAGGCAGGTTGCAGTTAAAAAAAGAGACGCCAATGAAACCGAAAACGGTCAGGCGCGTCAAAAGCGAACAAGATTCGCAAACACGCGCATACTCAATGCACGCCGGCATCGTTGCAGGCAGCATTATCTTTACAAGTGACGGGGAAATTCCTGGAGCTATGACTGAATCTGGTGTTTGGGCGGTTTGAAGGTTGGCGGCGTATCTGGTTGAATTGTTGTTGTGAGACAGCATCCCAACCGAAGGAGATACACCACCATGGAAACGACTAACATTGT
>JBLHPE010000117.1:0-8015 GCA_047624005.1 Ascidiaceihabitans sp.
CGGCTTGTTATCCGGCTGCTGCTTTGGGATCGGGTGCCACAATCGTCACCAACTCACGTGAGATTGCGGCAGATGATTTCTTCCTAGGCATGTTTGAAACAGCTTTGGATGAAGGTGAAATCGTTACAGCGGTTAAGTTCCCAATCCCTGAAAAATCCAACTATCAGAAGTTTGTTCAACCTGCGTCACGCTTCGCACTTGTTGGTGTCTTTGTTTCTAAAACATCTGACGGCGTTCGCGTCGCAGTGACGGGCGCATCCAATGAAGGTGTCTTTCGTTGGACTGCAGCGGAAGAGGCTTTAAGTGCCAATTTCTCTGCTGACGCATTGGGCGGACTTACCGCTTCAGCGGATAACTTGATCTCTGATTTGCATGGATCACCTGAGTATCGGGCTCACCTGATCAAAGTCATGACAGGCCGGGCAGTTTCTGCAGCATCCTAAGTTAAACTACTAAATAAAGAGGCCTCGCATATTGTGCGGGGCCTTTCTGCGTTTTGGTTTGCAAAAGATGCGCATCGGTGCGGAAACTGACGACTACTGTTACTCTGCTAAAGTAGATTTCACTTTGCTGGAGGATTGGCCAAATACGTGGATTTTTAATCCTGCGGCTATCGTCAATTGGCAGTGAGTTGCGACGTCAGATGATGAGATTGATTTTATCTGCAAGGATGCCTAAATTTCTGAAAGTGTTGGGCAAAAAGTAGCGCTGTGTCTGTGTCAACGATTTAAGAAGTCTTCCAAAAGATAATAGAAATCCACTCAAAACGAGCTCCTCGATTTAAACTTCCAATCACCCGCTTATAGTTCCGCCCGGATCCATCCGTTGTAGCCATCTAAGTTTGATAAGGTTCCAAGCTGGCAGCGAATGCCTCGATAAATTCCAAAGTCACTGCGGATGGGCGTTTTCGCGTTGGGCGGACCAATGAAAGTCGATGCGAGATTGCCGGTGAGAATGGCCTTATCTGGATTTTATCGGGGGCGAACTTGATAGCGTCCAATTCGCTGACAATTGCCACACCAACACCGTGCGACACCAATTCGCACGCCGCCGTAAACTGACGGGTTTCAACCAAAGCCGACAATTGCGTATTTGCATCAAGGAAGGCGTTGGCAAGGTTTTTGAAAAAGTCGCTGTCACGTCGGGTGTGAATGATTTTCTCGCCTGCGAGATCTTTTGGTGTGACTTCTTTGTGGTCTTTCAATCGATGCCCTGCTGGGAAAATGCAGACCGTGCGAACATCAATGTCCCTGCTCTCAACTGCTGAGTGCCCGCGAAAACCATCCGTAATTCCAAAGTCGAACTGCTCATCTATCATCCATTCTAGGATACGCTCGGGGCGGTCAGGTTCGATTGTGATGCTAACACCTGGGCGATCTTTCAGGAACTTTGCAACGACAGCAGGCAAGTGGCTGGTCGCAAACCCTGGCAAACATGCGATCCTGATATGGCCAGCTTTGCGTTCTGTGATGCTTTGGCTGACGTCACTGATCTGGTCCATCAAATCAAGAACGCGTTGGATGTCGGACTGTAAAAATCGAACCTCTTGTGTCGGGACCAGTTGGCCATTTCGACGGTCAAATAATGCGAACCCTAGTGTATTCCCAAGATCTGCAAGCAGTCGGCTGACAGCTGGTTGACTGATTCCCAATTCTTTGGCCGCGCGTGTCACAGAACTGTGTTGAATCACTGCCATAAGGGCCTCGAACTGCCGCAATCTTAATTTCTGCTTCATGTTTTAAGGTCCAATCAACGCAATGAAACACTTATAACCTTATGTTATATTTTTTCAATATTTTGCGGCCTTGCATTATGAGAATTGGAGTGTATCGTTTTGAACAATTGCTACCGATGCGGGTCTATGCACAAAGCATCAAATGAAAACGCACCGAAACGGTGCATGGGAGGAATAATGAAAAAATCTTTGATCGGCGCACTTGCGCTATCCACAATGCTGACGCCAGTGGCGGCGATGGCAGAAACCGAAGTCCAATTTTGGCACGCGTTTACGGGCCGTTTGGGGGAATTGGTTAAAGTCCAAGTCGCCGACTTTAACGCGAGTCAAAGCGACTATACAGTTATTGAAAGTCATAAGGGCAACTATTCCGAGACTTTGAATGCAGGTATCGCGGCATTCCGCGCGGGTGAGCAACCGCAAATTTTGATGGTTTTCGAAGTTGGTACAGCCACGATGATGGCAGCTGGCGGCGCTGTGCGCCCGATGCACGAAGTGATGGCCCAAAGTGGGGCCACGTTTAACCCGGATTCATATATCGGTTCGGTCAAAGGGTATTACACAACTACAGATGGCGACATGCTGTCCCTACCATTTAATGCCTCCACGCCTGTTTTGTGGGTGAACCGCGATGCGATGGCGGCTGCGGGCGTTGATCCTGACACGGATCTGTCCACATGGCAGAAAGTTGACGAGACGCTGGATGCGTTGAAAGCTGGCGGCGAAGAATGCCCGCTTGTGACCGCATGGCAAAGCTGGATTCACCTCGAGAACTTCTCAGCTTATCACGACGTGCCGTTTGCGTCGAAAGACAATGGATTCGCCGGCGTTGATACTGAATTGATGTTGAACGGCGAAGCACAAGTGGCTCACCTGACGGCTATGGGTCAGTGGGCAAAGGACGGTAAGTTCATCTATACAGGTCGTCGTAATGAAGGTGGCGCAAACTTCCGCGCTGGTGATTGCGCGCTGTTTACTGAAAGCTCCGCTGGTTATGCTGGCATCAGTTCAGAAGCTGAGTTTGAATTTGACGTACGTCCACTTCCGTATTGGGAAGGCGTTGGAAATTCACCGCAAAACACCATCATTGGCGGTGCATCTTTGTGGGTCATGGAAGGGCATGAGGACGCAGAATACAATGGTGCAGGCGAATTCCTAAGCTACTTGTCCTCATCCGATGTTCAAGCTGCTTGGCACCAGAACACAGGCTACTTGCCAATCACATCTGAAGCTGGTGAAGCCACGCGCGCTGCAGGGTTTTACGATGAAAACCCAGGCACAGACATTGCTGTGATCCAGATGACAGCGAAAGAGCCAACAGCGAATTCCAAAGGTTTGCGTCTTGGGTCCTTCGATCAAATCCGTGGTATCATCGATGAAGAACTCGAAGGTATCTGGTCTGGCGATAAGACAGCCCAAGAAGCCATGGACAGCGCCAAAGAGCGCGGCGATGCCTTGCTGCGCCGTTTTGAACAAGCCAACGGCTAAGCACTAATAAAGCGGGCCCAGTTTTGGGCCTGCTTTTCTTTGACGATCTTGTGTGGGTGGAGGGCTATATACATGGAAAAACGCGTCACGTTTCGCGGCTGGTTGCTGCCCTTGTTGCTTATCGCACCACAGGTCATCATCTCGATGGTTTTCTTTTTCTACCCAGCAGGCCAAGCGGTCTGGCAATCTCTTTTTGTCGCTGATCCTTTTGGCCTATCATCTCAATATGTCGGTCTGAGCAATTTTGAATTCCTGCTAAGCGACAGATTTTACCGCGCGTCTTTTGTGACGACGGGGGTCTTTTCAATACTTGTCACGCTATGCTCGATGATCCCGGCGCTGTTTTTGGCTGTAATGGCGGATCGGTTGATCAAAGGGTCTGGCGTTTATCGCACCATGCTTATTTGGCCCTATGCTGTGGCCCCCGCAATTGCTGGCGTCCTTTGGTTGTTCATGTTCAACACTCGCGTCGGCGTTGTGTCATGGTATTTGGGCAATCTTGGATATGACTGGAACCACGTGCTGAACGGCGGGGAGGCGATGGGCCTTGTTGTTGTTGCCTCGGCTTGGGGTCGTATCAGCTATAACTTCCTATTCTTCTTTGCAGCACTCCAATCGATACCGCGCTCAGTTATTGAGGCCGCAGCGATAGACGGCGCACATTTCTGGAAACGGTTCTGGACAATTGTGCTGCCACTGCTCTCGCCCACAACGTTCTTCTTGTTGGTTGTCAACGTCGTCTATTCCTTCTTTGAAACCTTCGGCGTTATCCACACGATTACGTCTGGCGGTCCACAACAATCCACGACGGTGCTGGTCTACAAGGTCTTCTCGGATGGGTTTGTTGGCCAAGACCTTGGTTCGTCCTCTGCACAATCTGTGATCTTACTGTTCATCGTTGGTCTGCTAACCATCGTCCAATTCAAGTTTGTTGAGAAAAGGGTGCATTACTGATGGCCCAAGAAATACATGGCATGGTCGAAAAGCGGGGGGCAGGTCTTTGGCTGACACACGTTGTTATGATCCTTGGCGTTCTGATCATCTTCTTTCCAATCTGGCTTGCCTTTGTCGCGTCTACAGTTACGCAGCCGGAAATCGTGAAACCGCCGATGCCACTTTGGCCCGGTGGACACTTCATTGAAAATTATTCCAAGGCGTTGTTTTCTGGGGTAAACGTTCCGGTAACGACGATGCTGTTCAACAGTCTTGTGATGGCGATTGGCATTGCAGTGGGCAAGATTGTGATTTCTCTGCTATCCGCCTTCGCGATTGTCTATTTTCGCTTTCCAGGTCGCAATATCTTTTTCTGGATGATCTTCCTGACGCTGATGCTGCCCGTTGAAGTGCGTATTGTCCCAACCTACGAAGTTGTCGCTGGTTTTGGCATGCTCAACAGCTACGGCGGTTTGATTTTCCCACTGATCGCATCAGCAACGGCGACATTCCTGTTCCGACAGTTCTTCCTAACAATCCCAGATGAACTTGCAGAAGCTGCCCGCGTAGATGGCGCGTCACCGATGCGCTTTTTCTGGGATATCGTCGTTCCGATGAGCCGTACAAACGTGGCGGCCCTGTTTGTGATCCTCTTTATTTACGGCTGGAACCAATACCTTTGGCCGCTACTCATCACCACCGATCCCGAAATGAACACGATCGTCATGGGTATCAAACAGATGTTTCCATCAGGTGATGACGTGGCCGAATGGCCGGTGATTATGGCGACTTCGATCCTTGCGATGATCCCTCCAGTGATCGTCGTGGTCAGTATGCAACGGCTGTTTATTCGCGGCCTTGTCGATAGCGAGAAATAAATATGGCTACGGTTTCCCTTTTAGACGTCAAGAAAAGCTTCGGCCCAACAGACGTGATCCACGGTATTACCACTGATATCGCTGATGGTGAGTTCATCGTGATTGTTGGCCCATCGGGCTGCGGTAAATCCACATTACTGCGCATGGTCGCTGGATTGGAGTCCGTTTCGGCAGGCGAGGTACATATCGGTGGCGAACGTGCCAATGATAAAGAACCGATGGACCGCGATATCGCGATGGTGTTCCAAAACTACGCGCTTTATCCGCATATGTCCGTGCGTCAAAACATGGGTTACGGGTTAAAGATTGCAAAGCTCCCCAAGGACGAGATCAACGCTAAAGTTGTTGAGGCAGCTAAGCTGTTGCAACTTGAGCCTTTGCTAGATCGCAAGCCCAAACAACTGTCCGGTGGTCAACGCCAGCGCGTTGCGATGGGCCGAGCGATTGTGCGCGAACCGGCTGTGTTTTTGTTTGATGAACCGCTGTCGAATTTGGACGCTAAACTTCGTGTGCAGATGCGGCTTGAGATAAAAGAGCTTCAATCCAAACTGGGCATAACATCGCTTTACGTAACCCACGATCAGGTCGAAGCGATGACAATGGCGGACCGTATGATTGTAATGAACGCGGGCATCGCCGAACAAATTGGCACCCCGCTCGAAGTTTATGAGACGCCCCGTACTTTGTTTGCCGCACAGTTTATTGGCAGTCCCTCTATGAACGTCGTGGATGCACAAGTGAAGGGCGGGACAGTCTTCTTGGGCGATCAACCTGTTGCAGCCGCAATGGGGGCTGAGGGGCCTGTCAAATTGGGTGTCCGACCGGAGCATCTGGTTCTTGATGACGATGGTCCGATCCAGATGAAAGTTAAAATGGCTGAACCACTGGGGGCCAACACGCTTTTGCATGGAGTCCTTGCTGGCACGACAGAAAGTTTCACGGTCAGCTTGCAAGGTGTGCACTTATTGTCAGCTGACAATATGGATCTAAGCTTTAGCGTCCAAGCTGGCAAAGCGCATCTTTTCGATGCGGATACAGGGCTTAGACGAACTGATTAGCATGTGTTTTACAACGCCTTAGTCGGGATGTAGCTGGGGAAGCAAATCCTCCCCAGTCGATTTTTACACGTAACTTTTACAAAGTAATCCTGAACCGTGCAAATCCGTCGGGCCCATCGCCAGCCTCTTCAATATTTATGTCGACTTGATCCAAATAGGCCTCCGCAGCTGGTCCTGTGTCAAACAAAACACTTGTCCCTTCCATAGGCTTAAAGGACCAGTTGCCGTCGGCGCGTGGGCTAATGGTGCCTTGTTCTACGATGTAACGTACGATCACATCGCGGTTTGTATCAGGGCCTTCAAAGACGGTCGTTTCAGGCGTTGCGCCGGGGAAACTACCACCGCCGCCAGCACGGTAATTGTTGGTGGCAATGATGAATTCAGCCTCCATATCCAACGGCGTTCCGTTAAAGCTTAAGTCCACAATACGTGAGGCAGCTGCATCTATAAGCACGCCTTTAGTGTCATATTTAGAAGGTTGTGACAGATCGATCTGATAAGTTACCCCGTCAATCACATCAAAATTATAGCTTGGGAAGCTTGGATTAAGCAGTACGACATCCTGCGCCCCCAAGGCCACTTGGTTGAATATACCAGCGGAGCGCTCGAGCCAGTCTTTCACTTGCAGGCCGGTCACGCGCACGGCACGCGCAGTGTTGGGGTATAGATATAAATCTGAGACGTTCTTGATCGCCACGTCGCCCTTAGGCACATCAGTGAAGTATTCTGGCCCACCTCGACCACCGGCCTTGAAAGGGGCGGCTGCTGACAAGATTGGTAAGCCTTCGTGCTCGGTGCCCTTCATCATCTGTTCAATGTACCAGAGCTGGGCGATGGAGACGATTTGAACTGAAGGATCGTCTGCTACCAATGCAAAATAGCTGTGCAATGGCGCATCGGTTTTACCAACCGCGCGGCGCACATAAGCCAGCGTCTCGTCATGTTCCGTCTGAACCGAGGCCAAAATGGCATCGTCGCTTTCAACCAATGCGGTGGTTGAACGATCCTCATTGCGCATCGAGATTGGCCGCGCTTCAGATTCAGAAGATACCACGCGCCATTCATTGCCGTCTTTTTCAATCAGCAAATCGATCAACCCCATGTGGCTGCCCCAGAACCCGCCCATGCAAGCAGGTGTGCCCATCAAAGTGCCCGCATCCACATCAGCCCCAGCAAAGTCTGCGTAAGTCGGGGAGGGGAAAATTAGGTGGCTGTGACCCGTAAGGATGGCGTCGATGCCTTCCATTCCAGCCAATGGAATGGACGCGTTTTCCATACCTTCTGACGCGTCGGCCGATCCAATTCCGGAATGTGACAGGGCGATAATGATGTCGGCCCCTTCTTCTTTGATCTGCGGTAAGTAGGCTTTTGCGGTTTCTAGAATATCGCGGGCTTCTACGTTACCTTCAAGATGGCGACGGTCCCAGCCCATGACTTGGGGTGGCACAAAGCCAATCAACCCCACTTTGATGTTATGTTCGGCACCAGTTCCATCCGTGACTTTGTGATCAAGGATGACATATGGCGGAATCAGCGTTTTGTCTTTTGTCGGATCGCTGCCTATTTTTAGCGCGATATTTGCATTCACCACTGGGAAGTTTGCACCAGCCAGCGACTTCATTAAGAAATCTAATCCATAGTTGAATTCGTGATTGCCCAAGGTAGATGCATCAAAGCCCAATGTGTTCATGGCTTGAATCACGGGGTGCGTATCGCCCTCTTTCATGCCGCGTTCATATGCGATGTAATCGCCCATTGGATTGCCCTGTAAGAAGTCACCATTATCGATGAGAAGAGAGTTGGTGGCTTCATCGCGGATCGCCTTGATCAGGGATGCAGTTCGGGCCAATCCAATAGTATCGCGTGGTTTGTCAGCGTAATAATCGTAAGGGAAAACATGCACATGCAAGTCGGTGGTTTCCA
>JBLHPE010000118.1:0-8005 GCA_047624005.1 Ascidiaceihabitans sp.
AAGGGCAGAAACCAGTTGCCAAAAGTCATCGATGGTATCAAATTCAACGATGGTGTCGAAGTGACCGGTGACACCGAAAACCACGCCGCCTGATGATGCGCGTCACCCAAATTCAAGCATAGCTCATGATCCACTTGGCCCAGCGGATGGCACGCACAACACGGCTGTTCCAGATCGCCGAGAAAAATGACAATATTAGATCGTACCGATTTGTATCAGGTTCAATGGACATGCGATTCATGGCTGGATTGTAGCCGTTCCTGTTGGTGTGGTTTGGTTGCGTTCTAGACCGTTCTGTAATGCCTCTATGTATTCACTATAGACTGGAATTCCAGCTGTTGCGAAAAAACCTGTTAAGGCGTTCGCGCTGGCTTCCAGCAATGCCGGTTCGACATCTTGCTGGGCAGAGTTGGCCACTTCAAGTGCACCTTGTGCAATTAGCGGTCCACCGCCGTGAACAAGAACCCCGCTTGCAGCAAGAATCATCAGTAGTTTAACACAAAATGTCGCGATGCCACTAGATTCCAGCGATGCCCGCCCATCTGGGCTGTTGATCGCCGCGTGTAGATTGGGTGTTTCCATCACATTCCGGTCATAAAGCCCGCGCCCGGGGGCTAGTACGACACCAGTGCGGATGAAATGGTCCAGTGCGATGTGAAGGTCAATCATTTGCCCCATCACCAGCGCGTCGAAATCATCGGTTTCCGCTACAACACCTACAACGTATTCATGCTTTCGCATGTAATCACCGTAATATAGGCGCAGCACCTCATCTTCGGCATATCCACCAACTTCATTAACAACACTGGTGGAACGAGCATTTTTCAGCACCTCACCGGGCAGGGAAGTCATTGGAATACTTTTGATGTTCACCATAGGTCTCGCTGAGAACTGCAACGAAAAATAATGGCCTGTACCATTTACGATCTGGCGCGGTTCGGTGGGGCTACCGAACTCTGCAAGAATAGCGTTTCCGCCAAGTCTACGTGAGGGGATCACGGCCAATGTGCCTTCAGGAAGCCCCCAAAGAATATCGTTTGCTGCATTGCGCAGCCGTGTCCGAACACCCTGTGCGGCAGGATCCATATTCAGGCCAACCCGATATTGGTCTATGTCCAAACTGGGTCGTATAGTATTTGCCTCGGATAGCGGTCGCTTCGCCCATTTGCGCAGAAGGCGTGCACGTTCAAGCATCGGCGCAATGTCATCTGCAGCTGGCAAGTTGCGTCCGTCTGCAACCTGCAAATACGGAACATCAACCGGCAGAACCCCGCCATTCAACACATCGTCAAAGAATGCATAACGTGCACCTGGATGGATCAGCTGGACGCTCATGTCATCATCTAGGATGCGTGTGGAAAGGTCGATGTTTACTGATGGCATGTAATTTTGCCCTATTGCTTTTAAAAAAACGGCTGATTCTTGTGGCCGATTGCCTATGACTTTTGCATTTTATGATAGTTGGATGTCAAATTGGATTATTGCCTGCGGGTTAAGGGAGATCAGGTGGAACTGGCCTTGGCCCTAACTTGGCTTCATAAAATTTACCTTGCTGTATCCAGATCACATCAGACGCGCGCTATCAAAACTTCGCAGCAGCTAACCCGGCTTACACTGCTACCGTTGCTGAAATGCAGGCAGGCACGATTATCACGCTTCAGCATGGATCGCGCATTATAAAGAAGTCTGTGTGATTAGCTGGATTCGTGGAACATCAACCCTGTAACCCATTGAAAACATATGGCCCGTAAGGTGTTCCGTGACCCAGCTAAGTCGTTGTTTTTAAAGGAAAATGGTAGGCCCGGTAGGACTCGAACCTACGACCAAAGCGTTATGAGCGCTCTGCTCTAACCAACTGAGCTACAGGCCCGCCATGACCGCTTGGGTAAGCGGGGGCTGCCCGAAGGTCAAGCCTTCCCGTTGCACAAATGTCCACAATGTCGTAACCCGCGCCCATAGCCATTTTTAACGCTGGAGCAGCGCCATGAGCACGCCAAAAAATCCGATCACTTATGCAGACGCAGGTGTCGATATTGATGCGGGCAATGAACTGGTTGATCGCATCAAACCTGCGGCCAAACGCACGACCCGTCCGGGTGTCATGTCAGGCCTTGGTGGCTTTGGTGCGATGTTTGATCTTAAAGGGGCAGGGTACAAAGACCCGATCCTTGTGGCCGCCACAGACGGCGTTGGTACTAAATTGCGTATCGCCATTGATACCGGAAACGTAGATGGCGTCGGGATCGATTTGGTTGCGATGTGCGTCAACGACCTGGTGTGCCAAGGTGCTGAGCCATTGTTTTTCCTAGACTATTTTGCGACTGGCAAGCTGGAACTTGACCAAGCAACCCGCATTATTGAGGGTATCGCGAAGGGCTGTGAGCTGTCTGGATGTGCTTTGATCGGTGGCGAAACCGCTGAGATGCCGGGCATGTATCCCAAGGGCGATTTTGATCTGGCCGGTTTCTCGGTTGGCGCGATGGAACGTGGTGCGGAATTGCCTAAAGGCGTATCTGAAGGCGATGTTTTGTTGGGGCTTACATCTTCGGGCGTACACTCAAACGGCTACAGCCTTGTGCGCAAGCTTGTAGAACATTCTGGCCTTGCATGGGGTGATGACTGCCCTTGGGGCGATGGAACGCTGGGCGAGGCCTTGTTGGCCCCCACAACGCTTTATGTCAAAGGCGCTGTTGCTGCGATGCAGGACGTAAATGCGCTGGCACATATCACAGGTGGCGGTCTTACAGAAAACCTGCCGCGTGTGTTACCTGATGAGATGGGCGCTGATATTGATTTGGACGCTTGGGACCTGCCAGATGTGTTCAAGTGGCTCGCGAAACAAGGTGATATGGCCGAGGCTGAGTTGCTTAAAACCTTCAACTGCGGCATCGGCATGATCGCCGTTGTACCAGCAGGAAACGTTGACGCAGCCCGTGCCGCATTTACAGATGCAGGTCACGGTGTTGTTGAGATGGGTCATATAACCAAGGGTGATGGCGTGTCTTACCGCGGTTCGCTTTTGTGACGAAACGGGTCGCAATATTTCTCTCGGGTGGCGGGTCAAATATGAGGGCACTGGTACAGGATATGCAGGGCGACCACCCTGCGCGGCCTTGTGTGATCGTGTCCAACAACGAAGATGCGGGTGGAATTGCTTGGGCCCGTGCGCAGGGTATCCCCACCGAGGTGGTAGATCATCGTCCCTACGGACAGGACCGTGCAAAGTTCGAGGCTGAATTGGATATCGCGCTGCAAAGACATGCACCGGATATGATCTGTTTAGCGGGCTTTATGCGGGTGCTGACGGCAGGTTTCGTGACACCTTGGCATGGTAGATTTATCAATATTCATCCGTCGCTTTTGCCGAAATACAAGGGGTTGCACACGCATGCCCGCGCTTTGGCCGCTGGTGATAAAACGCATGGTTGCACGGTACACGAGGTGACAGCGCTTTTGGACGATGGGCCAATCTTAGGGCAGGCAAAGATTGATGTGGTTGACGGCGATACGCCGGACACATTGGCGTCCCGCATACTGGTTCAGGAACACAAATTATACCCTGCAGTATTACGTCGGTATTGCGTCGGTATTACGTCGGTATTGCATATGTGAAATCGTCATGCTGGTATTCATTTCGACGATGGTGTAGTGCAGGTCGAAATATCAACCCTCTGGACGATAAAACAACGCATGATCACGATTACCACGACCGAGGCTTTGGCCGAATATTGCACCCAAGCCCGTCAACATGACTACGTCACAATTGACACCGAATTCCTGCGCGAGCGCACCTATTATTCAAAACTTTGCTTGATCCAACTGGCAATGCCGGGGACAGATGACAGCAACGCTGTTTTGGTTGATCCATTGGTCGAAGGATTGTCGCTTGAGCCGTTGTATGAATTGTTTCGCGACACTTCTGTGGTCAAAGTGTTCCACGCGGCCCGTCAGGACCTAGAAATCTTTTTCGTCGATGCTCAGGTTTTCCCAGAACCGTTGTTTGACACTCAAGTGGCGGCGATGGTTTGCGGCTTTGGCGAACAGGTCGGCTATGAGACACTTGTTAAGAAAATTGCCCGTCAACAGGTCGACAAAACATCCCGCTTTACGGATTGGTCGCGCCGTCCTTTGACCGATGCGCAAAAGATTTATGCCATCGCTGATGTGACACACCTGCGTCAAGTCTATGAGTTCCTCGCCAAGAAGTTGGCCGAAAACAACCGCAGCCATTGGGTCGAAGAAGAATTGGGTATTTTGACCAATCCTGACACCTATATTATTGCACCACAAAATGCCTGGAAACGCGTTAAAACGCGCACCAGCTCTGCCAAATTTTTGGCTGTTGTGCAGGCCTTGGCCGCATTCCGCGAAGAATATGCCCAGACCAAAGATGTACCGCGCAATCGTGTGTATAAGGATGATGCATTGGTCGAATTGGCCAGTAACAAACCTAAGACGATGGAAGATCTTGGCCGGTCACGTTTGCTTCTGCGCGAAGCACGGCGCGGCGATATCGCTGACGGTATTTTGAAGGCTGTTGCGACGGGTCTCGCGTTGCCTGCTGACAAAGCGCCGAAAGTTCCAGAGGGTCGTGAAAAGTTACAAGTAAATCCTGCAATTGCGGATTTGTTACGTGTGCTTTTGAAAGCGAAAACCGAAAGTGCGGGTGTCGCTGCTAAATTGATCGCACCAGCGTCTGATTTGGATGCATTGGCGGCTGGTATGCGTGATGTTGCAGCGCTATCTGGTTGGCGCGCCGAAGTGTTTGGCGATGATGCGCTGCGCCTATGCGAAGGTAAAATCGCATTGGCTGCTGTTGGATCAGATGTAAAAGTTATCCCGCTCGACTAAAAAACCGATTTAGCGGCGGCGCGATGTTTGTACGTTGCGCGCCGCTTGTACACGAATGGTGCGTACGCCCTGCAATTCTTGATCAGTTAAGGCGCGGGCCGCAACAACTGTACGCGTGTGTGTGCTGCCGACAGCTTGTGGTGTGTTGCGACGAATACCTTCAAAGCGATAGGTCAGGACACCATCAACCGGCGTGTTGTCGTCCGTGGCTGGTGTCAGTTGAACGGCATAAACACCTTGGACAGCTGTTAGGCCAGTCGCGCGGATCACGGCACCACCGGGCACACGTTCTATCGCAAGGTCGATGACTTGATCGATTGGGCTGCCTTGGTAGATCGCATTGCGTGCGCGTTGTTGTGCAAACAGTCCCGTTTTTTTGTTGGCAGGCAGCAATGGATTGGTGCTGGCCTTTTGCTCGATGGGCGCTTGCGAGGTGCGTCCTTTGCCAAACCAATTGGCTGGGTTGACGGCACTGTCACGGATTGTGCCACACGCCGAAAGTGCGAGGGCTGAAATCAGAACGGATGTTGTTAAAAGACGCATATGATTGCCCGCAATGTTGTTTTCCTAATGCGTAGCCTATCGGGCTTGTTTTGAAAAGGCTTTGGCTTAAGAAGACGGGCTAGAAAAGACTGTGGACCTTTTGTAGGTCGCGCACTACCTGTGTCCAGCAACATGAGCGAGGGTGCAATGGCCAGTCCTGACTTTGAAGAGATCGTTGAAGACTTTGAGTTCCTTGAGGATTGGGAAGACCGCTACCGCTTTGTCATCGATATGGGAAAGGCGATGGATCCATTGCCTGACGCGTTGAAAGCGACAGCCACCAAAGTCGACGGTTGTGCCAGCCAAGTGTGGTTGCATCCGAAAGTCGCAGACGGCGTGTTTCACTTTGATGGCGAAAGTGACGCGATGATTGTGCGTGGCCTGGTTGCTGTTTTACGTAAGCTTTACAATGGCTTGTCTTTGGACGCTGTCTTGGCTGTTGATGCCCATGCAGAGATGGCCCGCCTTGGTTTGAACGACCATTTGTCTGCACAACGTTCTAACGGAGTGCGCGCCATGATCGAACGTATCCGGCTGGTCGCAGCTGCGGGTTAAAGCGCCTTTAAAGTCACTTCCAGATCACCATAGCCTGTTTGACGACGCTCAAATGCCAGTCCAAGGGTTTTGGCGGCTTCTTTGGCTTTTTCAGTCAGTGCTGGATCATTGGTTTGGGCTTGGTAGACCAGTTTTTCGTAGTTGCCAAAATACATGTCACGCAGTTCGGGATGTCGATCAAGGCCCATAGGTTTGATCACAAATGCCTCGAACTGACGCACAAGGAAATCAGTCAGGTAGAAGGCTGTGAATTCACTTTCACTTTGAACCGCAAACCTTTCATTTCCCTCGAAAAAACTGTAACAATGTGGGCCTGCGATCATTTGAACACCCATCTCGTCACAGGCCATTTGCAAGCCTCCAGCGGTTCCACAATCAGCATAGACAATAAAGATCTCGTCGTAGTTGGCGCGATGTTTGGCGACGGCGTCTTTGACCGCCTCAGTAATTTTC
The DNA here is from genome assembly GCA_047624005.1 of Ascidiaceihabitans sp. Classification (GTDB taxonomy): domain Bacteria; phylum Pseudomonadota; class Alphaproteobacteria; order Rhodobacterales; family Rhodobacteraceae; genus Ascidiaceihabitans. Next base: position 6,403 of record JBLHPE010000118.1, read on the forward strand.
TCGGGATACAGGTGCAATTTCGCAGGCAAGCAGGTCAGGTCCATGTGGTCCCAGCCATTCACCTTTTTTAGGTCGAGAATTTCGCGGGCCAATGCGCCGCACGCGATCAAAAGGATGCGGCCCTTTGCCAGATCGTTCAGCCCATTTTCTGTCAGTTCTGTGTCATTGATGTCTGTCATGGGATCACCTTACAAAAAAGGCCTGCTCCGATCTACATCGCAACAGGCCCAATCATTAATTTGTGTATCAGACGTTAGGCTGACATTTGATTGTGCTTACGATCCATAAATTCTTTGGCCGTTTCTACGGCGACTGCTGCGTCACGGCAATATGCGTCTGCACCGATCGCTTTGCCAAATTCTTCGTTCAACGGTGCGCCGCCGACAAGAACCACAAAGTCATCGCGAATACCTTTTTCGATCATCGTGTCGATCACAACTTTCATATAGGGCATCGTTGTGGTGAGCAGGGCGGACATACCCAAGATATCAGCGTCTTCCGTCTCAAGCGCGCCAAGGTAGGATTCAACCGCGTTGTTGATACCCAGATCGACCACCTCAAAACCAGCGCCTTCCATCATCATACCAACAAGGTTTTTGCCGATGTCATGGATGTCGCCTTTGACTGTCCCAATTACCATTTTACCAACGCGTGGGGCACCTGTTTCAGCCAACAATGGTTTGAGGATAAACATCCCACCCTTCATTGCATTGGCCGCCAACAGAACCTCTGGAACAAACAAAATACCGTCGCGGAAGTCGGCACCAACGATGGTCATGCCACCCACAAGTGCTTTGGTCAGGACGTCATAGGGGATCCAGCCGCGGCCAAGCAGGATATTCACACCTTCTTCGATCTCTTCTTTGAGACCGTCGTAAAGATCGTCAAACATCTGTGCGACCAGTTCTTCGTCGTCCAGTTCAGCCAAGATAATTTCTGCGTCGTCTGACATGATGTGTCCTTTGCTTGGGGTGCCGATGTACCCTATCGTTACTTTCCGTTTTGCCAGAATGTCGTAGTGTGACTTTTCGATTTGCGACATCGGCAGTGCTGTGCGCGACCTTACTTAAGAATTTATATCTGTTTTTCGCAGATGTGGCCTTAAGTTTAAATGAAATTCCGACTTATATTCCCTTTATGTTCCGTCATTATATTCATGTTAATAAACAAAATTCTGGGTTGTCGGGCGCTGGCCAATTTTGCGATCAAAAGCAAATTTCGGTCAGGAGTTTTGACACGCCCGTCTTAACCGGGCGTGTTTATTTTCTGACAATAAGCTTGGCTTAATATCTTAGCTATCTTTTTGGCGGCTGCGGCGCGTGCGACGTGGTCCCGGTTCGTTGTCGCCCGTACCATCTGTCGCCGAGGTGAATGCACCAAGTTTTTCCGTGATTTCTTCAAGACTTGGCGGATCTGTCCGCACCCGTGTGTCCAATGCTTCGCGCATCGCACGCAAGTGATCTGGCATTGTACCACAACAGCCGCCGATGATTTTTGCGCCACACGCACGGGCCATTACGGCGTAATCTGCCATCAGTTCAGGCGTGCCATCATAATGGATGTGGCCCTCAACGTATTTGGGGATGCCAGCATTGCCTTTTGC
>JBLHPE010000119.1:0-7978 GCA_047624005.1 Ascidiaceihabitans sp.
AAGCCTACAGTGTCACGTCTAACCCATACGCTCTGCGTTTTGGAGTACCTGGTTTTAGACGCCCGAACAGGGACTTATCGGCTTGGGGCAGGGGTTCTGAAACTTGGGTTTGGTGTGTTATCTGCTATGGATATGGGGGATCGAGCCCGCGATGTGATGCGTGAACTTAGCCGCGGCCCAAACACATACATAACAGTTGCATTGGGTGAGCGTCATCAAACCGATGTCGTTTACGTTGGTGTTGAACGTTCGCTTGAAAACGTATCCTTGTCACTTTCGGTCGGAACCCGTTTACCTGTATTTGACTCCGCGATTGGACGCGCAATTTTGGTCGGTTTGCGCGCGGATGACCGTGAAGCGATATTTGAACAGGCCGGTCGCGCAGACCCAGTGGGCGATAAACAACGGCGCACAGATTTTATCACCGCTTTGGCGCAATACGAAACCAATGGATATTGTCATAGCTACGGTGAATGGCGTGCAGACGTGAATGGTATTGCCGTCCCTGTACGTTCCCTTGGTGGTGGACGCGTTTATGGATTGAACGTTGGTGGGCCCTCGTTTCATGTAAAGAAAAAGCAACTTGAAGGCACCTATGCCAAACTACTTTTGGATGCAGCACAGCGGTTGTCGGGGCGCAATTAAGAGGCGCTACGCCTTAGAATTGGGCGGCTTATTAGAATCGTGTTGCTTAGTGAAATTCTATTCCGCACTGCGGTTTAAGGATCGCAGCGGCTAAGTCGACTTTTCGGATAGAAATATAATAAAATGCCCCTGCGTCACTTTTTGATAAGCAGGCTGTACTGCACCAAGTGAAGTTTGATACCGCAGCGCGGCAATTCAGTCGAAGATACCAATGTCGTCAATTACCGTCGAACGCTTTCGCTCTGAAACTTGACTAATTTTGCAATGTAAACAAAGTATTGAGGGAGGCCTTTAGAAGTTTACCTACTCAAATACCACGTAATACAACTCCGCTGCATCGCAGAAAGTAATGGTTGTGAAGCTAGAACTTATGCTTCTTTCATAGATTGTGGATATGACCCGAAAGCCTTGACATATATCCCATCTGTGCCAGCCTACCCTGATACCGACAACGAAGAATGCACATCGATGTATGTCGGATCATGTTCTAGGGAGGAACTTAAATGCGTAAATCCATTAAGCTTGGCATGGGCGCGGTACTGGCTCTGACAGTCAGCTCTGCCGCCGTTATGGCCGACAACATCAAGATCGCGTTCATTGACCCGCTGTCTGGCCCGTTTGCCAGCACCGGCACGAACGGTCTGCACCAATTTGAATTCGCAGCTGATTATATGATCAACGCCAATGGCGGCGTTTTGGGTGGCGATACCTTCGAAATCCTCGGCTTTGATAACAAAATCAGCCCGAAGGAGTCACTGATCCAATTGCAAGTTGCGATTGACCAAGGCGTACGTTTCATCGTGCAAGGCAACAGCTCGGGCGTTGCGAACGCACTAACCGAGGCTGTTAACAAGCATAACAAACGTAATCCAGAATCTCGCGTGCTGTTCTTGAACTACGCAGCGGTCGATCCTGCTTTGACCAACGATAAGTGCAACTTTTGGCATTTCCGCTTCGATGCCAACGCTGACATCAAAATGGATGCTCTGACTGACGCTGTGGCGTTGGACGACAGCATCAAAAAAGTTTATATCATTGGTCAGGATTATTCCTTCGGTAAAGCTGTTGCTGCAGCGGCGGTAGCGAATTTGACAGCAAAACGCCCTGATATCGAAATCGTAGGCAACGAGCTGCACCCAATTGGTAAAGTGAAAGACTTCACGCCTTATTCACGTAAAATCGTATCATCCGGCGCAGATGCTGTGATCACAGGCAACTGGGGTTCTGACATGGTTGGCTTGGGTAAATCTGTCATCGAGAACGGCTATACTGGCCCAATTTTTACCTATTACGCTGCGGGTTCCGGTATAACCGGCGCATTTGGTGCATCAGGTAAAGGTGTTATTCGTCTAGTCGGCGAAGGCCAGATTAATCCACCAGCATCTGCAGAAGCCGCAGAGTACTATAACGCGTTCTTGGCAAAGTATCCTGATGGTAACATCGACCAGCCACGTATCTCCAACACCATTGGTATGCTGGCCCAAGCAATCGAAGCCGCAGGCACATCAACTGATGTTGTTGCGGTCGCGAATGCTCTGGAAGGTATGGAGTTCGACAGCATTTGGGGCTCAAAGGTCTTCATGCGTCCTGGCGATCACCAAGCCATCCAAAACGTGCATATTTCAGCGCATACCGACGAGGACATCACGTTCCCATACGACGGTTCAGCGTATGGTGTTCTTGTTGAAACCACAATCGAAATGGCAGCGATGGACAGCACGTCCACCTGCGAAATGGTACGCCCATAAGCGTAACATGATCGTCCGCCCTGCAATTTGCGGGGCGGACACTTTTATTCACCACTAAGACATCGCCTAACATTGGGGGAACTGATGGAACTCGTACTGGTCAATCTGATTGACGGGCTTGTGACTGGACTGCTGTTGTTCATGCTGTCCGCCGGCCTGACTTTGATTTTCTCAATGATGGGCGTTTTGAATTTCGCGCACGCCAGCTTTTACATGTTGGGCGCGTATTTCGCTTATCAAATTAGCCTTGCTTTGGGGTTCTGGATGGGCCTCCTTATCGCACCAATTATCGTTGGTGTTATGGGGGCAGGCGTCGAACGTTACGGATTGCGGCGGGTCCATCAATACGGGCATGTGCCAGAGCTGATATTCACTTTCGGTCTTGCTTTGTTGATAGAAGAGTTGGTTCAGTTCCTTTGGGGCAAAAACCAAATGGCTTATAATATCCCTGAGATTTTGCATTTCACAGCGTTTTCAATCGCAGGAAATTCAATCCCAGCCTATAAAATCTTTATGATCTTTATATCCATAAGCATCTTTATAGGACTGCTGTATATCTTAACAAAAACCCGCGTCGGGATGATCATTCAAGCGGCGCTGAGCTATCCAAAAACGGTAGAAGCACTTGGCCACAACGTACCACTTGTTTTCATGGGTGTATTTGGTGTTGGCACAGGTCTTGCTGGTGTTGCAGGTGTTATTGCAGGGCCAGTCCTCGGAACATTCCCGGGTATGGCCTTCGTTCTAGGATCAATTGTGTTCGTGACTATCGTTATCGGTGGCCTTGGCTCCCTGTGGGGAGCGCTGGTTGCCTCGCTGCTGATCGGTTGGATCACCACCTTCGCCAAATCCTATAACATTTTGATGTCTGACATTTTGAACGCTATAGGAATTGCGACCCCAGAGAACTTGGATGATAATATCTTTCGCGATCTTTGGACTATCACCAGCCCGCAGATTGCAGACATTCTGCCCTACATCTTGATGGTCTTGATCTTGATCTTCCGCCCGTATGGCTTGTTGGGGAACCGTGACGCATGAGCATTTCATCAAACACAGTCGCTTCACCCTTACGCGCAGGTTCTATGATACTGCCAGTCGCACCTTGGATTATTGGGGCACTGCTACTTTGCATCCTCCCTTGGGTGTTCAATAACAATTCGTCCATCACAATTATGAACCAGATGTGGATCACAGTGATCTTCGCGCTGGCTTACAACATGTTGCTAGGTCAAGGCGGTATGCTGTCCTTTGGCCATGCCGTTTACATGGGCATGGGCGGCTTCTTTTGCATGCATGTCATGAACTATGTCGAGGACTTCGGTTTGGCGCTGCCCTTGCCCTTATTGCCCTTGTTTGGCGGTTTGTTCGGAATGGGCTTTGCGATGTTGATTGGTGCCTTTTCAACCAGCGGGGCGGGCACACGTTTTGCCATGATCTCACTTGGGGTTGGGGAATTGATTGCAGCCTGTTCTATCATTATTGTCGCGTTCTTTGGCGGTGAAGAAGGTATTTCAGGCGACCGAACATACGGCCTGCCATTCTTCGGGATAGAGTTCCTGAAGCAGATCGAAGTTTATTACCTTATCTCATTCTGGCTCATGGTATCTGCCGTATTGATGTACCTGTTTTCACGCACACCTGTTGGTCGTATGGCCAACGCAGTGCGGGACAATCCAGAACGGGCACAGTTCTTAGGTTATTCGGCACGCTGGGTCCGGTTCTACAGCTTCATGGCGTCCGGTTTCTTTTGCGGGATTGCGGGTGGACTGTTTGCCATCAACTACGAAATTCTGACCGAAGAAAACCTAAACGCAGCTTCATCAGGAGTCATCTTGTTGATCACATTCTTAGGTGGCGTTGGTTTCTTCTTTGGCCCGATCATCGGGGCAATTGCCTTTACGTTGCTGCAAACTGTCCTATCGCTCGAAACAGAATTGTGGGCTTTCTATGCAGGAACCTTGTTCCTAGCCACAGTGATGTATTTCCCAGGTGGTTTGGCTGGATTGCTGATGATGCACGTTCCCATCTTCAGGCTTGGCAACCAGAAGATGCTTCTTATGCCGTATCTGAAAACACTGCTTCCGGGCGCGATCGGCGTGCTTGGTATTGCGGCTTTGGTTGAGATGACGTTCCATTACCGCCACGCAGCTCTTGGGGATAACGAAATGACGATCTTCTGGACAACATTTGACAGCCACGCGATCCTGCCATGGATAGTCGCTGGTGCTGTCACGGCCGTCGCACTTTACTTCACCAAGAAAAATGCACCCGACCTCTATGAGACATGGGGCGAAGCCAACACACCGTCCGGAGGTGCAAAATGACTGCAGCCCTTGAACTAAGTGGTTTGACCAAAAGTTTTGGTAAGACTGAAATTATTCGCGGGGTCGACCTGTCGATTGGTAGAAACGAACGCCATGCCATTATCGGTCCAAATGGTGCTGGTAAATCAACGCTGTTCAACCTGATCACGGGTCGCTTTGCCCAATCTGGCGGAACCGTCAGTTTACACGGTGCGAATCTAGCGGGCAAACAACCCTATGAGATCAATCGCATGGGCCTGTCCCGTTCGTTCCAGATCACCAACATTTTCCCCAAAATGACCGTGTTCGAAAACGTGCGCTGTTCGTTGTTGTGGTCGATGGGATACAAGTATTCCTTTTGGAATCTAGTGGCGCGGTCAAAAGCTTTGACTGAAGGGGCCGAAGCGATCCTTGAGCAGATCAACCTTACAGAACGGCGCAATCTACCCGCGGGTGTCTTGTCATACGCCGAGCAACGTGCGCTTGAGATTGGGATTACCATCGCTGGTGGCGCCGACGTGATCATGCTGGACGAACCAACAGCGGGCATGAGCCACTCTGAAACGGATTACATTGTTGAGCTGATCCGCAAAGTAACAGAAGGTAAAACCTTGATCATGGTCGAACATGATATGGGCGTGGTCTTTGGCTTGGCAGATTACATTTCGGTTCTGGTTTATGGAGAGATTATCGCAACAGGTCGTCCCGAAGAGGTGCGTAGCAACCCTAAGGTACAAGAGGCCTATTTGGGCGAAGTTTTAGAGGCGGAGCACTGATGTTAGAAGTCACAGATCTACACGCCTATTACGGCAAGTCGCACATCCTTCAAGGTGTGAACCTGAACATCCAAGAGGGCGAGATTGTCGCGCTACTTGGGCGCAACGGGGTAGGGCGATCCACCACGTGCAAGGCGATAATGGGTGAAGTTGAACCACAAGGTTCGATCAAGTTTCGGGGTGAGGAAATTGCTGGCAAAAAATCCTTTGAGATTGCCAATCTTGGTCTTGGTTATGTGCCTGAGAACCGCGATATTTTCCCGGGGCTGACAACACGCCAAAATCTAATTTTGGGAATAAAACCAGGTCAAAAAGAAGGTACTGGGCGGTGGACGATGGAAAATATGTTCGACATGTTTTCCAACCTTAAAGAACGCGCTGACGTCGAAGCATCCGTAATGTCCGGTGGTGAACAGCAAATGTTGACCATGTGCCGGACCTTAATGGGTGACCCTGATTTGGTGATGATTGATGAACCAACCGAGGGGCTTTCCCCACAGATGGTGAGGCGCGTCGCCGACGTTTTACAAGAAATCGCGCGGCGTGGTGTGTCTACCTTGCTGGTCGAACAGAAGCTGTCGATTGCGATGGATATTGCCCACCGTGTCTATGTCATGGGCCACGGCAAGGTCGTGTTTGAGGGCACTCCAGATGAATTGCGCAATCGTGAAGACGTGCGCAAAGAATGGCTCGAAGTTTAAATATCTGTCCCAGCTACGGTTGGGACAGTCGCCACTCTAAATCACTTAGTGAATCTTTGCCAAAGAACATTTCATTTCCAAGAAACATCGTCGGTAGGCCATAGACACCACGCGCTACAGCTGCACCTGTCACCTCGGCTAAAGATGACTTTACATCAACGTCTTTCATTGCGTTCATTATTTCATCAACGGGAAGATCAGCCTCGGTTAGCACATGCGCCACAACTTCAAGACCAGACATATCTTTGCCATGAACCCACATTGCATCAAAGACGACGTCTATATACTTGGTTTCCCACACCTTTCCTTGTGCAAATACTGCGGCACGCATCACGTTTAATGTGTTGACTGGAAAGTTAGGGTTAAACTGGAATGGAATCTGATATCGCTCCAAAAAACGGGCCATTTCAATGCGCATGTATTCCACTTTTCCTGGAATTCCCGCAAAGGCCATCATTGGAGGCTGATTGTTTGTTGCCTTAAACACACCACCAATAAGGATCGGACAATAGACAACTTCAGCCTTAAAACCCGGGGCAATACCTGCAAGGCACTTGTGCGCAAGATAGGCGTTTGGGCTGCCAAAATCATACATAAATTCAATCTGTTGCATCTCGAAAGTCTCCAAAATTGGAAAGGTCTATTTGTTCAAGGATCGCTGGTTCAACCTGTCAAAAAACGCTAGGCTTGGAGTGTCGCTGCGTCAATTGTACCGTGGGGTCAATTATAAGCTTTGAATTAGCCCATTCGAGGCGTCAAACTTGGGTCAACAAACGGAGCATACAAAATGTCTGATAGCAGTTGGATCGAACGTATAGATCACGCGGGCGGCGTGGTTGAATTGAGCATGAACAACGGCCCTGTCAACACGTTGACGTCGGACGCCTTGTTCGGGCTGCGCGATTGCATTGAACAGCTTTCAAATGACCAAACCGTACGCGCAATTGTCCTTAGTAGCCCGTTTAAGGTGCTATCTGCGGGCCTTAACATAAAAGAGGCGCGCACCTTTGATAGCGCACAACAGGGCGCAATTGTCCGTGGTTTGAACGAAGGGTTTCTTGCGCTTTATGCCTGCCCCAAACCCGTGATCTGCGCGATCAATGGAACCGCAATCGCAGGTGGCTTGTTTTTTGTCCTAACTGCGGATCACCGTATCTCTGCGCCAACGGCCAAATTTGGGTTGGCTGAGGTGCGCGTTGGTGTCGATTTCCCTACGGGCCCTTTGGAAATTGCAAAGGCCACTTTGTCCAGCAATGACGCCCGCCGTCTTATGTTGCGTGGGCAATCTGTTGACGCTGAAACAGCCAAAAACATGGGTATAGTGGACTTGATCGTTACAGCGGAGGATGTATTGCCACAGGCCCTTAAGGACGCTGCAGAATTTGCACAAATCCCTGCTAAAGCCTATGCATCGGTTAAACACCAATTGCGTGGCGATGTTATTGCAAAAATCCGCATGGCTCCCCCTTCAGCGAACGATTGGTTTACGGGCGAGACCAGCCCTGCGATGTCCAAGATGTTGGGCGAATAAGCCATGCACGAACAGTCAATGAAACGGATCGGCCCATGGATGCAATCTTATGTTGATGACCGAAAACTAGCAGGCAGTTCGGTCTTGATCAATCAAGATGGCAAAGAGGTCTATTTCCATGCCGTCGGTCGTCGTGACACTGAATTGGATGATCCTTTTAGTCGCGATACGGTTGCACGTATTTATTCGATGACCAAACCAATCACATCCTTTGTATTGATGATGCTAGTTGAGGAGGGGAAGGTGCATTTGGACGCGCCGCTATCCCAGT
>JBLHPE010000120.1:0-7909 GCA_047624005.1 Ascidiaceihabitans sp.
CCGCCGCAAGGCTTCTCCGCCCTCCGATATTTAACGTCTCCGGACTACAAAGCCTTGCTACCGTTTACGCTTGGTGTGACATTTCTACTTTGCGCAACATCGGACATTTTAACTTTGTTGCAACAAAAATTAAGTTTCGTGCAAGCCACACTGTTTCGGGCTAGTACGGTTTAACAACCAACTGGTAGGGAGATTGAAATGCAACCCAGCGCGGAATTTTCGAAACTTGCTTTTGATCACACCAATAAAGTTGGCTGGTTGGCCTGCTCCATTTACATAAAGAAGCTGACTAACTCATCATGAAAACAGATGCATTAATCGTCGGCGCAGGCCTTTCCGGACTGCACCTTGCACATCAACTGACCGAACGCGGCATCAACGTCCATGTATTGGAGGCCCGTGATCGTGTTGGTGGTCGAATACTGTCCTTACCTGTCGGACAAGGTGCATACGACATGGGTCCCGCATGGTTTTGGGAGGGGCAACCACGCATCGCCTCCCTAATTCAAAGATTTTCACTCACCGCATTTGAACAGTATTCCAAAGGCGCGTTAAGTTTTGAAGACCAAAATGGTACCGTCCAACGCGGCCGCGGCTTTTCATCGATGGAGGGATCATATCGTATAAAGGGCGGTCTGGATGCGATGGTTCAAGCGCTCTTAACAGCATTGCCAAAAAATTCAGTAACAACAGGATCACCAGTCACCAAAGTTATCCACAACAACAACGAAATTGAAGCCCAAGCGAATGGTCAGACCTACACTACCAAACACTTGATCTTCTCCCTCCCTCCACGCGTTGTGGGCGCGACCATCAAGTTTGAGCCCAAACTGCCCTCTAGTGTTCTTACATCCCTCGCAAATGTCCCCACGTGGATGGCGGGCCAAGCCAAAGCCGTCGCGGTTTATGACAGCCCGTTTTGGCGTGAAGACGGATTGTCCGGCGACGCATCCAGCAGGTTTGGGCCAATGGTCGAAATGCACGACGCCTCCCCCCCAACTGGTGGACCCTTTGCGATATTCGGTTTCATTGGTGTGCCACCTGAAGGGCGTAAAGACGAAGCCGCTTTGCGCACTGCTCTAAAGCAACAATTGGGCCGATTATTTGGTTCCAAGGCAGCAAACCCCAGCGAATTGTTAATCAAGGATTGGGCTTTTGATCCCTTCACCTCTACTGCTGATGATCTAAAACCACTTTACGCCCATCCAACCTATCGTCCTTTGCCACCTGCTTGGGGCGGCAAAATACTGTTCAGCGGAACCGAAGCTGCCCCACAGTTCGGTGGTTACCTTGAAGGCGCGTTAGAAGCGGCGGACAATACCGCCATATCATTGCAGGCGGCTCTTAAATGACCCAAAAGGATCAACGTTATGATCACACCAGCCGCTTCAAAATAGACCGCCAAATTGCCCACGGGCAATAAACTGGGCGCAAACAGTGAAGTTACGGAATAACTCCACGCTGCTAATGTCCCAATCGCCACCAGTGCATTCATGTCAGGCGCACCCTTGAACAGATTGGGCAGACCGGAAGTATAAAATGATCGACCCGGCCAAACCATTACAAGCGTGATAAGAAGGAATTGCGCAAGCCAGCTGTTGGTTTGTCCGATATTTCCAGAAATCCAATGGTGAAGGGCAGGAAACATATGTCCGCCCATTTCAACGATAAAAACGGGTAAGGACAGAAACGCCCGTTCAACCCATCCCACACATGAGGCGCAGTGCATTCCGCTGATGTCTTAGGTGGTAAGGGACATATCGTGCTTGCCTTTATCGCGTCTTCTTGAATGATATGGCGGTAAACGTCGCTTAGGACAATGATATGCCTCAGATCTCACCCACCTTGCTAAATGATATCCGCAACCGATTTGCACATGTAGATGCCTGCCCTTTCGCAGGGTCGCGCATATTCTTTGAAAACGCGGGCGGCGCACTGACCCTAAATACCGTGGTCAACACATCGGCAAAGTTCGCCGCCGTTCCAGACAATCAGGGCCGCGCCAATGCAGCAGCTGAGGCGCTTGTGGCGATCATCAAGCAATCCAAAGCTGACATGGCCACCTTTTTCAACGCACCGGATGGGCAATTTTTTGTTGGGGAAAGCGGTACGGAATTGACTTATCGCCTGATACGAACTGCGATAATGGGCACTGAGGGTGGCAGCGTTATTGGCTCGACAGTCGAACACCCAGCTTCACGCAGTGCGGCCCAACATTGGGCGACGCAAGCAGGCAAACCCTACATCAGCGTGCCTCACGATGACGCGACGGGTTTGGTTACAGCTGATGCTTACGCCGCTTTGATGACACCCGATGTGAGGGTCGCAACGATTCTGCATACGTCTCCAGTCACGGGTATGGCGATTGATGTGGCCAGTATTGCGAGCGCTATTCGCGCCGTGGCGCCCACATGTTTTATCATTGTCGACGGTATCCAACACGCCAGCCATGGACATATCGATATCGAGGCTTACGGGGTCGATGGCTATGTCGTCTCTCCCTACAAAGTGTTTTCGCGCCACGGTTATGGGGTCGCTTGGGCCTCTGATCGATTGTCCCAATTACCGCTAGAGGCGTTGATTGATGGACCTGTTGAAAATTGGGAAATGGGCACAAGAGACACTGGGGCTTATGCGACATTCTCGGATGTTGTTGACTATTTCGACTGGCTTGGCGGCCAAGTTTCTGACGCCACAAACAAACGATCACGGATCGAGGCGGCAGGTGCAGCAATCAAAGCGCATGAAAAGACACTGACTGATGCGATGTTATTTGGCACTGGCAACTTGCCCGGCCTGACCGATTTTAAAGAGGTCACTATCGTTGGTGGCCCAGACAATCCGGCCCGCGAAGGGTTGGTGTGCTTTGCCCTTGATACCGTCCCTGCCCTAGAAATCGTCGACCAACTGAACCAAAGCGGCATCCGCACACACATCCGCAAAGCTGACCACTATTCTGGCAATATCCTAAATCCACTGGGCCTAACCGCTGCCGTGCGTGTTTCAATGTGTCATTATAATACTTTGGGTGAGGTCGCGGCATTTCTAACCGCGATTAAAGAGATCACCGACAATGCTTGATCGCGCAGGCCCCTTGCGTGGATTACGCGTCGTGGAAATGGCTGGGTTAGGCCCTGCCCCGTTTTGCGCAATGATGTTGGCTGATATGGGGGCTGAAGTGGTGCGCATCGCCCGCCCCAATCAAAAACCGTTGTTTGGGTTGGAGCAGAAACACAATCTTTACGACCGTTCTCGTCGGTCCCTCACGCTCGACCTGCGGGACAAGTCGGGTCTAGCAAGGGCCAAAACGCTCATTTCCAAAGCCGAAGTGTTGATCGAAGGGTTCCGCCCTGGTGTGATGGAACGGCTGGGGCTTGGTCCCGACGATGTGACGCCAGATAACCCCAGATTGGTTTACGGGCGCATGACAGGATGGGGCCAAGACGGTCCATTAAAAGACCGCGCAGGGCATGATCTGAATTACATGGCAATCTCGGGCGCGCTTTGGTCCATCGGTCCCACAGGCACACCGCCACCCCCACCACAGAATATCATCGCGGATTTAGCCGGCGGCGGCATGATGCTTTTGACGGGCGTGCTTGCGGCCACAATGAACGCGCGTGCAACTGGCAAAGGCCAAGTCGTCGACGCCTGTATGTCAGACGGGGCCGCGTTAATGATGACTTTGCAGTATGGGCTGAACGCAGGAGGCGCATGGGACGATAGCAAACGTGGTGGCAATGTACTGAACGGCGGAGCCGCTTATTATCGGTGCTATGAGACAGCCGATGGTGGATACGTCGCATTGGGTCCGATCGAGCCACAGTTTTTCGCAACCTTGCTGGAAAATGTTGGGCTGGCGGATGACCCACGCTTTGCCAAACAATACGATGCGGATGCACAGGGCGAAATGCAAATGACTTTGGAAGGATTGTTTGTAAGCAAAACCCGAACCGAATGGGAGGCGATCCTAACCCAAGTTGACGCTTGCTTTGCCCCAGTATTGTCTATGACCGAGGCCCCCAACCACCCGCATAACATTGCCCGTAGAACCTTTGTTGAAACAGACGGCGTGGTACAACCTGCACCCGTACCAAGATTTGTCGGGACACCTTCAGATGATCCAACGCATGGGGACGGAGGGAGCATCACGTTCGATGCAATTATGGACAGTTGGGGTTCGTGAAGCTAAAGGTATGAAATTCACTACTGCCACTTTCTGACAGGACTGCCTGCTACGTTAGCTTTAGAAGCAAACAACATACAGGACATCAGACAATGGAAAATGAGCAAATCAACTTAGTCATCGATACCAACAACGCAGCCGTCGCTGCAGGTAATATGGATGATATCCTCGCCACCTTCGAGCCATTCGGCGTCCTTGTGGGCCAACCTGGGGTACATGCCAAAGGCACACCAGCGTTGCGCGCAGCATTCAGTCAATTCATGGCAATTGGTCCGCAGATTTCGGTGACAGATCACGAAGTCATTCAAGCAGAAGATATTGCCTTACACTCCTCCACTTGGAAAATGACCGGTAAGACACCAGATGGATTCCCGATTGAGCAAAGCGGATTTTCAGTGGTCGTTTTGCGTAAACAGACCGATGGACAGTGGTTGATGGTAATCGATAATCCATTTGGCAATCACCTTATGGACAAGGGTTGATAGTAGGTAACTAACACTGATGCAGCCGTTGGAGGTGCTCTGACGGCTGTGTCTTTCGCCTACCCCCGAGGGCGCGCGTAACTCATCCTGCTTAGCAATTCCGAGGTGTTCTTCACCTCAAATTTACGCAGCAACCGCGCGCGAACATCCTCTATCGTGCGCGGGGATAGCCCTAGCTCGCGTCCAATTTCTTTGCTGGTTTGCCCACGGCTCAGCCAACTTAGCACTTCGCGTTCGCGTTTTGTCAGTTGTGCCCCATCCACCTGATCGCGGATCTGTGCAAAGCTCATCACCAAGTGTGCAAGCGGATCAGATGGCGTCAAAGTGCGTGCGCGAAAGCGACACCAAACGGGCACGCCATCTTTGCGTTGCATCATCCGTTCATCGCTATAACTGCCGTGTTCTTCCATCATTTTCAGTCCAATATCGCGCACACGGTCAAATTCAGCGTGGCTTGGATAAAGGATGCGAAATGATTGACCTACCAGATCATTACGCTGGTATCCTAACATCTCAGCGAACAATGTGTTACAAACGCTCAACACGCGATGGTTTGAGACCGCCATGCCAATGGGCGCCGCGTCAAAGGCCAGTGCCATCTGCTGTGTGAAATCACTCATTGCGTCATCCAGTGTTTATACGGTATTGATACCGTATATGATACGCGTAATACTGCCAACAAATTCGTTGAACAGGTGAAGAATGACAACACCCTTGATGGTGCGCATTGATGGCAAACGCGATGATTTGATCCAGCTTACACAGGATCTGATCCGTATTCCGACGTTAAATCCCCCCGGTGAGAATTATCAGGCGATTTGTGACTTTCTGGATAAACGCTTGCGGGGCGCGGGGTTTCAAACGCAATTGATACGTGCCTTTGGTACGCCTGGTGACAGTGAAAAATACCCGCGTTGGAATATCATTGCACGGCGTGACGGCACCAACATGGGCGATTGCGTTCATTTCAACAGCCATACAGATGTGGTCGAGGTAGGATCTGGGTGGACCTTTGATCCTTTTGGTGGCGAGATTTCGGACGGCAAGATCTATGGCCGTGGCGCTTGCGACATGAAGGGCGGTATGGCCGCATCTATAATCGCTTGCGAAGCCTTTATCGAAGAGTTCCCTGACTTCGCAGGTGCGATCGAAATCTCTGGGACCGCAGATGAAGAATCAGGTGGCTACGGCGGTGTTGCCTATCTTGCAGAACATGGTCACTTTTCACCTGAAAAGGTGCAGCACGTCATAATTCCTGAACCTCTGAACAAAGACCGCATTTGTCTGGGCCATCGCGGTGGTTGGTGGGCAGAGATCGAAACCAAGGGCGAAATCGCACACGGTTCTATGCCGTTCCTTGGGGACTGCGCTGTCCGACATATGGGCGCAGTAATCCACGAATTCGAGGACAAACTGTTCCCCGCAATGGCCGCACGACGCACCGATATGCCTGTTGTGCCAGAGGGTGCTAAATCCTCAACCATGAACATCAACTCCATTCATGGTGGCCAAAAAGAGCAATCAGAAGACTTTGATGGATTGCCCGCACATTGCGTCCCAGACAGTTGCCGCATCGTAATTGACCGACGTTTTCTGGTTGAAGAACCGCTGGATCAAGTGCGCGGTGAGGTGACAAATCTCCTCGAGGGACTGCGCGTCACACGGCCCGATTTTGAATATGAAATGACCGAATTAAATTCAGTCCTGCCATCAATGACCGACAAATCGGCACCAGTGGTCGCGACCGTGGCGCAGGCCATCCAAGACGTTTTGGGCAAAGCACCAGAATATGTCGCGTCCCCCGGAACATACGATCAAAAACACATCGACCGGATCGGAAAACTGAAAAATTGTATCGCTTACGGGCCTGGAATTCTAGAATTGGCACATAAACCCGATGAATATATCGGAATTGATGATATGCTGGACAGTGCAAAGGTCATGGGCGCCAGCCTTGAAACGCTGCTCTTGCCTAAAAAAGACTAAATAAAAACGACAGGGAGAAGAAGAATGAAACACTTTGTATCAAGACTGGCACTTGCCAGCGCTATGACGGTTGCAGGCTTTACCGCGCAAGCCGCTAACACGGATATTACCGTGGCTTTGCAACTGGAACCACCGCACCTTGACCCGACATCTGCTGCTGCAGGCGCGATTGACTCGGTCCTATATTCCAATGTGTTCGAAGGTCTAACCCGCTTTATGGGTGACGGTTCCGTTGTTGCTGGATTGGCCAAAAGCTGGGACATCTCTGATGACGGTTTGGTTTACACATTCATTTTGCATGACAATGTCATTTTCCACGACGGCACAACCATGGATGCAGAAGACGTTCAGTTTTCCCTGAACCGTGCGCGTGCTGACGACAGCACAAATGCGCAAAAGGCCTTGTTCGCTGGTATCACTGATGTGAGCGTACTTGACGCCGCGACCGTCGTTGTAACCTTAGACGCCCCAAACGGCAGCTTCCTGTTCAACATGGCATGGGGTGATGCGGTTATCGTTGCCCCTGAATCAATCGAAGGCATCAAGCAGACGCCAATCGGCACTGGCGCATTCAAATTCGCCAACTGGGTACAAGGCGATAAAATCGAACTCGTTCGCAACGACAGCTATTGGGGCACAGCCCCCGCGTTAGAGACTGCAACATTCAAATTCATCTCTGACCCAACAGCCGCCTTCGCTGCTGTAATGGCTGAAGACGTAGATGTGTTCAGCGGCTTTCCTGCCCCAGAAAACTTGCCACAATTTGAAGCAGACTCGCGCTTCCAAGTCCTTGTTGGCTCGACTGAAGGTGAAACGATCCTGTCCACCAACAACAAAATGCCACCCTTCGATAATCCAAAGGTCCGTGAAGCAATGTCACACGCGATTGACCGTCAGGCGATCGTCGACGGTGCAATGTTTGGCTATGGCACACCGATTGGCACGCACTTTGCGCCACACAATCCAGCCTATGTCGATCTAAAAGCTGGCAGTGCATATGATCCAGAGTTGGCTAAATCCATATTGGCTGAAGCTGGCTTTCCTGATGGGTTTGAGACAACCTTGCACCTGCCACCCCCATCCTACGCCCGTCGCGGTGGTGAAATCATCGCCGCACAATTGGCAGAGGTTGGCATCAAAGCAGTGATCACAAACGTCGAATGGGCGCAGTGGTTGGAAACTGTGTTCCGTGGCAAAGACTTTGGTCTGACAATCGTGTCCCACACCGAGCCGATGGACATCAATATCTACGCGA
>JBLHPE010000121.1:0-7734 GCA_047624005.1 Ascidiaceihabitans sp.
CTGGTAAAACCAAGGCGCTTACGGCCCGCATTGTGCATTTGATGAACACGGGGCGCGCGCGGCCCAACGAGATTTTGGCGGTGACGTTCACCAATAAGGCAGCCCGCGAGATGAAAAACCGCGTCGGGGGTATGTTGGGTCAGCAGATTGAGGGGATGCCTTGGCTTGGCACATTCCATGCGATTTGTGTGAAGCTGTTGCGTCGTCATGCGGAATTGGTGGGGTTGAAGTCGAACTTTACTATTTTGGACACCGACGATCAGATCAGGTTGCTGAAACAATTGATCCGCGCCGCTGGGATTGACGACAAACGCTGGCCCGCCCGCGCTTTGGCCAATATCATTGACGGATGGAAGAACCGTGCGTTGACGCCAGATAAGGTGCCAGCGGCTGACAGTGGCGCGTATAACGATAAGGGTATTGAGTTGTATGCGCTGTATCAGAACCGTTTACGTGAGTTGAATGCCACCGATTTTGGCGATCTTTTGCTGCACATGGTGACTATTTTTCAAAATCACACCGATGTTTTGGAGCAGTATCAACGCTGGTTTAAGTTTATTCTGGTGGACGAGTATCAAGATACCAACGTGGCCCAATATTTGTGGCTGCGCCTGTTGGCAGCGGGTCACAAGAACATCTGTTGTGTGGGCGATGATGACCAGTCGATCTATGGCTGGCGCGGCGCTGAAGTTGGTAACATCCTAAGGTTTGAGACGGATTTTCCGGGTGCCCATGTCGTGCGTTTGGAGCAAAACTACCGCTCAACCCCGCATATTTTGGCGTCTGCTTCGGCTGTGATTGAAGGCAATGCAGGCCGTTTGGGCAAGACATTGTGGACCGAAGAGACAGAGGGCGAAAAGGTGCGTCTGATTGGTCATTGGGACGGTGAGGAAGAGGCGCGCTGGATCGGCGAAGAAATCGAATCCTCGCAATCGGGCACCCGTGGTATGCGTCCAGTTTCGTTGGATGAGATGGCGATTTTGGTGCGGGCATCGCATCAGATGCGTGCCTTTGAGGATCGGTTCTTGACCATTGGCCTGCCGTACCGGGTCATTGGTGGCCCTCGCTTTTATGAGCGGATGGAGATCCGCGATGCGATGGCTTATTTCCGCATCGTGACCAGTCCTGATGATGATCTGGCGTTTGAGCGGATTGTGAATACGCCCAAACGTGGTCTTGGTGACAAGGCGCAGCAAACCATTCAGATGGCGGCGCGTGAGAACGGCGTGTCGTTGATTGAAGGCGCGCGGATCGCTGTCGAAAGCGGTTTGATCAAAGGCAAAGGCGGGTCCGAACTGGCCAAGCTGGTCGATGGAATCACGCGCTGGGCGAAGCTGACGCGCGGTGTGTTGCTTGAGGTGAATGACGATTCCGTCATTGATGATGGCCCGCAGCGGATGGAATATGGTCCACCTAAGGTCGGCCATCAGGAACTGGCGGAGATTGTTCTAGACGAAAGCGGCTACACCACACATTGGCAAAACGATAAGACGCCAGAGGCCCCCGGACGGTTGGAAAACCTTAAGGAATTGGTCAAGGCGCTAGAGCAATTCGAGAACCTGCAAGGGTTCCTAGAACACGTCAGCCTGATCATGGACAATGAGAAAGAAGGTGAGGGTGCCAAGGTGTCGATCATGACACTGCACGGTGCCAAGGGTCTTGAGTTCCCACAGGTGTTTTTACCGGGTTGGGAAGATGGATTGTTCCCCTCACAACGCTCAATGGACGAAAGCGGTGTGGCGGGTTTGGAAGAAGAACGCCGCCTTGCTTATGTCGGCATCACGCGGGCCGAAGAAGTGTGTACGATTTCCTTCGCCGCCAATCGGCGGGTGTTTGGACAATGGCAATCGTCGCTTCCGTCAAGGTTCATTGATGAGCTGCCCGAAGAGCATGTCGATGTAATGACTCCACCCGGATTGTATGGTGGCGGGTACGGCGCGGCAGCCCCGTCGAACGAACCTAAATCGACACTTCACGAAGCGGCGGCAAACGCCAATGTGTATAATTCTCCAGGGTGGCGCAGACTTCAATCAAGATCGCAACAACGTCCCATAAGTCAGCCATCTGAAAGTAAAAGTACGATTATCGATATAAAAGCTGTCAGCAGCTTTACGATAGGCGAACGGGTTTTTCATCAAAAGTTTGGTTATGGAAAAGTGGTAGCGATTGAAGGCGATAAGCTAGAGATTGATTTCGAAAAAGCAGGATCGAAAAAGGTCGTGGCCCGCTTTATCACTGGTGTGGATGATGTGCCGTTTTAGGATGCTTGCCTGAGGGGATTGTAGATGACAGTTTTGATCGCAGGCGGTGGTATTGCCGGATTGGCAATGGGTTTGACGCTGCATCAGATTGGAATTCCGTTTCATATTTTTGAAAGCGTTAAGGTCCCTAAGCCGTTGGGTGTAGGCATTAACTTACAGCCAACAGCGGTCCGAGAATTGATGGAAATGGGTTTGGGAGACATGCTGGACCGCGTTGGCATCCAAACGCGTGACTATGGTTTTTATACCAAAACAGGTGTTGAAATCTGGACAGAACCGCGTGGCTTGGACGCGGGGTATAACTGGCCGCAATATTCGGTTCACCGTGGGCAATTCCACATGGCCTTGTTTGAGGCTGTGAAGGATCGATGCGGGGCGGGTTGTATCACCACAGGCGCGCGGGTCGTGGGGTTTTCTAATAAGGGTTCTGGCGTTTGCGTCACGGTTGAAACCGACACTGATCATCAAGATATTGAAGGCACCATGCTGATTGCAGCGGATGGCATACATTCTGTCATTCGTGCGCAGATGTATCCGGATGAGGGTGCGCCAGTTTGGGGCGGGGCAATTATGTGGCGGGGGACAACCATTGCAAAGCCGTTTTTGACGGGGGCTTCGATGATATTGGCAGGGCATGACACGCATCGATTTGTGTCTTATCCGATCACGGAAGCGGACCCAAACACTGGCTGTGCGACGATCAATTGGATCGCGGAAAAGACGGTCGATCCAACGGCGGGTTTCTCGAAAGAAGATTGGAACAGACAGATAGACATCGATTTGTTTGTCGATGATTTTACGGATTGGGCGTTTGATTGGCTGGATGTGCCTGCGATGATCCGCGGTGCTGGAACGGTTTATGAATATCCGATGATTGATCGCGAACCACTTGATTTCTGGACGGATGGTTGCGTGACTTTGATTGGTGACGCGGCCCATGCGACCTATCCCGTTGGGTCCAGTGGGGCGTCGCAGGCCATTTTGGATGCGCGTATTTTGGGCGCAGCGATTTTGGAATATGGCATTGGTGAAAAGGCCGCGCAGAATTACGAGTCTCAGGTGCGCCCGATTGCAAACCGTGTGACCATGGCCAACCGGGGCAATGGTGGCCCTGATGCTATTATGCAGATGGCTGAAGATCGGTGTGGTGGTGATTTTTCGCGCCTTGATGCTGTGCTGCCTTATGCAGAACGCGCGGCCCACGCGCTGGCGTTTAAGAAGCTTGCGGGATTGAGTGTTGACGGGATCAACAAGCGTCCTTCGATCATTTAGGTGCTGATAAGGTTGGATATTATGATGAACAGACGTGATATTCTGGCCACTGGCACAGCATTTTCTGTGATGGGGAGCAGGGCAATGGCAGGTTCAAAAAACGGGCGACATGTCCCAGCCGAGGAAGACCCGCATGCCCGCACCTTTATGCAATGGCCGGTCAATCGTCGTGTTCATCCTGATCCGGTGTTTTTGCGCATGTTGCAGGACACTATTGCAGATATTGCCAATACAATTTCGCAGTTTGAACCTGTGGTGATGTTGGCGGATGCTGGCGATCACGCAGGCGCACGCAAGAAATTATCTGCAGATGTGGAGCTGTGGGACATCGCCACAGAGGATTTGTGGTGCCGTGATTCCGGTCCGCTGTTTGCGTATCAGGCAGATGGGTCATTGGCTGTCAGCCACCTGAAGTTTAACGGGTGGGGCGGTAAACAAGTTCATAAACGTGACGGTCAGATTGCAGCACAGGTCGCACAGCGCCTTGGCTTGCCGTTGATTGACAGTGGTTTGTACGGCGAAGCGGGGGGCGTTGAGCACGATGGCAACGGGCTTTTGATGGCGCACGAAAGTTCGTGGGTGAACAAGAACCGCAACCATGGATTGTCGCGGGACGAGGTGGAGCGGCGGCTGTTGAACGCCTATGGTGCCAGCCGGATGATCTGGTCCAAAGGCGTATATGGGCAGGACATCACGGACTATCACATCGACAGCTTGGCGCGATTTACGGGGGCGGGTCGTGTCTTGGTCAACCTGCCTGGCTATCCTGATATGTCCGATCCGTTCCACGTGGCCGCCTTGGATACCTATGACGCGCTAGAGGCGGCGGGTTTGAAGGTCGAGGTCATTCCAGAACCCGCGAAACGCCGTGTGAAGTCTATCGATTTTGTGGCATCTTATGCGAATTACTACGTGTGCAATGGCGGCGTAGTTGCGGCGCAGTTTGGGGATGTTGAGGCGGACCAGATCGCGGTGGAGGCGCTGCGCCGTCATTACCCGGGTCGCGAAGTTGTGACGCTGAATGTGGACGCTTTGGGTGAGGTTGGCGGCGGTATTCACTGCGCGACGCAACAGATGCCTGTTGGGTGAAGGCTGGGCCAAATTCAAAGATGACTTTGGCTGGATTATTTTAATGCCATGTGCGATCTGTCTGTATGAATATTGATGTCCTGCTTTCAGCAACCCAACCTATTCCGGCACACGCGCTTTTGGCGATCTTTGCTGTGGTGGCAGGTGGCATTCAGTTTGCCTTGCCAAAAGGAACGACGTCCCACCACTGGCTTGGTTATTCTTGGGTCACGGCGATGTTTTTTGTTGCGGCATCTAGCTTTTTCATCAACGATTTCAGGTGGATCGGACCGTTTGGCCCAATCCACTTATTGTCTTTCCTTGTGTTGTTTTCGCTGTGGCGTGGCATAAGTTACGCACGTCAACATAATATAGTTGGCCACCGTGCGACAATGATTCAGCTGTATTGTTTCAGCCTGCTGTTGGCTGGTGCATTCACGTTTGTACCAGGTCGGATCATGTACCGCGTTCTATTCGGTTAACATTTTCATCCACCCCAACGTCTCACCCGTTTCACGTCCCGGTTTGTACTCCGCACCTAGGGGAGCAGTATAACCATGCGCGTTGATGTGGGCGAAAATATGGGCGTAGTTTACTTCGCCCATGTCAGGTTGCCCGCGTTTTGGGACGCCTGCGAACTGGATGTGACCGATGTGGGGGAGGAGGGTGGTAATTTTATGTGTCAAATCCCCCTCCATCAGTTGCACGTGATAGCAGTCAAACATCAGTTTCAGGTTGGGGGCTGCAACTTGAATGATGATTTCAACCGCTTGGCCTGTGGTTTGTAAGAAGTAGTTTGGCGCATCGTAGTGGTTGAGCGGTTCGATGAGGATGGTGATGTTGTGTTGTGCGGCTGCACTACAGGCGTAGGACAGGTTTTCGACAAAAGTAGCGTGGGCTTTTGCACCGGAGGCAAAGCCTGCCATGACGTGGATGTTGGCGCAGTTGATGGCCTTTGCGTAGGCAATCGATTGGTCGATTGCCGCGCGGGCGTCTTTGATCCGATCGGGCAGCGCGCTTAACCCGTTTTCACCGTTTTGATGATCGCCGCGAAAGGTATTGAGTCCCAGCATCTTTAGCCCAGTTTTTGCAAGCGTCGCGTTGACCAATGCGGGGTCGGTCTCATAGGGCCAATGGCATTCAACTGCGTCAAAGCCTGCTTTGTGGGCTGCATGAATCGCATCTGGTAAAGGCAGGTCCGCCCAAAGGAAGCCAAGGTTGGCTGAAAATTTGGTCATATCACGTGTCCTTTGTGGGCAAGGTTAGTCCTGCGTTACGCGCATAGACCTTTGCCACGGCTGCATCGTCCTCGTTTCCAAGGCCAGAACCGGCTGCTGCTAGAAATTGTTGCAATGCTGCTGCGGTTACAGGTGCGCCGAAGCCAGCGGATTTGGCGATATCAAGCACGATTCCAAGGTCTTTGGGCCAGATGTTCACTGAGGAATGCGGTGTGTAATCGCCATCCACGATGTGTGGCCCACGGTTTTCTAGCATCCATGAGGAGCCTGCGCAGTTTGGAATCACCTCCATAAACTGTTCTGGGGTCACACCTTGGGTCATACCGAATGTCATGGCTTCGGCCATTGTGGCGATGTGGACGCCTGCGAGCAGTTGATTGACGGCTTTCATGGCAGAGCCTGCGCCGACTTCGCCCAGTTTGAACACTTTTTCGGCGGTGGCATCTAAGGCTGGTGTTGCAGCTTTAAACGCTTCGGCAGTGCCTGATGCCATGATACTAAGGGCCCCAGCGGCGGCTTTTATCGATCCACCAGAGATGGGGGCGTCAAGATAGTGGACGCCATATTCTGCTGCTTTGGCCGCCATTTCGCGGGCAAAGTCGGGGGCAACAGTTGCGCAGGCGATGACAACGCTGCCTTTGCGCATGTTTGAAACGATGCCGGAGGGGCCAAACAGGACTGTTTCGGTTTGTGCCGCGTTCAATACGACGATCATTGCAGCATCGAGTTTAGGAACCACGTCATTGAGCGCCCCAGTTGCACCACCCTCAGCGATGAATTTTGAGACTTGCGCTTTGTTTACGTCAAACCCGTGCGTGATGTGACCTGCCTTAAGGACTGAACTGGCCATGCCATAGCCCATAGATCCCAAGCCGATGATCCCGATTGTTTCTGTCATGATTGCCCCAATTGCCCACATTGATGTGCGTGCAAGCTGGCCAATCTGCGGGGCAGGGTCAAACAGGTATGTTCAGGGGCATAAAAAAAGCGGCCCCAAGGGAGGTTGGGACCGCTTTCAGATCAACCGGAACACGATCAGGGAGGAAGGTGTGTCGCGGTATCTGTGTGCTGCGAATGCGCAGCTATGGTGGAACAGCGGTGGCATTAAGGGAGGAGAAATGCCACCGCCAGTACAGACGTCCTAGGGAGGAGAAACGGACGTCCGATTTCGGTTGTTCTTATTGTGCGTAAGCAGCTTCCCATGCGATGCGGCGTACTTCTGAGCGTGCGATGCCCAAATCTGCCAAATCGCGGTTGCTGAGTGCGCCAAGTTCGTTCAGCGTTGTTTTGTACACGCGGCGGCTTGCCTGGCGTGTTGCTGCTGCTGCAAAAGCGTTTGATGCTGCGGCCATCAGGCGCTCAAGCAAAGTTGCGTTTGATGCTGTGTCTGTAAAATATGTCATGTCTACTTGTCCTTTCGGGACTGCGTCTTCGTGATCGTTTAAGACAGTGTTTGTTTGTTACTGTCTTCGTTGGTGTTGATAGGAAGATAGTCGATTGCTGCGTCTGCACAATAGACAGATAATCAATGCCGCTATGCAGCATTTGCATGGCTGATGGCGCTAACAAAAATGAAGCAAGATGATGAAAGTAAAGGCACTTTTAAAAGTTGGGACTTTACGCTGGGTCAGGTTGAAATGGTCTGTTTGTGGCCTAAGGACACTTCAATCTTGACCCTGTACCGCTGCTGGTTGGGCAAAGCGTCCTTGTCCTTTGGTCCAAAAAGGCCAATTAGGGTTGTAAGCAATAGGAGTGTCAAAAATGTCCGTCACCAAAGAGCAAATTCTAGAGGCGTTGAACCGTGTGCAACTGCCCAATGGCGAAACATTGGTCAGCCGCGATATGATCCGCGCTGTCTCGATCAATGATGACGTAGTACAATTTGTGATCGAGGC
>JBLHPE010000122.1:0-7682 GCA_047624005.1 Ascidiaceihabitans sp.
CATGAACAATGGCAGTTGGAACATCCGTTCGATAAAGCCAAGTTCCTGTTTCATATCAAAAGAAGTCGATTGAAACTTGCATCAGTCGCTCAACTTCTGGCACGTCTTTGGCCAGCGCAAACAGCGCAATCACGTCACCTTCGTCGATACGGGTACTGCCCAAAGGCCGGATCACTTCGCCGCCTTTGCGCAACGCCCCAACAAGGACGCCTTCGGGAAAATCGATTTCGTTGATGCGTTTGCCTGCCATTGGCGAGGTGGACAAAACTTCGGCCTCGATCACTTCGGCCTCCGCGTCCCCGATGGAGTAGACCGCACGCACACGACCATGCCGGATGTGGCGTAGGATTGAGCTGACGGTTGTTGAGCGCGGATTTATATAGGCATCAATGCCAAGTGGACCCATAAGCGGCACAAGCGTTGGATCATTGATCAAGGCAATCGCATATGGGCAACCCTCGGACTTTGCCCGAACTGCCGCCAGCATGTTGGTTTTGTCATCATCAGTAACCGCCAACATCGCGTCAGCGCGGCTTACGCCAGCTTCGCTTAACAACGCTACATCCAACCCATCGCCGTGCAGTACAATTGTCCGTTCCAGCGCTTCCGCAGCGTTTTCGGCACATTTACGGTTCTTTTCGATAATCTTGACCCGCATCCGTGTCGCACGACTTTCCAACTCAGACGCAACAGCCAAACCAACATTGCCACCACCGACCATCACGATGCGTTCTTGTTTCGCGGTCCGCTTACCGAACACTTCCATCGTGCGGGCAACATCATCCGCATGTGCAAAAACATAACATTCGTCGCCGACAAACAACTGGTCACCAGGGTTTGGCGAAAACAGCGACCCATCGCGGCGCACACCTACTACGACAGCTCGAAGAGTCGAAAACAGATCAGTCAACTGGCGTAAAGGCGTGTTCACAACAGGGCATTCTTCTTCGATCAAAATGCCCAAAAGTTGGGCCTGACCGTCCATAAACCGTTCTGTATCAAAGGCTGCAGGAGCTGAAAGACGTTGCAACGCAGCCGCCGCAACTTCCCGCTCTGGACTAATCACGACATCGATTGGCATATGATCCCGTCGATAAAGATCTGAATAAATCGCATCTAGGTAGGATTGACTGCGCAGGCGCGCAATTTTGCGATTCACCCCAAAAACCGAATGGGCCACCTGGCATGTGACCATGTTCACCTCATCAGAATGTGTGGCCGCAATGATCATATCCGCGTCACGGGCACCTGCACGGTCAAGGACGTTGGGATAACTGGCGTAGCCAGTAACACCCTGTACATCCAACGTATCCGTGGCACGTCGCACCAATTCGGGGTCTTGATCGACCACCGTGACGTCGTTGCGCTCTCCTGCCAAGTGGCGGGCTATTTGCCAGCCCACTTGTCCCGCGCCGCATATAATGACCTTCATGGATGCGCCTTTAAGCTATGGTCGAACCTTGGAGTATTGGCATGACAGATGGCCCAAGATGGGTCAATTCAATTGCGACACGTCAACCCGTCCTAATTATGCTTCACCCTCTTCTTCTACATGGGCAACGCGCGCACCTGCCTTGGCAGAAGTCACAACACCCAGAGACTTCAGTTTGCGGTGCAAGGCACTGCGTTCCATCCCAACAAAGTTAGCTGTGCGGCTGATATTGCCACCGAAACGGTTAATTTGGGTCAGTAAATACTCGCGCTCGAACGCCTCGCGAGCTTCACGCAGCGGCAAAGTTGCCAAAGCGCCAGACAATACCACGCGCCCTTCTTCGTTGCTGGTGTCCTCTTCACCCGGCAATTCACGGGCCTCAATCGGACCACTGCCGTCACTTAGGATCAAAACCCGTTCAATTAGGTTTTTTAGTTGGCGCACGTTGCCGGGCCAAATCATGGTTTGCATAAGGGCTGACGCATCATCACTAAGCGCCCGTAACGCCAAACCTTGGTTCGCATTGCAATCAGCGATAAAATGTTCGGCCAATAGTGGAATATCCTCGCGCCGTTCTTCCAAGGATGGGACGGCAATCGGGACAACATTCAGACGGTGATATAATTCTTGGCGGAAGGTCTCGGCCTCGATCTCTGCCTCTAGGTTGCGGTTGGTACTGGAAATAACGCGCAGATCAACACGCACCTTATCAGAGCCACCAACACGAAGGAACTGCTGATCGACCAGCACACGCAAAATCTTGGACTGCGTGCCAAGTGGCATATCCGCGACCTCATCAAAGTAGATAACGCCGCCGTTGGCCTGTTCAAGTAGACCCGGTTCAACACCGCGCTCGCCACCCTCACGTCCAAACAAGACTTCTTCCATCTGCTCTGGTGAAACACCCGCACAGTTTACCGTCACAAAGGGCGCACTGGCACGATTAGAGTTGGCGTGAATATAACGCGCTGCAACTTCTTTGCCGCTGCCTGCCGGACCGCTTAACATCACACGACCATTGGATTTAGTAACTTTATCCAGCTGGCTGATAAGCGTTCGGAATGATGCAGACGTCCCAATCATTTCAGATTGCGCACCATCATGACGCTTCAGCGTCTGGTTCTCACGGCGCAGACGGCTGGTTTCCATAGCGCGTCGGATCACAACCAAAAGCTGGTCAATGTTGAACGGTTTTTCAATAAAATCGTAAGCACCCTGCTTGATCGCAGCGACGGCAATCTCGATGTTCCCGTGACCTGAAATGATCACGACCGGCACATCAGGATTGTCTCGCTTGACCGTCTTCAGGATATCGATCCCGTCCATCTGGCTGTCCTTGAGCCAGATATCTAGGATCATCAGCGCTGGTGCCTCTGCGTTAATCGCGCTCATGGCATCATCTGAATTGCCCGCCAATCGCGTGGCATAACCTTCATCTTTCAAAATTTCCGAGATCAGTTCGCGAATGTCGCGTTCGTCATCTACAATCAGAATGTCGCTCATGGGATTATACCTCTTTCTTATTGTTCGCTGCTGCGATGTCGGTTGGGGCTAGGGGCAGCTTTATCACTGCCATAGCCCCGAAATGATTTTGCCCATCAAAGATGGGCGCGTTTTCCAGCTGCAAGGTGCCGCCGTGTTCTTCGATTATTTTTTTCACAATAGGCAGGCCAAGCCCAGTGCCTTCGCTGCGTGTGGTCACGTAGGGTTCAAATAGGCGGGCGCGGTCCTCTGGCAAGCCGATGCCATTGTCCGCAATCGTAATACGCGCCTGCTCTTCAACAATAGCCAGCGTCACAACCACCTGCGGCTGCAATCCATCCGGTGCGCCTTTTTCAATCAAAGTCTCAATCGCTTCGCCAGCGTTTTTGATCAGGTTTGTCATCGATTGCGAGATCATCGTGTCGTCAAACTCAGCCATCAAAGCCGTGTCGGGCGCATTAAGTGTGATCTCGACATTTGGTTGCCCTAAACGTTGCAACATAACCGCATCACGTACCAGCTTTGCCAAATCATGGTTTTTGCGATCAGGTTCCGGCATCCGTGCAAATCTCGAAAACTCATCGACGATACGGCGCAAATCGCCGGTCTGACGAATGATTACATCAGTCATTTGCTCTAATGAGTCGCTCTCATCACCAACTTTAGGCGCGAACTTGCGTTTGATCCGTTCGGCACTGAGTTGAATTGGGGTCAGTGGGTTCTTAATCTCGTGTGCGATACGCTGTGCCACATCACCCCATGCCGCCATACGTTGTGCACTGACCAGATCGGTTACATCGTCAAACGCAACAACATACCCTTCAAGGTGCCCTGCATCATTTCGCCGTGTGGCCATGCGCACCAATAGGTTCTCGAGACGACCGTGACGGCTGACTTTCACTTCGCTTTGCGCGACTTCACCCGGACTATTTTGCAGCACATCCAAAAGCGGGCCAAATTCTGGGACCGCTACAGATATGGGCACAGATTGCTGATCTTCTTGCCAATCCAGCAGCCGCGCGGCCGAACGGTTCACAAAAGCCACCCGCCCCTCAGAATCTAGCCCGACAACGCCAGAGGTGACAGACCCAAGAACGGAGTCAAACATCCGACGACGACGCTCAATCTGTCGAGTGTTATCAAGCAAAGTTTCGCGTTGGCCCTTTAGTTGCCGTGTCATTTGATTGAAATAACGGCCCAACATGGCGATCTCGTCATCGCCATCTTCCTCACGGATCTGAACGTCAAGGTCGCCCGCACCCACGCGCTGCGCTGCGCCTGTTAGGCGACCGACAGGGCCTGACAAGCGCTCTGCAAAACCTAAGCCAAGCCAGATCGCCGCAAGGATCAAAATCACAGCAAAGGCGAGATAAAGCAGACCAAATTCAAACAAACGTTTGCCGCGATCGCTTTCCAACTGTTGATAAAGCCGCACAGTCTTTTGCGTCTCATCTAGTAAGGACAAGATTTCGCCATCAACATCACGGGTCACATACAAAAATCGATCTGGAAAGCTGCGCAAAGGCACCAAAGCGCGAAACTCGTTGATTTGCCAATCTTGAATAATTTCCAACCCGTTTTTCCGCGCCGCCGCCATTTGGCGGGCGTCTGGCGGCTCAAAATCAAACAAATAGGACCGATCACCACGGGCGCGGATAGTTGCGGTGCCATCCACCAAATATGCTTCACGTAGGCCACGTTGGATTTGGCGCTGCCCCTCGCCCAACAGCTCACTATCGCTCAGCTCGAATTGCTGCAGGCGAGCGATATCGATGCTGGCGGCCAAGGCACGCGCATCTTCAATAAGCCCCTCACGTTGTTCCTGCTCGTATGCCTCTGCCGACGCCAACGAAAAACCAACCACATTGCGTACCCGTTCAGAAAACCACCCCTCAAGCGCGATGTTGATGGTCAACATTGCGAAAACGGCAACGATGACAGTCGGGAACAGCGCAAGAGCCGCAAAAACAGCCGTGAGACGTAAATGTAGCCGTGATCCAGCTGATTGGGCACGACGTGCTGCAATAATGCGGGCCACTTGGGACAAGACCAGCGCCGCTACAACAAGAATGTAGACCACGTCAGCCAAAAGAATCAGCCTCAGCGATAAATCATTGGAACCTTGGTCCAGCGGACCCAAAACAAGGAATGTGGCTAAGGCCAACATCGGACCCAAAACAACCAGGCCAACAGTCGCAAAACTGCGGATACGGCGCTGCCTGCGCAGCCGCCGCAAGGTATCCACCCAACGTGTTTGCCGTGTTTGGGTTGCCACCGAGCCCCCTACCTGTTGATGCGATGCACTGGGCACCTTACCGCTACATATCGTGGTCTCTAACAGAGGTGCGCCCCGAATGCCACAGTTTGTGTGGCCTTTTTACATCAACTTACGGCGGCGTGTCACCTCTATATCTAGTTCGGTGATCTTCTTTCTGAGCGTGTTTCGGTTGATCCCCAATAGATCGGCACACTTAGCCTGATTCCCGCCCGTCGCATCGAGGGCAATTTCGATCAATGGCATCTCGATTTCACGCAAAATGCGGCCATACAGTCCAGCCGGCGGCAACATGTCGCCGTGTAAATCGAAGTAACGCTGGAGGTGCCGGCCAACCGACGCTCCCAACTTTTCGGTATCGGACGATCCACCGCGCAAAGGGGCCAAATCAGGTTGATGTCCCAACACCTGTTGGACTTCGGGTGCTGTAATTTCCAAGCTCCGGCTGGTCAGGCCTAACCTGCGCACAGCGTTTTCCAATTGGCGTACGTTCCCGGGCCAACTGTACGTCCGAAAAATCTCTGCTGCATCTATGGATAAGGTACGAACGACATTGCCCGCTTGTTCAACCCGACCAAGGAAGTGCAAAGCAAGCAGTTCAATATCATCAACCCTTTCGCGCAACGCCGGCACAGTCAAAGTCGCACCACTTAGGCGATAATATAGGTCCTTACGCACCACGCCCTGCTCCATAGCAGACGCTAAATCAGATTGACTGGTGGCCAAGAAGCGCGGCACATGATCACCCGGTATGTCCATCATCCGTACAAGACGTGCTTGAATTTCATCGGAAATATTCGAGATCTCATCAATCAAAAGCGTCCCACCTTTGACCCGTGCCAGAACCCGAGCAGGCCCCTCAAGGTCCTGCAAATCTATAGAAGTTACCGTGATAAAAGGGAGTGTGCGTCGGTCAGAAAAATCGTGAATTGCGCGTGCTATCAGCGACTTACCTGTCCCGCTTTCCCCCGAAATCAACACTGGAAGGTCAGTGTTCATGACACGTGCCACAACGCGGTAAAGCGATTGCATGACATCTGTGCGCCCTACAAGGGGCAATTCTTCTGGTCGTTCTTTGACAACGCCGGATGCAGTGCTGCGGTGCTGTCCACGCAGCTCCAGCGCCCGCGCGGTCCGCTTCATCAAATCTGGTAAATCAAACGGCTTGGGCAAATAGTCATACGCTTCCGCTTCCGCCGCCTTAATCGCTGTCATTATAGTATTTTGGGCAGAAATCACGATGACCGGCAGACCGGGGCGATCCTTGGCAATCTTAGGCAACATTTCCAAACCGTTTCCATCCGGCATGACCACATCAGAAATCACCACATCGCCTTTGCCTTCACCGACCCACCGCATCAGAGTGGTCAAGCTGGAGGTCGCATGAACCTTGCACCCTGCCCTTGTCAGGGCTTGGGTCAAAACGGTGCGAATAGTGCGGTCATCGTCCGCAACCAGTACAGTGCCATCCATGATCTATTCCTTCTGCGATTCAGCAGCCGCACCCGTTTGGGATCGCGGCAACGACATACGAAAAATTGTTTGGCCCGGCACAGAAGAGACCGAAATCCAGCCTCCGTGATCCGAGATTATCTTACTCACCAACGCAAGGCCTAGCCCTGTGCCGTTTTCTTTGCCCGAAACAAAAGGGTCAAAAATATCGTCTTTGATGCTCTCCATCAGACCCGGACCATCATCAATGATTTCAATCTGTAGCGGCAGCGAATGACCTGTACCGTCAGCGCGGCGCAACCGAAACGAGTGTTCAAAGTAACTGTGTAATCTGATCGTCCCACCTTGGTCGCCCGCGGCTTCTGATGCATTCTTAAGTAAGTTTAGGATCACCTGTAACAATTGATCAGGATCGCCTGATGCCATTGGTAACGATGGATCGTATTCCTCAACAATCTTCATGTGCGCACCAAACCCCAACAGCGCAGAGCGGCGCGCGCGGTCTAAGACATCGTGAAGATTCACTGGCTGCATCTCTGTTACGCTTAGGTTGCCAAACTGTTCAACCTGCTCAAGTAACTTGACAATGCGGCGGCTTTCTTCAACAATTAAATCTGTTAATTCAAGGTCTTCCGGTGCAAGGTTCATGCTAAGAAGTTGTGCCGCACCCGTAATACCTGCCAACGGGTTCTTGATCTCATGCGCCAGCATTTCGGCCATACCAATTGCGGATCTAGCTGCAGATTTCACAGTATCGTTTTGCGTCATGCGTCCCGCCAATTCCCTTGGCGTGATCATCAATATCATCGTGCCTTCTGCACCCTGCAACGGTGCGATCTGCAAAGCGCATTGCAATGGTGCGCGTTGCCCACTGCCAACATCCACATCGTTCACAAACAATGGCGTGCCGTTTTTACGGGCGCGGGCAAAGGAGTGTTCCAGCGGCGCATCAATCGCAATCTGGTCCCACAACGGCGTTCCATGGACGCTTTTAGCGGAGACGTTCAAAAACCCTTCTGCCGCGGAGTTGATATCGATAAT
>JBLHPE010000123.1:0-7678 GCA_047624005.1 Ascidiaceihabitans sp.
GAGATCAACATCCTTGCGCCCGAAGGGGCCGAAATTTCCTCGGAAATGAACCGGGTGGTCTTTGATCCGGCTGGCATCAACATCTATTCAGATAGCTGGCGTGTTGCGCCGAAGGTGGCTTGAAATGAACAAGACCGTAAATCAAAAGGCATGGTTCCTTATCCTGCCGGTTCTTTTGCTTGTCGCCTTTTCCGCAGTCATCCCGTTGATGACTGTTGTGAATTATTCTGTCCAAGACACCTTTGGGAACAACAAGTTCTTCTGGGTCGGGCTTGAGTGGTTTGAGGAAATGTTAGCCTCTGAACGGATGTGGGACGCACTGGGCCGCCAGATCACTTTTTCCGCGATCATCTTGGCCATCGAAATCCCGCTGGGCGTCTTCATCGCCTTGAACATGCCAAAGAAGGGGTTTTGGGCCTCGCTTTGCCTTGTGCTTATGTCCCTGCCCCTGCTCATACCGTGGAATGTTGTGGGCACGATTTGGCAGATTTTTGGACGCGTCGATATTGGACTGTTGGGCTACATGCTGTCCGCCATGGGCATTGATTACAACTATACCCAAGATTTCTACGCCGCATGGATCACCGTTATTGTGATGGATGTTTGGCACTGGACGTCTCTTGTGGCGCTGTTGGCCTATGCTGGCCTTCAATCAATTCCGGATGCATATTATCAAGCTGCCAAAATTGATCAGGCCAGCCGCTTTAGCGTGTTCCGCTTTATCGAACTTCCCAAAATCATGGGGGTTTTGATGATCGCGATCCTGCTGCGTTTCATGGACAGCTTCATGATTTACACTGAACCCTTTGTAGTCACAGGTGGCGGCCCCGGCAACTCGACCACGTTCTTGTCAATCGATCTGGTGAAGATGGCGTTGGGGCAGTTTGACCTTGGCCCTGCAGCCGCCTTTTCGATCATGTATTACCTTGTGATCCTGTTGGTGTCTTACGTGTTCTACACCGTGATGACGAACCTCGACAAAAGGGATGGTCACTGATGTCTGACTTTACAATTAACGCCCCAAAGCGGCGCTTTGGTTTGCCTAAGATCAAAGGCAACGCCATCGTCATGGGCCTCTATCTGCTGTTCTTGCTTTTGCCGATCTATTGGCTGGTGATGATGAGCCTCAAGACCAACTCGGAGATATTGAACAGCTTTACTTTATGGCCCCGCGATCTGACCTTTGACAATTATCTGACGATCCTGACGGACGCGTCTTGGTACACAGGTTATCTAAATTCAATGTTATATGTGCTGATGAATATGGCCATTTCATTGGTTGTCGCGCTGCCCGCCGCTTATGCCTTTAGCCGGTATTCGTTCATGGGTGACAAGCATCTGTTCTTTTGGTTACTCACCAACCGGATGGCACCACCTGCCGTTTTCGCCCTGCCCTTCTTTCAGCTTTATAGCTCGGTTGGTCTGTTCGACACGCATATCGCCGTGGCCTTGGCACATTGCCTTTTTAACGTGCCATTGGCGGTTTGGATCCTTGAGGGGTTCATGCGCGGTGTTCCAAAAGAGATCGATGAAACCGCCTATATCGACGGCTACTCATTCCCACGGTTCTTTTTGCAGATTTTCACGCCACTTGTGGCCTCTGGGATCGGCGTCACCGCGTTCTTCTTGTTTATGTTTTCTTGGGTCGAATTGCTGCTGAGCCGCACACTAACCTCCGTGAATGCCAAACCAATTGCTGCCACCATGACACGTACGGTTGGGGCGGCCGGTATCGACTGGGGCGTTCTGGCGGCGGCGGGGGTTCTGACGATCCTGCCGGGTGCCTTGGTTATCTATTTTGTCCGCAACTACATCGCCAAGGGCTTTGCCCTGGGTCGTGTTTAAAAACGAAGAGGGAAAAATCAATGGAATGGATGGCATGGACCGGACCGACCGCTGTTTTCTTCGCAATTATTGCGGCAACGCTGGTCACCTTCACGGTGCTGGCAATCAAATTTCCTGAAACACCACGCACTGGTGTTCTTGGGACCGAAACGACGCGGGGTGACAGGTTGTTCATCACGCTACTGGGTTCGGCCTTTATCAATTTGGCTTGGCTTGGAATGCTCAGCGCGCCCCAATGGGGTGCCCTGATCGTATGTCTCTTTTACGCCATAGCGGTATTTCGCTGGGTTTGAAGGAAGACACTGTGGGGTGGCCTGGATTGCAAGATCAGGCTGTCTCGAATGTTCTATTTTTAGGGAGGAACTAAAATGAACTTGCGACTAAAAGGAACGACAGCGATAGGCCTTGCAGCTTGTTTGCTTGCAGTTCCCGCGTTCGCCGACATGAATGCCGCAAAGGCATTCCTTGATAGCGAAATCGGGGATCTATCGACACTGTCACGTGCGGATCAAGAAGCTGAACTTCAGTTTTTTGTCGACGCGGCAACACCATACGTTGGTATGTCGATCAATGTTGTGTCCGAGACAATTGGTACTCACACGTACGAGTCCACCGTCTTGGCACCAGCATTTGAAGCCATCACAGGTATCAAGGTCACCCATGACTTGATCGGTGAAGGCGACGTTGTTGAGAAACTGCAGACACAAATGCAGTCGGGCGAAAACATCTATGACGCCTACATCAACGACTCAGATTTGATCGGGACGCACTGGCGCTATCAACAAGCACGTAACCTGACCGACTGGATGGCTGGCGAAGGTGCTGGCGTAACCAATCCCAATCTTGACCTGGAAGACTTCATTGGTCTTTCGTTCACGACGGGTCCGGATGGCAAAATCTATCAATTGCCTGACCAACAATTCGCGAACCTTTATTGGTTCCGCTATGATTGGTTCAACGACGAGATCAACAAGGCGGACTTCAAAGCGAAGTACGGTTATGATCTGGGCGTTCCTGTGAACTGGACAGCATACGAAGACATCGCAGAATTCTTCACTGGCCGTGACTTGTCACGCATGGGTGTTGATGGCGACGTGTTTGGCAACATGGACTACGGCAAAAAGGACCCATCCTTGGGCTGGCGCTATACTGATGCGTGGCTGTCCATGGCTGGAGCTGGAGACAAGGGCGAGCCAAATGGCCTGCCTGTTGACGAATGGGGCATCCGCGTCAATGAAAAGTCACAACCAGTTGGATCATGTGTCGCCCGTGGCGGTGCCACAAACGGCCCAGCCGCAGTCTATGCTGTGACCAAAGCAATCGAATGGCTTGAGAAATACTCACCGCCTGCCGCTGCTGGTATGACATTCTCTGAAGCAGGTCCAATTCCTGCCCAAGGCAACGTCGCACAGCAAATG
Organism: Ascidiaceihabitans sp.; assembly: GCA_047624005.1. GTDB lineage: Bacteria > Pseudomonadota > Alphaproteobacteria > Rhodobacterales > Rhodobacteraceae > Ascidiaceihabitans. The sequence continues at coordinate 3,264 of JBLHPE010000123.1, forward strand.
TTCTGGTACACTGCGTTCACAGCAGCATCAATCGAACCAGATCTGCCTGTTATGAACGAAGATGGTACGCCAAAATGGCGTATGGCACCATCACCACACGGGGCATATTGGTCTGAAGGCACTAAAATCGGCTATCAAGATGCCGGTTCTTGGACACTGATGGAATCTACACCTGTAGATCGTGCTCAGGCTGCGTGGCTTTATGCGCAGTTTGTCACATCCAAAACTGTGGACGTGAAGAAAAGCCATGTTGGTCTGACATTCATTCGTGAATCAACGATCCAACACGAAAGCTTCACAGAGCGGGCACCAAAACTGGGTGGTTTGATCGAATTCTATCGTTCACCTGCACGGGTTCAGTGGTCACCAACAGGTACCAACGTGCCTGACTATCCAAAGCTGGCGCAATTGTGGTGGCAGAACATCGGCGACGCAATGTCCGGTGCAAAGACCCCACAAGAGGCACTTGATACGCTTTGCGCTGATCAGGAAAAAGTCATGATCCGTCTAGAGCGTGCTGGTGTTCAAGGTGACATTGGTCCGGTTATGAATGACGAAAGTGACCCGTCTTTCTGGCTCAACCAACCAGGTTCGCCTAAAGCCAAATTGGCGAACGAAGACGAAACTCCAGTCACGATCGCTTATGACGAGCTGATCAAATCTTGGAACTAAGCTAACCATCTGGGGCCACAGCGTTGGCCCCAGATACGCTGCCTTTTTGGTGCTACGTAACGTATTGGGCCACCCCATGACTTGTATTCTGGCAATCGATCAGGGCACGACATCAACCCGTGCGATCTTGTTTGATGAGGACATGGCTGTAATGGCCCAAGACCAGGCAGAATTCACACAACATTTTCCGCAATCTGGATGGGTCGAACACGACCCCCAAGACCTGTGGGATACAACGCTATCCACTTGCCGTGCAGCAATAGCACAGGCCCAAGAAATCCCTGCCCAAATAGCGGCAATAGGTATTACAAATCAGCGCGAGACGGTGGTTGTTTGGGATAAGGCGACGGGCCAGCCCATTCACAACGCAATCGTTTGGCAAGACCGTCGTACAGCCGATCAATGTCATGATCTACGAGGTGCAGGCCACGAGCCAATGATAACGGCACGCACAGGTCTTCTGATTGATCCGTATTTTTCCAGCACCAAACTCAAATGGATTTTGGATCATATTGAGGGTGCGCGCGATCGCGCTAAAAAAGACGAACTGTTGTTTGGAACGGTTGATAGCTTTTTGATCTGGAAACTGACGGGTGGGGCCGTTCATGCAACCGATGCAACCAATGCGGCCCGTACGATGCTTTATGACATCCATAAAGGACGTTGGAGCCAGACAATTTGCGATCTTCTTGATATCCCGATGCAGATGCTTCCTGAAGTCAAAGATTGCGCGGCGGATTTTGGTCGGACAAAGCCAGAAATCTTCGGCCAACCAATCCCGATTAACGGGGTCGCAGGCGACCAGCAGGCTGCTACAGTTGGTCAGGCCTGCTTTTCGCCGGGCATGATGAAATCAACCTATGGAACCGGATGTTTTGCACTTCTGAATACTGGCTATACGCCTGTTGTCTCGCAAAACAGGTTGCTCACAACCATCGCCTATCAACTAAACGGCAAGCCAACCTATGCGCTTGAAGGGTCGATCTTTGTCGCGGGGGCCGTTGTACAATGGCTCCGCGATGGGCTGCAAATTATCGGAAACGCAGCCGAGGCACAAACACTTGCCGAACAAGCAGATCCGCATCAAGACGTTGTGATTGTGCCCGCTTTTGTAGGGCTGGGCGCACCCTATTGGGACGCGGACTGCCGTGGTGCCACCTTCGGTTTGACCCGCAACACTGGCCCCGCTGAATTGGCCAAAGCAGCGCTTGAAAGCGTTGGCTACCAAACGCGAGATTTGCTGGAGGCCATGTCGGCAGACTGGAAAGTCACCGGCATACAGCCTACCCTACGCGTCGATGGAGGTATGTGTGCGAACAATTGGGCAATGCAGTTTCTATCAGACATTATTGACGCGCCAGTAGATCGGCCCGTGATCCGTGAAACAACGGCCCTTGGCGTAGCGTGGTTGGCGGGAATGCATGCCGGTGTTTATCCCGATCAAAAGGGGTTTTCTACGTGGTGGGCACGCGAAACACAGTTCGTACCACAGATGGATGCAGCCCTTCGTCAAACAAAATATGCGCGCTGGCAAAAAGCAGTCGCAGCAACCATGAGCTTTTGAAGCGCAAGAATGTTCCCCCCAAAATAAGGCCAAAGCGTTATGTTCTCATTTTCAAGCCCACAAACAATCCACTTTGGCCGCGGACAATGCCAACAAACGGTGGCCTTGGCCTCGCAATTTGGAAATACGGTTCTTTTGGTCCACGGCGCGAACGTCAAAAGGGCACAGTGGCTCATAACCTCATGCACCGAAGCAGGGCTTACAACACACACCATCGCTTGCAAAAACGAGCCGTCCTTGCCCGATTTAGAGCTCGCATTGGCGCATATGAACGGCTGTCGACCTGATGTCGTAGTTGCCCTTGGTGGCGGGTCTGTCATGGACTTTGCCAAGGCTCTTGCTGCGCTTATTCCCTGCGATGGACCGCCCATCGACTATCTTGAAGTGGTAGGAAACGGACGTGCCTTAGAGCACCCACCCGTCCCAATGATCGCTATTCCCACCACGGCGGGAACTGGCGCTGAAGTGACCAAGAATGCTGTGATTTCGGTGCCCGACCGCGGCCTAAAGGTCAGCCTGCGGGATCCACGCATGATCCCGCAGGTCGCCATCGTAGACCCAAGTTTGATGCAAGGTGCCCCAAAACATGTGGCCCTCTGCGCTGGGTTGGATGCCGTGACACAAGTCATCGAGCCTTATCTGTCTGCCAAAGCAAACCCGATGACTGATGCGCTTTGTTATGCGGCGATATCTGAAGGTCTCAGAGTGTTGCGCGATGTGGTCGAGAAGGATTGTTCCGACGGTTGGGACGTTTTGGCATGGGTCAGTACGTGTGGTGGATTAGCCTTAGCCAATGCTGGGCTCGGGGCGGTACACGGATTGGCGGGGGTGATCGGTGGCAAAACGAACGCGCCGCATGGCGAAATCTGCGGGGCACTGCTTCCTACGGTTCTAGAAGCACATCTTTGTAACACTCAAACCGATACAGTCATTCACACCAAGTTGACTTGGGTGATTGGGCAGATCGATATCTTTTTTGGTCGAACGATAGAAGGTGCGGGGCTCGTTGGGCTGCAGGGGTGGTCAAAGGACATGGGTCTGCGAGGGCTAGGCGGTTTGGGTGTCATGTCGGAAGATTATCAAGATATTGCAATAGCTGCGGCAGGAACCTCATCAATGAAGGGCAACCCATACTTAATGTCGGAGGCGATGCTAATGGAACTTTTAGAATCTGCGGGTTAGGAACAATCGCTTCAGAAGTCATCAAACAAGATCCGCATGTTACTTCAGCGATAGAAAGGTTACACGCTCTTGATCCGAAGTTTCCAACATTCTGCGCTTCTCTGACTAGGCTGGACAATGTACAGTTTGCTTAGAGCATTTTTGCCAAAAAACAAAATCTGCTTAGCCTTTTCGCTGTTATTTGTGCGAACCGTAGCATTCGTAATTGTGGGCTCGTTGGCTGCCGTTCTATACGGCTGAAAGGGTCACGTGCTTCCGAACGTCTGTTTCCTAATACGGTGAAGCCAAGTTTCGCACTTGCAGCGAAAGTCCGGTTTCCGCCATTCTGAACACTGCCGTCACCTTGTGTTCAGTAGCGTGAGTATGACCAGGGCTTTTTGACGCGGGCATGCGGTTACAGAACGGTCCTCGCTCTGACTTCAAGCTTCACCAGCCCAACATAATCGGGTTTTCAGCATGACCTCGGACAGATTGCGGATGCCACTCGTCGAGAGATGTGCGCAGTCACCTAAGCCATTCGTCGTTTCGCATCGCATTGTGCCACGCATCCGGAGGAACGTATTAGCTAAGGCCTTCGCGCGCTTTCCGTTCTCAGTTGTCGGATCGGGACAGGTCACACCACGCAACGTGAAGCGTGCTTCGCCAAATTCAATTTCGTGGCCTGAATAGGCGCGAGCACCGCCGATTGCTCCCAGCGAAGACAAGCCTTCTTGAGCGCCCACAGCACTGAAAGGCGTCAGAGACAAAACAAGTAACGTAACTGGCATCCTGAGATTTAACATAATCCCAACTTAACAGCATCTTTCTTTTCCGGCAATGCAACGGAACCTTCCCTAAACGATCTCCGGGGCTAAGACAGACGGACGCAACAACGGTGCCTCTCAAAAATTTGGCAGAGCAGTAAAGGAAGCGCCATTCCTACGCATAGAAGATCTTGGCACAGGTTGCAGCGAATGTCGGCACTCCGCCATTGGTGTCGACTGACATGAACGGCCCT
>JBLHPE010000124.1:0-7644 GCA_047624005.1 Ascidiaceihabitans sp.
AACGGAAGGCAGTATGCGCCTTGCAAAACAAGCAGCATTGGTTGTGCTGGGCATCGCGGTTCTCGCAGTTGCAGCAAAGATCAAAGTGCCAATGTGGCCAGTTCCGATCACGATGGGAACCTTTGCGGTTCTCAGTATTGGTGCTGCGTATGGCGCACGTTTAGGTCTGGTCACAATATTTGGTTACATGCTGATTGGCGCGCTTGGTTTTGACGTATTCGCTGGTTCAACAGCTGAGAAATTCGGCCTTGAATACATGATGGGCGGCACAGGCGGCTATCTGGTTGGCTATGTATTGGCGACTGTTTTGTTGGGCTATTTGGCGCGACTAGGTTGGGATCGTTCGGCCCCTAAAATGGCCTTGGCAATGGTTCTGGGCAACGCGATGATCTACATCCCCGGCCTTATTTGGTTGGGCATGTTGTTTGGCTGGGACAAGCCGATCCTTGCATGGGGTCTGACACCATTCTTGGTTGGGGATGTGGTTAAGTTGGTACTGGCCGCTGCACTATTTCCAGCGATCTGGAAATTCGTTGGTCGCGCACGCGACTGATATTTCCGCAAACGAACAAACGAAAAGGCGCGCCCCAACAGGGACGCGCCTTTTTGCTTTTTGAGGGGCCCTAAGGTTTCAGTTCGGTAACAACTTCCGAGGACCGTTCAAGCGTGCGGTGCACAGGACAACGGTCTGCGATTTCTAGTAGGCGTTCGCGTTGCTCTTGGGAAAGCGCACCGGTCAATGTGATCTTGCGATTCCACGTGTCGATTTTGTCGGTGCTTTCGGTTGCTGCGTCCTGCGCATGAACTTTTGAGTGGTTCACATCGACGCTCACATGATCCAACGGCCAACCTTTGCGGCGGGCATACATCCGGATCGTCATTGACGTGCAAGCGCCTAATCCTGCTGATAAAAATCCATATGGGGACATGCCTTTGTTGGTGCCGCCATAGGCCAGCGGTTCGTCCGCAAGGGCGTGGTGAACGGGGCCGGCGTGGATGTCTTGGAGGAAACCTTTGGCGTCGGCTTCGCAGGTGCGGACAATGCCTTCGGGCGCACCGATCGGCGGGGCTGGTGCGCGTAGTTTGAGGTAACGTGTGGCCCATGTTGCGATGACTTCGGCGGCGTATTCCGCGTCTTCAGATCGTGTGATCAGGTGGTCGGCGTCATCCAAGGTCACGAAGGATTTTGGGTGTTTTGCAGCCATGAAAATTTCAGCAGCGTTGTCCACAGATACGATGGAATCTAGCGGTGCATGCATCACCAAAAGGGCAGTATTCAGGTTGGCAACGCAGGCTTTCAATTCGGTCTTGGCGACGTCCTCGATAAACTCTTTGCCGATGATGAAAGGACGCCCGCCAAGAGATACCTCGGCTGCACCGTTTTCCATGATCGCGGGGATAGCATCTGCGAAATTATGGGTGACATGACCGGGATCAAAAGGTGCGCCAAGGGTTACAACAGCCTTTAACCCTTTGATTTTAGTCGCAGCTTTCAAAACAGCAGCGCCGCCCAAGGAGTGACCGATCAACATTGTTGGGGCCATACCTGTCGATGTTAAGTGATCCGCAGCGGCGACCAAATCATCGACGTTTGAGGTGAATGAGGTGTTGGCAAACTCGCCCTCGGAGTGGCCCAATCCGGTGAAATCAAAGCGCAACACGGCAATGCCCATACCAGCCAATCGGGCGGCGATACGACGGGCGGCGGGGATGTCTTTGCCACAGGTAAAGCAGTGGGCAAAAATCGCGGTAGCAAGGTGGGCACCGGCGGGTAAATCAAGACGTGCCGACAGCTGTGCGCCGCTTGCGGTGGGGAAGGTGATGCGTTGTGTTGGCATGTTGGTGGTCCTTTTGCTTGGGACTTAGAATGGGGCCGAAATGGTAAGATGTGAAGGGCTGTTTCAGCCCGCTCACAGGGGTGTGTAAATGGACCGTACGATGTTTCAAAAGGGGCGTTTTGTACATTTTTAGAAGTAAATTGTACATTTGCAGGTGTTTCGAGAGAGCAAGGATTAGGGAATTTGGATGGAATGTACAATTTTGGGGCACGATGTGTACAATTCAAGAGGGTGGTATGCGTTAGGGAACTGTTAGGGTTTGACTGGCGTTAAGGTTTGGCGGCAGAGTTTAAGTGTTTGTTAGGGTCTTAGGACTGTTGGCTTTCGTAATGGCGTCGCAAATCAGATCTGTCGATTTCAGAATCGCATGTTCGCTCAGACCAAAAATAAGCAAAACCCCCAGACTGATCGACACTAGATTGAATGATAATAATTCAATCCGTCGTCACTGGTCACGAGAGGCTGATATAGTCGTGATTGGTGGGACCGCAAGGTTTTGTCCTATGTATGACATCGTGGCTTATGTCGTTTCATGACAGGATTAGACCTGTCTTTGATCCTGCGCTGCCGATGATGAAATAGGTTCACGAAAGGCTGATCTAATGAAATTTGAAATTGGTTCTCAATCTCGTAACGTTTTGATTGCGTCGTTGATAACGTTGTCTGTGTTCTGGTCTGAAACTGCGTGGGCCCAAGACGCGACACCGCTGCCTGACTATGTGACCGAGCAATTCGGCAGCCCCCCCGCAATTCCGACTGGACCGTTGTCCAAGTCCCTAAAAACAGCTGTGCGATTGGCCTTTGTCGAAAGTGTAGAACAATCGGGTTGGGGAAGAGATCAATCATTGGCTTTGGCTGAAATAGCCGAGTCAAAAGATCCAAGAATTGTCTGGCTTATAAGTGATTTGATGCGCTTTGCAGCTGGGGGGCAACTGAACGAACAATTATCGAATGCAGCCTCTGATTTGCTGAACAAAGAATTTCCAAATAGGAACAGTTGGGGGGAGATAACAGATCATCTTATTGCATGGGATATTCCTGCACCACCCGATTACTTGTCCGCAAAACGTGCCATTTTCACGGGCTTCTCCCCTAAATGGAATAAGATATTTGTCAAAGGGGATATCGATTGGCGGCATGTCTCGTGGGGCGGCGTTCTGATCGACGATCGCGCTTATGATACAACAGATGAAGTGTGCAACTGCATCCCTGCTGCGGACAACCCTGACGTTAGCAGTGCCCAAGACGCGACCTGGCTTAAAGACAATGATACGGTTTTCGGGATCGAGGTGAACGGTGAATATCGTGCCTATCCGCGCCGCATCATGGAAGTGCGTGAGATGGTGAACGACACATTGGGTGGACGTGACCTTGGCATTCCCTATTGCACCTTGTGCGGTGCTGCGCAGGCCTATTTCACAGATGAGTTGCCGCGCGGCATTAAGCGTCCAATTTTGCGCACCTCTGGTCTGCTTATCCGGTCCAATAAGGTGATGTATGATATCACCTCATCTTCTGTGTTTGATACGTTTTTGGGCCATGCAGTGACAGGGCGTCTTGCACGCAAGAAACTGCAACTAAAGCAAGCCACTGTTATCACAACAGATTGGGGCACTTGGAAGAAGGAACATCCAGAGACAACTGTATTGGTTGAATCACTTGCCTTGGGTAGTAATCCTGATTTCCGCAATGGGCGCGATGCCGATGGTCCGATTTTCCCAGTGGGCAACGTTGATCCACGTTTGCCAGTACACGAGGACATTATTGGGATCATCACAGCCTCTGGTAAACCGGTCGCATTCCAACGAAGCAAAGCATTTGCGGCACTGAAGAATGGTGCTGAGATCGCATATGAAAACGTTCATCTGAAACTTGATGCGGGTGGCGTGAAGGCTGTGGATGCGGACGGTGCAGATCTTGGCAGTCACCAGGCGTTCTGGTTTGCGTGGTCACAGTTTCATCCACAAACCGTGCTTTGGGCAGGTTAAGTCGGAATTTTTGAGGTATTGCTAGAATAGATGGGGGGGCCTGACGTTTGTCCCCCATCAACGCGGCACCAAAGGGCAGGGTTTCCGAAAAAGCGCAAATGGAATTTGATGATTTCGTTTGTCGATAGGACGACTTATCATGTGCACCGATAAGCGGAGCCTGATATGACCCACCCAATCCTACAGACCACTGTGCCAGATGAAATGGGCCGCGCTCGTGCCTTGCCAGGTGTTGCCCCTTGCGCCCCTCGCGATTGGTTGCGGATTGATGACGCATACGCTGCACAAATGGCGCGGCGTTTGGACCTGATCAACACCCAAAGAGATGCGGTCGTTTGGATGGACAATGCAGCCTTACCGGCGGCGATTGAACTGCTGGATGCAACGCTCGATCTGCTGCCAGATTTGGGGTTCGTGGTGGATGGAGATCACGTCACGTGCCCTGATGGACGTAAGGTTGCTATGTCTCGCACCGATCCGTTGGGCAGTTTGGGCGCGGTGGTTCAAGAAGACCTGTGCCTGTTGGAAAAGCGCGGCGACGAACACGTGCTTATCGGTGCTGTGTTGTGTTTCCCTGCAAGCTGGTTGTTGGCGGAAAAAGTTGGGCGACCTTTGAGTGCGATCCACGATCCGGTGGATGAGTATGACGCTGGGCTGGCAGCCCGTGTGCAGCGGTTGTTTGACGGTGTGCAGATCGGACGTCCGCTTTGGCGGATGAACCAACTTTGGTACGTGGACCCTGAACTGCACCAGCCCCGATCCCAAACGACGCCGCGCGCGATTTTGGATGGTCCGAATGGGGCTCGGTATTACCGCAGCGAACGGCAGTGCATTTTGCGCCTGCCCGTGACGCAGGCTGTTGTGTTTACGATCCATACATTTGTTTTGAACGCTGCGGATGTGGATTTGGGCTAAGCTATTTCGTGGTTGAGGAAAAAAAGCGCCAGGGACCTATGCGGAAATAATAACCTCACTGGGATCGATTGACCCGTCGAAGTCTTGCCGATTGGAGTGCGGTGTAAGGTGCGCGTCGTGGCCGCGCACCTTTTTTTAACAGTCCATGACAATTTGGGGTTGCCCGTCAGTCGTTTTGCGCGCGGTACGCCCATCTGGTCCAACAGTGCAATTCACTTGGCGGCGGTAGTTAGAGAAGTGCTCCGATGCGACCACATCCACCGCTTCATCAAACACCAGCGTTAACATCCAGTGACCAGATGAAGTGCTTGTTGCGGATTTAACCTGACCCTTAAACCTTTGGCCAAGATAGCACCCAGATACGAGCTGACCCACACGCCATTCCAGTTGGTTTGAACGGATCTGTTCAGGGGCCATCGCATTGATCGTGTTCCAGTCGCGGTGCCCGTATTGCTGGGCTATCATCTCTAGGCTTTGGCCATGACTGATGACTTTTCCCTGTGTGCCAAGGGAGGCACGCAAGCGTTTAGCCTGCGATTTCAGCGCAGTTCGTGAGGGAATTGGGGTGTCCATTCCATGATCTCCTTTAAGTCGCGTAAGGGAGTCTGATCGGGTGTCCGCGTTGCCGAAAGTCCAATGCGACGAAAGGTCGAAAAGGAAAGATACCAGCGCTTCACCAATTTGCGAACGGCAGGGGACTGGACCCTATCGGGCGCTCATAGCGATGGATTAGACGGCTGGCAAGGTCTGTGGGCAAGCTTGCGAGGTCGCTGGACTAGCTGTCACCGCAACATGGCGTGCTTTGGGATGTCGCTTGCATCTGGGTGAAGGCCGCACAAACTTGGCCTGTTTGATCGCCACAAACGGTTTGGCAGGTTTCGATCACGGCTTTTAATTCTTGCTCAAGTGCGAGTAAATCCGCAACTTTTTGACGAATTTCATGAATGCGATCCTGTGCAATGGCTTTTGAGACGTGGCAATCGGCGACTGAACCGTTTGGGACAGACAACAATGTACGAACCTGAGCCGTCGAAAAGCCAAACGCACGTGAGCGACGTACGAAGTTCAACCGTTCGATGTCACTTTGACCATAGCGGCGTTGGTCACTTCGACTTCGGTCCGCGGCTGGCAATAGCCCGATCTTTTCGTAATAACGGATTGTTGGCGTGGAAACACCGCAGGTCTTGGCCAGTGTGCCAATGGTCAACGAGATTGATTTAGTTACCATTACTATTACCGCTTGTCCTTAAAGTTACTTTAAGAAGTATACGGTTTGTGCGGCTTATAAAAGGAACCAAATATTGCCCCGAATTTCTGTGAAAAATATGCTCAAGCTGGCGTTTGCATCTGCGGCCGCCTGCCTTGTCTGTTGTTTGCCAATCGTTGTTCCGTTTGTCGTCGGGTTGGCTGGAGTTGGTATGGTGGGCATGGGGGGATGGATTTTGGGTTCGGCGGTTGTTCTTGTGGCGATTTACCTTGGTGTAAAACGGCGAAATACAGCATGCGGGTGCGCGGAGCCCTCAGAGGGTGGCCAGTGCACTTGTTCATGATTTTATGATCTAAAGGTTAAGTGAAAACACTTTGTTTTCATAAGCTTGATCTGCGATTCGAAATGGGGTCACCCCGATATGTTTGAAACCCATCGCCGTGTAAAAACCAATAGCAGGTGTGTTTTCAGAGTTGGTGGTGAGCCAAACCGTGTCCGCCCCGCAGGCGCGGCAGTGGTCCAGCGCTTGATCCAATAACGCTTTGCCGATGCCATTTCCGTGGTGGCGCGGTTGGACGTAAAGCGTGGTGATTTCGGTTGATCCACACCCTTCAGGGGCCGTTGTGACACCCGTTGTGACGCGAATGTATCCGTCAATGCCTTCGTCGTTTTGAGAGAGATAAAGCCATTCAGTGTCGTCTTCCATCATCGCCTCAAACCGGAGGGCGGTGAATTCAGACAACACAAAATCGGCAAAAAATCCGGTAATGCCACGGCGTAAATATGTGCCCAGCCAGACCTCGATCGAAAGGGCGGCTAGGCTGGATGCGTCAGATTCTGTGGCTATGCGCAGGTGCAGTAGGCCGTCAGCCGTCAATTTTTGCGCCCATAATTGCGATGGATTTCTGATAGACGCCTGCGGCATTCCACGCTTGGATTGCTTTGAAATTTGGTTGGCCTTCTTGATAGCCTTTGCCGGCTTTCCAGCCCTTGCCACGCAGGAAGTTGGCGGTTGAGGCAAGGGCGTCTGTGACGTTGTAGAAATCCACACGCCCGTCGCCATTGGCATCAACACCATATGTTAATGCGTTGCCGGGTAGGAATTGTGTGTGGCCCAGTTCGCCGTGACGCGCGCCCTTGGTGGATGCGGTTATTGCGCCTTGATCAACCAGTTTCAGGGCACCAATTGCGTGAGGCTTGAAGAAATCCGAACGACGGCAATCATAGGTGAGGGTGGTGATGGCTGACACAACTGCGCTGTCGCCCATGAACCCGCCAAAACCGGTTTCCATGCCGTGGATCGCAAGGATCACGCCAGCAGGTACGCCGTATTGTTTTTCAATCGCGTTAAAGAATGCCGCGTTCTTTGCCTTTTTCTTACGACCTTGTGCGATGATCGTTGTGGATCCACGCACCTTCATGAATTTTTCGAGCGTAAACTTGAATGATTTTTGATTACGATCCGCAGCGATGGTTTTGGTTGCGTATCTTGCACCTGCCAGCGCCGCGAGGCCTTTTTTCTTGACGCCAGCCTTCTTCGCGTCTTTGGCGAACGAGGCTTTCCAAGCATCAAATCCTGATCCGGTGTTGCCACAGGTGGCTGCCGATCCAGCCGAGGCGCTTATCGTAAGGGCCAACACAGTTGCGCATGTGGCTTTAAAATTGTTCATCTTTAATACTCCCAACACTTTTTCAG
>JBLHPE010000125.1:0-7563 GCA_047624005.1 Ascidiaceihabitans sp.
ACGTCAACAACCGCACGGTCATGATAACGTCCACACAAACCTTGGTTAATGATCTTATCCGGTTCACCGGACACGTCTAGCACGTCACCAAATGGGGCAAATGCTGCAGCCGTTAAAGGTTCGATATGGATGACACCACTCATCCGCCGAACTTCTCGATCAGGCGCAATTCAGCGATACGTTCGACTTGGCAGCAGGCCTCAGAAAACTCTGTAGCGCGGTCATTGTCGATGCGGCGTCGGAACGCTTCGATAATCGATGCTTTGGTGTTGTCACGCACCGCTATGATAAACGGGAACCCATACTTGGTGGTATAAGTGGTGTTCATCTTTGTTAGCATCGCGCGTTCTTCATCCGTCAGGGAATCCAAACCAACAGATGCTTGTTCCGCCGTAGATTCCGCCGTTAAACGATTGGCCGTTGCCAGTTTGCCAGCCAAATCGGGATGCGCCACCAAAACGCCAAGGCGCTGCTCTTCAGTCGCGGCACGAAAGATGCGTGCCAACAGGTTGTGCACCCCCGCCGCACTATCATGCGTCGGACCCTTTTCCAGATCAAAGGCACCATCAGCGATCCATGGGCTGTGTTCAAAGATAACACCAAATTCAGACACAAATGTATCACGATCCATTTCAGAAGGTCGGTTCTGTTGCACGGCGGGATGTTCCTTTGCCCAATGTTCAGCAATCTCAAGTCGGGTCGCGAACCACACACCAGGGTGGGATTGAAAATGTTCAATCGCGCGTCGCAAAGCAGCGGCGCGGCCGGGGCGGCCAATTAGGCGGCAATGCAATCCGATGGATAGGATTTTTGGCGCTCCGTCTGTGCCCTCTTCGTACAAGTAATCAAAGCTGTCTTTCAGGTAGCTTTCGAACTGTTCGCCGTTGGTGTACCCCGCCTGAATGGCAAAGCGCATGTCGTTGCAATCCATTGTATAGGGCACGATCAACTGGTCAGCGCCATCAAAACTCATCCAATAGGGTAAGTCGTCGGCATAGCTATCAGCGACATAGGCAAATTGGCCTGTCTCTGCGGCCAAACGTACCGTGTTGTTCGAACAGCGACCTGTGTACCAACCGCGCGGTGCCTCACCTATGACCTCGGTATGCAGCTTGATCGCTTGGGCGATCTGTGCGCATTCCTCGTCTTCTGGCATATCTTTGTGCTCAACCCACTTTAGACCGTGACTGGCAATTTCCCAACCGGACGCTTTCATCGCTGCGACCTGTTCGGGCGCACGGGCAAGGGCAGTGGCAACACCGTAAACTGTGATCGGCAAATCGCTAAGCATTCGATGCACCCGCCAAAATCCTGCGCGCGACCCGTATTCATAGATCGATTCCATATTCCAATGACGCTGCCCAACCCAAGGGGCGGCACCTGTTATCTCTGACAGAAACGCTTCCGATGCAGCGTCGCCATGTAAGACGTTGTTTTCCCCACCCTCTTCGTAGTTCAGCACAATTTGAACAGCAATTTTCGCGCCGCCTGGCCAATTGGCCACGGGCGGTTTTGCGCCATATCCAGTCATGTCACGTGGGTAGTCAGTCACAGCAGTATCCCTGATTAGTTCCAATTCTTATAAAACAACGCAATCAAAAAGCTTATCAAAAAAAACGCGAAGGAGCCTCTTACCAGCCATGATTTGTTGTTCTTCTCTCTTTGTCATATTAAAGCGCCAGACAAACAAGGATTGCTCAATATGACCGGCTTTTTGACAACACATGTGCTTGATACTGCACGCGGCTGCCCTGCACAGGGCCTGAAGATTGAGCTGTTTAGCATCGATGGCGAGGTCCGCACCCACCTTAAAACCTTAGTAACAAACGATGATGGCCGCACAGACGAACAGATCTTACCATCCGACCAATTCAAAACAGGTGTTTACGAGCTCGTGTTTCACGCTGGCAGCTACTTGGATGCCATTGGTACACCAGCAGAAGATCCGCGTTTTCTGGATGTGATCCCATTGCGCTTTGGCATGTCAGAGGCGTCACATTATCACGTGCCACTTCTACTTTCCCCGTTTGGCTATTCTACTTATCGCGGCAGCTGAGCAGCGCTATCACGGACGGCTTTACTGATCCGTTCAATTACGAAATCCATGAACAACCGCGTCTTTGGGTCCTGCCGTTTGCGGTGTGTGTAAAGGCAAGCCATCTGAATGGGTTCCGGTGGCGTTTGTACCGCAACCGGAACAAGGCGCCCTGCCCGAAGGTGATCGGCGACTTCAAAGATCGGTTTCATCACGACCCCATTTCCTGCCAACGCCCAGTCAGACAAGACATCTCCATCATCCGCTTCATAACGGCCCGTAACCGGAAACTTCTTCAATCCTTCGGACGTCATCAGAGGCCACTGGAACTCTGTCGCGCCCGGAAAACGTAGGTTAAGACACTCGTGTTTGCTTGACACCAAATCATCACCAGACTCCGGATGACCGTGCGTTTCAATATACGTAGGTGACGCGCACAACACGCGTTCAACGTCTGCAATCTTGCGAATACGCAAATTGCTATCTTTCGGTTGCCCCAAAAAAAAGGCTAGGTCTAAACCTTCCGTTGTCAAATCGACCTTGCGATCCGTCATACGCAAACGAATTTTAACTTCGGGATATTCTTTAAGAAACGCAGGGACCAAAGGTGCAATCAAGCGTCGCCCAACACCAAATGGTGCTGCGACATACAACTCGCCCTTTGGGCTATCGGTGATATCGACAACTTTGGCTTCGGCATTCTCGACGGATTCAAGTATCTCGCGAGCTCCCGCATAAAATGCCTTGCCCTGTGCGGTTGGCGACAAGCTGCGCGTGGTACGTTGGAACAAGCGTACCCCGAGGCGAGTTTCAAGTTGGGAAATGCGCGATGACGTCACAGCGGGCGAAATACGCAGGTCGCGTCCAGCCGCAGACATGCTGCCCAATTCATAGACTCTTACAAACGTTCGGATATTATCGAAATATGACATTGTTTCGTTTTTTTTGATGCTGCTTGATGTTTTGTGATGATAGCAGAATAATGATCCGTCGCATAGAGTATAGAAACATTGGAATTTGGGGAGGTTCGCCATGTACGATTTGGCTATTTTATGGGACTGGATTGCGTTTTCCATCCGTTGGCTGCACGTCATCACCGCGATGGCATGGATTGGCGCATCGTTCTTTTTTATCGCGCTGGATTTGGGGCTGAAAAAAGTCCCTGATATGCCTGATGGTGTTCACGGTGAAGAATGGCAGGTGCACGGCGGTGGTTTTTATCACATCCAGAAATATCTGGTCGCTCCTGGCAACATGCCGGACCACCTGATCTGGCATAAATGGCAAAGCTACATAACATGGGTGTCTGGCGCTGCGCTGTTGATGGTTGTCTATTGGGTTGGCGGCGAATTGTTCTTACTGGATCCGTCCAAAGCAAACCTGACCTTGTTTCAAGGTATCATAATTTCTGGAGGTTCTTTGACAATCGGGTGGATCGCCTATGATTACATGTGCAAATCCAAACTGGGCGAACATTCGACCCTGCTGATGTTGCTACTGTTTGTGATCCTTGTGATCATGTCATGGGGCTACAACCAAATATTCACCGGCCGCGCTGCCCTACTGCACTTGGGAGCCTTCACAGCAACCATTATGACTGGCAACGTCTTCTTCCAAATCATGCCAAACCAGCGCATCGTTGTGGCTGACCTGAAGGCAGGTCGCACACCAGACGCAAAGTATGGCAAGATCGCAAAGCTGCGTTCGACCCATAACAACTACCTGACCTTGCCAGTCGTGTTCTTGATGCTGTCGACCCACTACCCGCTATCCTTTGCAACTGATTATGCGTGGATCATTGCCAGCTTGGTCTTCCTGACTGGTGTCACCATTCGCCACTACTTCAACACGATGCACGCCACAGGCAAAGGTCCACATTGGACTTGGGGTGTGACGGTTCTATTGATGATCGTGATTGCATGGCTTTCCACGGCAGGGCCCGGGGAAACCGTTGAAGACGCAGAAGCCCGGAACCTCACGCCTTACGAACAGAAGTTTGCGTCTGCGGCAGGGTTTGAAGATGCCTATGACACCGTCATCGGCAACTGTTCAATGTGCCATGCCCGCGAGCCCTTTTGGGGAAATATGCAGTGGGCGCCAAAAGGCGTCTACTTGGAAACCCCAGCAGATGTTGCCCGTTATGCCAGCCAAATCTACCTACACGCAGGTGTAAGCCGCGCAATGCCGCCCCCAAATGCAATCCAAATGAGCGACGAAGCACGTGCAAAAATTGTTGCATGGGTGCGTGAAGTACGCAACGACAGTTAAGAAGTGGATAGCGGACCTGTGGATCGCCGCCACCTTAACATCTGAAGGGATCGGTTTATGACAAAGCTGCAAAATGCGTCAACTGATCCAAAACAAAACGCGCCAAAAAATATCATACCAACTGGTGCGTTTCATTTCCCAGTGACCACCTTCAAGCAAACCCGCAACCTCGGGTTTCTTCTATTGCCAGAGTTCACATTACTAGCATTCAGTGCTGCCGTAGATCCACTGCGTATTGCCAATCAGATTGCGCAAAAACCACTTTATCGCTGGACGATATTTTCAGAGGACGCTGGGCCTGTAGCCTCATCTTCTGGCGTGGATGTAAGTGCGCATTGCTCTATCGATGATCTGCCAAAAAACATTAAACTTTTAACCTGCGCTGGTAACAACGGCATGGACGCCGCATCCGCGCATGTCCTTTCACGGTTGCGCCACCATGTGCGATTTGGCGGAACCGTTGGTGGTATTTGCACTGGAGCCACAACACTTGCCCGTGCAGGCTTGTTAAAAGATCGCATCTTTACACTACACTGGGAAAACCAACCCGCATTTATAGAAACGTTTCCCGATCTGCCCCCCACATCCCGTCGTTTCGAAATCGATGGAGAGCTTTGGACATGTGGTGGTGGTGTAGCTGCAACTGAAATGATGCTTTCCGTTATCGGGCAGGATTACGGCCAAGATTTTGCAGTCGCAGTTTCTGATATGTGCCTGAACAAAGGGGATATAGCGCCCAGTGTTGCACAACGTTCATCATTGGCACGTGCGCTAAGCACCAGAAATCCAAACCTGATTAAAGTTGTGCAAGAGATGCATGACAACATCGAGGAGCCGTTGTCTTTAGATGAATTGATTGCACGCACCAACGTGTCACGCCGGCAAGTCGAACGCCACTTCCGTCAATTGTTAAACGATTCACCGATGAACTGGTATCGCAACATCCGTTTGGATCGCGGCAGAACACTAATTGTGGAAACAGACATGAGCATAGCGCAGATCGCGATCGCTTGTGGGTTCAATTCGGTAAATGTATTCTCAAGGCACTACAAAAAGCGGTTTGGCACATCGCCTTCTGCATACTTTCTTAATCACGCCTGAACTTTCTAAGCAGCAAAGAAACTAATATAAAATCGCTTGCGGGTAGCCTGTTTTGAGATATCTGAAATGCACCTAACGAACACCTACAGATTTTGCTCTACTAATCCCTAGCCGCGTAGGCTTGCTACTATGGCGAACGGCGATTGACCCGCATTTTGGTTAAGTTTCTATATAAAATCACTGATAAGTTTTACCGGATGTTCAAAAAGAGCCAATATTCTATTGATTTGACATTGTTGCGAGCAAATCCTGTTTCATGACGAAATGCACTGCCCAAAGAAACTACTTTGATCCCTTGGCCTCCCGAGTGTGAAACTTGATCTGAAACTGGTCGTCTTTTTGGTGTAAGATTTGCAGAGTAAAGCGGCCGACATAAGTCACGCTTGAACATGCAGGTATTCATTTTCATCAACCGCAGCGAGCCAACGACACTATCACTTGGTCCCACGCCAAGAAAGAGAAATTACAAAAGAAGCTTCCAGCTTTTGTAGATGACCTCAAATTTGCAGATGGATGAATTTTAACATTGAAGGTGACTTGCCTTCGAACGACGTCCCGCTAACTAGAAAGCATGATTGAAACCAACAACTTTCCCCCAAGAGCACATCAGCGAAAGCTATAGGTAGGCTTGTCCCGAATGATCCAATAACCGCAACGTAGAAACATCGAAGAACCCAATCCAATGACGCAAGCGCCCTGCATAGTTTGGTTTAAACGTGATCTACGGATCAATGATCACGCGCCCTTGCTAACGGCGTCACACTCTAACGCGCCTGTCATACCCCTTTACATTGTTGAGCCTGAGTATTGGGAACAGCCCTTTGCATCCCGCCGCCATTGGCATTTCATTCACGATTGCCTTGTCGATCTGAACATCGCTTTGACTGACCTAGGCCAGCCCATAATCATAAAGGTCGGCGATGCTTGCGCGATTATCAAAAACCTTCATTTGGAACATCGAGTAAGCGACGTTTACGCTTATGAAGAAACTGGGAACCTTTGGACATACGAACGCGACATCGCAGTTAAGAATCTGTGCTCGGCCAACGGTATATCGCTACACGAAGCCCCCTCAAACGGTGTTGTGCGCAGGCTTCGCAGTCGCGATGATTGGTCCAAAATCAGGAATATGCGCATGGCAGAGAAGATACTGCCAAAGCCAAATCCCCTTATTCCAATGTCCATCTGTCAATCGGATACCTTGCCAGAAAAAGACGACCCCATGTTTGGCAGCATACCCATTGGCAAAGTGCAAAAGGGCGGGCGCAAAAATGCAGTTGATGATTTACGCAGCTTTTTAAACCACCGATCCTGCCAATACCTTTACCATATCTCGGCACCAGACCTATCGGAATTCCATTGCTCACGTCTTTCTGCCCACCTTGCATGGGGCACCTTATCGGTTCGCGAGGTTGCGCAATCTATTGTCAAACGTCGCTCCCAATTGTCCCCCGATGAGAAGAAGAGCTTTGGGCGTAATCTAACAGCCTTTGGCTCTCGCTTGGCGTGGCGCTGCCACTTCGTCCAAAAGATCGAAGACCAGCCCGAAATAGAAACCCATTGCATGCACCCCGCTTTTGAAGGGCTACGTGTGGACGAGCATAACGAGGCGCATTTCCAAGCGTGGGCGAATGGTCAAACGGGTTACCCCTTCGTTGACGCTTGTATGCGCAATTTGACTGCCGAGGGCTGGATCACCTTCCGCATGAGGGCAATGCTGGTAAGTTTCGCCAGCTATCAACTTTGGCTTGATTGGCGTGCAACTGGACATCATCTGGCACGTCTGTTCACCGATTATGAACCCGGCATCCATTACAGCCAGCTTCAAATGCAATCAGGTGTCACAGGCATCAATGCAATGCGTGTTTATAATCCGATCAAACAATCCATTGAACAGGACCCAACTGGCACATTCATTCGCAAGTGGGTTCCCGAACTAAAGAACGTTCCAGATGAGTTCATTCACGAGCCATGGACGTGGGAAAAGACACTGATCGACGATAGTGATTTCACGCTTGGGCAGGACTACCCTGCCCCAATTGTTGATCAAGCCGCCTCGGCGAGGATTGCAAAACAGAAGATCACCGAGGTGCGTAATGGTCAAGATTTTCAGCTGGCGGCAAATGCAGTTTTTCTAAAATTAGGAAGTCGAAAGTCGA
>JBLHPE010000126.1:0-7445 GCA_047624005.1 Ascidiaceihabitans sp.
CACTCGACTATCAAGTCCCATATGATGCACGCGGCCACTTTGGTCAGTGATCTGAAGGCCATTTCTTGCATCCAGAAATTTGAGATCTGTAATGAACAGATCATATTTCTGCGGCGACTTATCTCCGAATACAATCTCATAGATCTTTTGAACCCAAATTTCTTCGCCGGTGCTAGGGTTTGTCGCGATGACAAAACCACCATTTTGATCTAATCCTCGTTCTTTGCCCCAATGAAGTGCATCATATCGGATATTACCTACCGTTACGGGCGTGACCTCAGTTGGACTGCTCATGATATAATCCCCCACATCATGCAGCCACGCCGCTGGATGTTTGGCATACGCCATTTGAAAGTGCATTGTTTAAGTCTGCCGCGAAGAAACCCCAGTTGTCTGCGTTTATGATCGCCTTCTTGGTCGATAGTCCCTTAGTGCTACCTGGGCTGATTGGCCCCTGATCAGCGTAACGGTGTTCATCGGTCTTAAGTTCACGGTGGGACAACTCGTGCACAATCGTCAACGCAGCATCCCACATTTTGGCACCAAGTGCTGCCGACAACGTGGCCTGCTGGATGTAAATCACGTTCATTTTTTCCGAACCGTAGACGAAGGCATAGTCTTTCCACCCACCATTGTTGCGGTCAATCGGTTCATCCGATAATACCAGCATGTTGCTGTTCAGCACGTTGGCGATCTTACGGAAACCCGACATCGGCTTTTTGCTGACTCGTTTAAGCTCTTTTTCATCCGCATCCGGTTCGCAAAACCATCGCTTAATCACAGCGTTTGTCGCGTCATTGGGTGACCCCAACGCAGCAATGCATTTCATCGACCAGCGCATCGCCAGCTGAGTGGCGTCTGCTATCGCTTTTTTTCTGCATCCGAATAAGTTTCCTCATCGCGACTAGCCCATGTCGCCAAGCCAACCTTATTTAAGCCCTTATATTCGTCGTAAAGCCATTCGCTGTAATCTACTGGTGGCGAATATATCCAAACGCCCTGACCGCCACGCATTTACATTAGATACATATGGCGGGCCATTTTTACGGCAGCGACGCGGTCGTTAACTTCGGAGAATGCGTTGGACACCAGACCAACAAGGCTACGGCCCTTGGATGCGGCGCAACCATCAGCAAGGACTTTTCCCTCAGTTTTTGCGCCACCGTTTTTGCCTTTGCTAATAGTCGTGCGCAGAGCATCAATCACGCCAACGTGTTCGCGTTTAAGCCCTTCAGAACCAAACACTTTCGCAAGATCGACGGAATCTGAAAAGTCGAGATTTTTTAGCTGGCAGCAGGTCTTCTTATAGCACTGCTCAAATCGTTCGATATAATACCCCAAATACTGACATTCTCCGAATAGAATGCCTTCTCTGTCAAAATATCAACGAAACAAGGTTAATGCGTATTTTGTCGCTGCGTTTTCGCCGAGCATCCGCCGCACAAGACATGTGGCTTTTTTGATCTTTGGATAAGTCGAGTGCGCGTTAGCTTCAACTGGGACTATTTTTAGAAAGCAGTAGTTCATTTAGTAAGAAAAATCGGTATAGGACCAATCTTTTCACACTACACTAGGGTTTCTTCCCGCATCTCATTAGGCTTAAGTCTGCTCAGTTGGGCTATATATGTTTGGAAAAAACCAAAGAAAGCCCGCGCTGTCAAGTGACGCGGGAACGAAGCTTTTTTGGACGTTCGCTACCTTATCGGAATTGTGGATTTTAGGTTTTTCTGCTAAAAAATGCATGTTATTATTAATTTTTTGGTGCTATTTTACTTTGGTAAATAGTAACGGATTTTATAGCGATGATGAGACCATGGCTGGAGGTACAGACCGTTCTATTTGCCGCTTGAGGATCATGTTCCAAATGATCGGTATTGTAGACTCTGCATGTTGCCATATACCGGTCGAGTGTTGGTAATCAGTTGACGGAGCTTTAAAACCCTAGAGGTTGTCGTATTGTTATTTCTGAGATGATGAAGCGCTTGCTGCGGCTGGATAATAGCATCACACTCTGGCAGCCCGGACTGGCGAACCAGCTAGAGGTTAACAACTTCGCGTAAAGGCATCCCATGAAATCTCTGTTCCTGACCTCTTTGGCTGACCTTCAAGGTCTGGCGGTCGATACCATCATCGACGTCCGCGCCCCAGCCGAGTATGCAGAGGACCATCTGCCCGGCGCGATCAATCTCCCAGTCCTTAGCGATGCCCAGCGGGCCGAAGTCGGGACGATCTACACGCAGGTCAGCCCCTTCAACGCTCGCCGGATTGGCGGCGCATTAGTTGCACAGAACACGGCGACCCACCTGCAAGGTCCGTTAGCGGACAAGGACGGTGCATGGCAGCCCTTGGTCTATTGCTGGCGCGGCGGACAGCGCTCTGGTGCTTTTGCCACGATCCTTGATCAAGTCGGCTGGCGCGTGCAATTGCTCAAGGGCGGATATCAAAGTTACCGCCGCGAAATCGTAAAGACGCTTTATGAGACGCCGCTGTCTCATCGTTTGATGTTAATTGGCGGCGGTACAGGAACGGCTAAGACCGCACTGTTGCATCAGCTGGCGGAGCAAGGCGCACAAATCCTCGACCTTGAAGGGATTGCTTGTCATCGCGGTTCACTCTTTGGCGGGATCAGTACGCCGCAGCCCGCGCAAAAGATGTTCGAAACCCGCATCGCAGCCGAATTGGCGACGCTTGATCCAACGAAAATCACATTTGTAGAGGCCGAAAGTAGCAAGATTGGTGAGCGTATCATTCCACCATCGCTTTGGGCCTTGATGGTCAATGCCCGCCGGATCCACATCACTGCCCCGTTGACGGCACGCAGCTCGTTTTTATGTCGTGCTTACGCCGATCTTACGCAGGACGAGGTTACATTGCGTGAATTACTCGAAAAACTACGCCCTTATCATTCGGGCACGCAGATCGCCCAGTGGCAGGCGCAGGCGCAAACAGGCGATTGGCAAACGTTAGCAGCAGGGTTGATCGCAGATCACTATGATCCGCGTTATGCCAAATCCGCAGCCCACAAAGACGGCACTGTTCACAGGATCGAAGTAACTGATCTTGATGATAGTACACTTACAAGAACGGCAGAAAGTTTGCATGCACAGTTCAGCTAAGACCTGGGTAAACTGTTCCTTTAGTCAGCCGACGAATAGTATGGTCCGCACAACCTTTTGCGCCCATAAGCAACATAATTCTGATTTCTCTGAGCAGAAAACTGACAATATCTCCGACCCTGGTTGCAGCAATTTAAGGTCGCTATCATCTTCATCCCAACGATCGCAATGCGCCGATCAATGGCTGCTTAATTACCTAAATTTGGCTTTGCCTACCAAGCATCAATGTATCTGGGTCCAGGCGATCCAGGTCCCGCAGTTGTGAGCGCGCGATCAATCTCATCACTTGTTGCCGCTGGATCGATCACCGCGTCGAACTCTAAAAGGCTCGCGGCGTTGAGTGCCTTGCCACGTTCGTAAAGTTCGGCCACCAAACGCTTGTACTCATCTTCACGTTCATCGGGGTCAACTATAGCTGCTAGGTGATCTCGATGCCCCAGCTTAACAGCACCCTCAAGCCCCATCGCACCAACTTCTCCCGTCGGCCATGCACAGCAATAATGTGGACGATCAAACCCACCGCCTGCCATCGCCATTGCGCCCAAACCGTACGCTTTGCGCAAGATAACCGTGATCAATGGTTGCCCAAAGTTTGCGCCCGCCAAAAATAATCTTGAGATGTGGGCGACCTGCCCCGTTTCCTCGACCTCTGACCCAACCATAAAGCCTGGCGTGTCGCAAAGCGTAACAACGGGTAAACCCCATGCATCACAAAGTTGTAGGAACCGTGCGCCCTTGTCACCCGCTGTGGCATCTATCGCCCCTCCCAAGTGCAGAGGGTTGTTCGCAAGAAGCCCGACTGCACGGCCTTTAATCCGCGCAAACCCAGTTATCATTCCGATTCCGAAATCACGGCGCAGCTCAAGAAAGCTGTCAGGATCAACCACGGCCAACACAGCCTTACGCATGTCATAAGCGCGGGTTCGGTCAACCGGAACGATTGATCGCAGCACCTCTGATGACCTATCTGGTTTGGCCACTTCGACTTTTATCGGCAACGCCAGCAATGCCTTGGCCGCAGCAACGGCGCTGGCTTCGTCCTGCGTTAACAGATCGATCACGCCATTCTTAACCTGAGTATCAGATGGGCCGATGTCGGTTGGCTTTACGACACCGAGGCCCCCACCTTCGATCATCGCGGGGCCACCCATGCCAATCCAGCTGTTTTGCGTGGCAATTCGAACGTTACAAACACCAAAAAGTGCGGCGTTTCCAGCAAAGCAGAACCCCGACACAATGCCAATTTTTCGGCCCTTATAAGCGGCGAAGTGTCTAAACGAGCCGACATTCAGCCATGCAGCCATCATCTGTTCAACATCGTAATCGTTTGGCCGCCCACCACCGCCCTCGGCGAACAAAACAATCGGCAGGTTATTGCGTCCTGCCAACTCAATCAGTCGGTCCATTTTGCGGTGATGGTTAAAGCCCTGTGTGCCAGCAAGCACCATATAATCAACGGCCATCGCCGCGGTTGGCTGACCTGCAACCAGCCCTGTGCCACAAATAATTCCGTCGCCTTGTGTGCGTTCTTGAAGTTCTATCAAAGGACGGCGGATACGTTGCGCCGCTACTGCAAGCGCGCCGTATTCGGTGAAAGACCCAGCATCAAAAAGGTCTTCCATATTTTCACGGGCAGTACGTCCCCCACCTGCGTGGCGTTTTGCGACCGCATCCTGTCGACTGCTGTCAGACACCAATTTCATACGCGCCTCGAACTCAGTAAAGTCTGGTCGTCCGTCGACTTCGTCAGTCGATAAATCGGCATCAACTTTTGCGGGCTCCAATGTGATCAGCGGCATCCCATCGGTCAATTCATCTCCCAGCATGATATGGACTGCTGTGACCACGCCACTTTCGCCTGTGCGAATGTCGTGATGCATCTTCATCAATTCGGTCACAAGCAAGACAGTGCCCGCGGAAACTCTGTCGCCTTTTGCCACACGAATTTCAGACACAATTGCGGCGCCTTCAGCTTTGATTGTTATCACGCAGTTCTCCCTTTTGACCGCGCAACACACAAATTGATATCTGCCGCAGCTTGTCAGGATATTGCGGAGGATAATGCGTCACATCAACAACAGACTTCCAAAAACATCAGAAACCGTTGACATACATGGGCTTCCTAACCCAATTTGATCACAATCCAGCAACGAACAGTGCTCAAAGGACAGAACCATGCAAATCTCATCCATCATCAGGCGCGCTGCTCAGGTCAATCCCAACGGAATCGCTACGATTTTCGAGGATCGCCAACAAAGTTGGAGCCAGATGCTGGACAGGGTGGCCCGATTGGCCGGAGCGTTACAAAGCCTTGGCTTGAAAGCCGGAGATCGGGTGGCATTGTTATCCCTGAACTCTGATCGATATATCGAATACTACTTTGCCACTGTCTGGGCTGGTGGAGCGATGATGCCGATGAATATCCGCTGGGCAGCTGCCGAATGTGCCTATGCGCTAAATGATGCTGGTGCAGAAATTCTTATCGTTGATGAAGCGTTCAAAGATGTCGCAACGGAGGTCAAATCACAGGTAGCCGGACTGAAGACGCTAATTTATTGCGGAGACGCCAAGACACCTGAAGGCATGGTGAACTATGAAGATATATTGACAGCAGCAAATCCAGTACCTGACGCTGGTCGCAGTGGTGATGATTTGGCAGGTGTTTTCTATACGGGTGGCACAACTGGTTTCCCTAAAGGTGTGATGCTTTCCCACACCAATTTCTATGTGGGCGGTGTCGCGAACGCACACGAGATAAACATGCGTGATGGCATTGTATACCTTCACGCCGCGCCGATGTTTCACATCGCAGATCTCCTGTTTTTCAGTGCAGTTACCTTTATGGCTGGCACGCATGTTGTGATCCCCATGTTCACACCAGACAGCACGCTGGCTGCTATCGAAACCCATCGCCCAAGCCAAGTTCTGTTGGTGCCCGTCATGCTGCAAATGGTTCTGCAAAGCGAAAAGCTGGCTCAAACCGATATATCTTCATTGGAACAGGTTGCTTACGGCGCATCCCCTATTACACAAGCCGTCTTGAAAGAGGCCTTTGAGAAGTTTCCAAATGTCGCGTTCTTGCAGGCTTTTGGTCAAACAGAACTCAGCCCTGTCGCGACAGTATTACCAACAGAATACCATGTCTTCGAGGGTCCAAAAGCCGGGAAATTACGTTCGGCGGGTCGCCCAACGCGTGTGTGTGAAATACGCATTGTCGATGACGAAAACGTAGAAGTTGCGCGTGGTGATGTGGGGCAGATTGCAGTCAAAGGCCCTACAACGATGCTGGGTTATTGGAATAAACCTGACATCACGGCAGAAACGATCAAAGACGGCTGGGTAATGACTGGAGACGCAGGATATATGGACGGCGAAGGTTTTATCTTCTTGATGGACCGCGTGAAAGATATGATCGTATCCGGCGGCGAAAATGTTTATTCCGCAGAGGTGGAGAATGCGTTGGGGCAACATCCTGCTGTGGCAACAAGTGCAGTGATCGGTATCCCCAGTGACCAATGGGGCGAAAGCGTGCACGCCATCATTATCCTAAACCCCAATACAACGGTGACACCAGACGATCTGCGGGCGCACTGCCACACACTGATCGCAGGCTACAAATGTCCCCGTAGTATTGAATTTCGCACCGAACCTTTGCCGCTGTCCGGAGCAAACAAGGTGTTGAAGATTGAACTGCGCAAGCCTTTCTGGGAAGGACAAGAACGTCAAATTTCCTGACGTTATATTCACAATAGGATCGTGACGCTCGGAACCAGCTTAGGCCTGCGCATGTAAATGCCCTTCCTGACTAGCACCGCTATATTATTGCCAGATTGACCAACCACTGCCAACTATGCCGCGCATGCTTCGTGAACCGAACAAGTTGAGCCAGATCGTGAAAAATACTGCCAGCCTTCGCTAACAGACCTCTGTCGGGCATAGGTATCGAGATGAAGTTTATTTACCTCAATAGGAACTTACAAAATTTAGAGCCTCATGACTCTCAGCTAAAGCCATGAAAAACACGTTATTCAATCGGCCTTTAACCCTGGAAACTTCAGCAATCCAGCTAAGATATCAGTGTTGCCGGCAGCGCTTTTCATCCAGCTTTTCAAAAGCGCATCAGGAGAAATCGTTTTCAGTTCTTCTTCAACTTTCTCTTCGATTGCTGACGCCCACTTTTTTTGGAGTGTAGCCACGTCTGGCATGAGTTATGACCGAATTTGGGTGATGGCGTGATTTGAAAGGCGGCGTATTGTGGCAGGTGTCAAAGCCGGCCAGAACCTCACAAGGAGCAATACGCCTATGAAGAATGATACACAGATCCTGCCG
>JBLHPE010000127.1:0-7290 GCA_047624005.1 Ascidiaceihabitans sp.
AAAGATTGCGTTGTCCCATTGGATCGCAATAAATTTCGTACCCCAGATCGCCTGTGTAGCTGACACGTTGGACCAAACAGTCTGTCATCCCCACGGTCATAGGGCGCACATCCATGAATTTCATTTCAGAAATATCGGTTAGGGTGCAAGCACTCAAAACTGCCCGTGCATTTGGCCCTGCAATTTGAAATCCATTCCGTTTATCGGCTATATTTTGAAGCGTTACGCCATCTTCCTCATGTTGCTTGAACCATCGCCAGTGATAAGCTTGTGATCCATAAGACGCGGTCAGCTGAAACTCATCCTCAGCCAAACAGGATACCGTGAAATCCCCAATCAACTTGCCTTTAGGCGACAACATGGGCGTCAAGCTAAGACGCCCATGTTTTGGCATACGCCCAGCCATTATGCGATCGAGCCATGCACGGGCACCGTCACCTTTGACCAGATATTTACCAAAGTTATGTACCTCGTTGATTCCAACAGCCTCGCGGACTCCGCGCACTTCACGCTCTGTTGCCTCAAACGCATCAGAGCGGCGGAAAGAGGGTGTTTCAAACTTTGGCTCATCACCAGTGGCAAAGTAGTTGACCACTTCCAGCCCAAATTGCTGGCCCCAGACAGCGCCCATACCAGTGAATATATCGTACATTGGTGTGGTTCGGTTTGGACGGGCGGCTGGCAGTTCCTCGTTAGGATAGGAAACGGAAAAGCGCTTTTGATAATTTTCGATCACTTTGGGCAGGGTGTACCCCGGCGAAATCCAATCGCCGAAACGGGCGACATCCATCGCCATCACGTCACGCTCTGTTTCGCCCTCAACCATCCACTGCGCCAGCATCAAACCAACGCCGCCACCTTGGCTAAAGCCTGCCATTACGCCGCAAGCCGACCAGTAATTGCGCACGCCGGGGACGGGACCAACCAGTGGATTGCCGTCTGGCGCAAAGGTGAAGGGACCGTGGATCACGTTTTTAACACCCGCTTTTTCCAAATCTGGAAAACGTTTGTAGGCGAAGTTTATACTATCCTCGATTTTATCGAAATCATCCTGCAGCAGGTCCTGACCAAAGGACCACGGCGTGCCGCTCACTGCCCAAGGCCGGCAGGTTTGCTCGTAAAATCCGATACACAACCCTTGGCCTTCTTGGCGTAAATAGCTTTCTCCTGCTGGGTCCATGACGTGCGGGTGCTCTATCCCGTCTTTCATCATATCGACGATCCTAGGAACATCTTCTGTCACGATGTACTGGTGCTCCATCGGGTGCAGTGGGAAATAAATCCCCGCCATCGCACCAACTTCACGCGCCCACAGACCGCCCGCATTCACCACGTGTTCCGCGTGAATTGTACCCTTATCCGTGACCACATCCCATGTCCCGTCGGGGCGTTGGTTGGTCTCTTTCACAAATGTATGCGTCTCAATCGTCGCACCACCCATACGCGCGGCCTTTGCATAGGCATGGGTTGTACCTGAGGGGTCCAAATGTCCGTCAAGCGGATCATAAAGTCCGCCGATGATCCCGTCGATATTGGTCACAGGCGCGATTTTCTTGATCTCTTCAGGACCAACGATTTCAGTCTCTAGACCCATGAACCGATGCTTGGCGCGTTCGGCCAGCAACATATCAAAGCGATCCTGATTGTCGGCCAATGTTACACCGCCCACGTGGTGCAATCCGCATGACATGCCTGTGATTTCCTCAAGCTCCTTATACAACTTAATGGTATAGCCCTGAAGCGCCGCCATATTGGTGTCGCCGTTCAACGTATGAAACCCGCCCGCAGCGTGCC
The DNA here is from genome assembly GCA_047624005.1 of Ascidiaceihabitans sp. GTDB lineage: Bacteria > Pseudomonadota > Alphaproteobacteria > Rhodobacterales > Rhodobacteraceae > Ascidiaceihabitans. The sequence continues at coordinate 1,795 of JBLHPE010000127.1, forward strand.
ATGTAGATCCCGAGGTCAGTTCAGAGCGTTCCAACAACAGTACATCCGACCAACCCAATTTGGTTAGGTGGTACAAAACAGACGCGCCAACAACGCCGCCTCCGATCACTGCTACGCGGGTGGTGGTTTTCATCGGGACGGTTTCCTTTGCATATCTCATTAGTAATTTGGATTTCACTCTGACCTGTGGCTGGCTCGATTGCGACAAAATATGTCGCCTTGTGGCAACCCGTGACAATACAAGCCGCGCAATTCAGAGGGAACCAAGCCAAGTTTTATGGTGTTTTCTACATGCGTACCCATGCACAAGCCGTCGCAATTGGCAGCGGCGTCATCGGTTGCTCAGGCCTTTGTGGCCGCAAAGCAGCCCTGCGTTGGGGTTTGTGAAGGACGCAGTGGCTGGGAACGAGGTTGAGGCGATAGGGGAGGGTGTAGACCACCAAACGGCAGTTCAGGATGAACCACCGTTTGGTGCAAAGGGCGTAGTGTTGCAGGGATTAAACTTGGGTCAAATAGCGGGTAAGCTGACGTCTAAACGCTCACACCAAAGATGCGACCAACACCGGCAGTGATGGCCATAGCCGCTGCACCCCAGAATAATACACGCGCCGTTGCGGGTAGTTTTGGCGCTCCACCAGCTTGGGCCCCTAAGGCCCCAAGGCCAGCGAGGCAGATCAATGTGGTGATAACAACGGCTGGGATAACCTTGTCGCTTGGTGCTAAAATCGCGGCGGCAAGTGGAAATGCTGCTGCGGCCGTAAATGTGAGCCCGGACGCCAGCGCCGCCTGCAACGGATTTGCAGTGTGCACTTCGGACAGTCCAAGTTCATCACGCACATGTGCCCCAAGGGCATCTACTTCGGTCAATTCTCTAGCGACTAAGGCGGCTGTTTCGGGGGACAATCCACGAGATTGATAGATGGAGGCTAGTTCTGCTTCTTCCTCTTCGGGCGTATCGATGAGGGCCTGTTTTTCACGAGCAATATCCGCGCGTTCAATATCGGACTGCGAACTGACAGATACGTACTCGCCTGCGGCCATCGACATTGCACCCGCGGCCAGTCCAGCGGCCCCAGCCACCAAAATCGCTGTTGGGCTGGGGTCTGCGGCGGCAACGCCGACGATCAGCGATGAAACAGACACGATGCCGTCATTCGCGCCCAAGACAGACGCACGCAGCCAGCCGGCGCGATTGATGTAATGCAATTCTTCATGCGCAGATTCGTAAGGTAGGGTCATGGTGATCTCCGACAAAAATGTGGCACCTGCGCAATTTCACGCCAGCCACTCAATCTTTAGAGTTCTCTTTTTCGGTTGAAAATTCTGCAATGTAAACACTGATGGATGACGCTCACATCGTGCTCTGGCTGTCATTGGGCCAATAGTAAGTGCCAACATCCACAGTTGGATAAAACCCGCCCTGCGTTGAAGTGCCTCTTCGTGTGCCAGACCCAAGCTCCAAACTCAGCGGTTACAATCCCGCCCTAAACCCTCTAAGACCCCTGCAACTCCTGAAGGGACACAGTATGCCTAAATCTAAAAAGCCACGCGTCAAACGCGCAGATGCCAACCCTGTGAAAAAGCCAGCGGCTTATCAAGGGCTGCACAATGTTGCGAGACAAGAAGGATCGCACCCAAATAAGGCCGGTAAGAAAGCCGTGAACAAAGGCGCGTAAGTTCGATTCTGTGACCGAACGACGCTGCGATGAAAACGTAGGGCGGGATTTATCCCGCCTTGGGCGAACGATGCATTGGCAGGGTTGAAGCCGCTCAACGGCACCCGATTTGCGCAAAACCTTACTTAACAGTTAACGACCGCCAGCAAACGTTAACGTGGGCGTATGCGTTACCAGCCTGTTAACGCCTAAATCTCGCAAAAATGTACAGATCGATCCATCAATTGTACATTTTGCCAATTTCGCCCTCGAAACTGCGTCTATACAGCCCTTGGATTGTACAAGTCAGGGGGCATAATTGTACAGTTTAGCGGCAAGCAGCCAACGTACGCCGCGTTAACCCTTGCAATTACAACGGACGGATCTTCAGTTCAGTGATCCGATTGCCGTCGCGTTCCATCACTTCGTACCGGAAGCCGTGGAATGAAAACACCTGACCCACAGTCGGGATCATCTGCGCCTCATGAATGACCAAACCAGCGATAGTGTTGGCCTCTTCATCAGGCAGATTCCAATCATTGGCGCGGTTAAGGTCGCGGATGGTTGTGGCCCCGTCTACAATGAATTCACCGTCGCCCGTTGCCGTTACCTGGTGCTCTGTCTCGGCGTCAAATTCGTCCGTGATTTCACCAACAATTTCTTCCAAGATATCCTCAAGCGTGATCAACCCTTGCAGGCTGCCATACTCGTCCACGACAAGGGCAAAGTGGCTGCGATTGCGCAAGAATTGGCGCATCTGATCGTCCAAGGTGGTCGTTTCTGGCACAAAATAGGGCAACACTGCCACAGATGAAATATCGAATGATTTCAATGCACTCGCATCACCATCTGATCCGCCAATCTCTTTGTAAATCGCTCGCAGTAAATCTTTGGCATGGATAACACCAATGATGTTTTCGGGATCATCTTGATAAACAGGCAAGCGGCTGTGCGGCGAATTCAAACACTGCTCAAGGATCGCATCAGGGGTGTCCCCAAGGTTGACCATCTCGATGTCAGAACGGTGTAACATGATCTCTTCTACGACACGTTCGCCCAGATCAAGCGCGCCCAAAATACGGTCACGATCTTCCTTTTCGACGATGCCTTCGGAGTGCCCCAAATGAAGGGCACCTGCGATCTCCTCGCGCACGGCCATGATGTGACTGTCGGGATCAATCCGCACACCAAACACACGCAATACGCCGCGGACAAGGAAACGTACGGCAGCAACAATTGGAGAAAATACAATTACAATCAATGAGATAGGGCGCGACACTGCTGCAGATACGCTTTCTGCATTGATGATCGCATAGGTCTTTGGCAGCACCTCTGCAAATATCAAAACCAACAGGGTCATCACAACGGTCGCCATCAAAACACCGCTTTCCCCGAAGGCGCGCAAGAAGATACCAGTCGCCAATGATGTCGCCAGAATATTCACAAGGTTATTGCCCAGCAAGACCGATCCGATCAGCCGTTCGTTGTCTTCTGTGATGTCCAATGCGCGTTGTGCCCCACGGGAACCCTTGTTTGCTTGAGCACGCAATTTACCCCGAGAGGCGGCGGTCAATGCCGTCTCTGAACCAGAGAAAAATCCAGACAAAACAAGCAGTAACAAGATCACGCCGCAGGTGATCCAGAACGAGTTGTCCAGCGTTGCCAATGTATCGATCATTTGTAAGTATATCCTTTACCTTACATGGGTTATGGGGGCGCTGGCCTGCGCATTCAAGGCCATGCGATTGCGAGGATTTACATTGCGACATGAACACATCGGCACGTTGAGCGGTCCAGTCCTTGCCTTTGGTGGTCCGTATTCCAATTTCCAGGCGACACAAGCATTGTTTGAGCAGGCAAAGAAACGCGATATAAGTGAACAAAATCTGATCTGTACGGGAGATGTCGTTGCCTATTGTGGGGCCCCCAGTGCGACGGTGAATTTGGTTCGAAAATCGGGCTGTGTTGTTGTGGCAGGCAATTGCGAAATTCAGCTGGCCGCTGGTGCGCTTGACTGCGGGTGTGGGTTTGAAGATGGATCTGCCTGTGATCTTTTGTCAGCAGGTTGGTTTGCACATGCCAGCAAGTCCATCGATGTAGGTGATCGCGAATGGATGGGCCAACGCCCTGATATCGTTACCTTTGATCATTGTGGATCACGTTACGCCGTGTTGCATGGTGGACTAAAAGACGTGGCGCGTTTTGTTTGGAGCAGCAGTGACTATGCGGTATTTGAGCATGAATGGGCAGCAGTCGAAGAAAAGGTTGGCCCCGTGGATCACATCATTGCGGGGCATTGCGGCATACCGTTTGTGCGCGAAACTTTAAATGGACGTTGGATCAACGCAGGCGTCATTGGGATGCCACCACACAATGGTGAAAGAACGACGCGTTATGCAGTGATAGAAGAGGGCAGGATCGCCATCTGCGAGCTTGCGTATGATGTTGCCGGAGCGGTTGCCGATATGGCGTCAGCAGGATTGACCCATGGGTATGAAAAATCACTGATATCAGGTGTTTGGCCTTCTGAAGACGTTTTACCTCAGGACTTGCGTTTGCCATCCTTGGCCAGTGGATGATGTTCCAATACCAGCTCTTTTAGTCGTTCATCTAACACATGCGTGTAAATTTCAGTGGTGGCAACGTCGGCATGCCCAAGCATCGCTTGAATAGATCGCAGGTCAGCGCCGCCGGCCAGCAGATGGGTGGCAAAGGCATGGCGCAAAGTATGTGGTGTCACCTTAGACGGCATCACGCCGCCATCCACAGCCAATTCCTTAATCAGTAGGTAAAACCTGTGACGGGTTAGGTAACCTGCAGCGCCGCGTGAGGGAAATAGGAATTTAGATGCGGTCTTGCCTTTGGACTTGGCCAGATCATCGGCTGCATCGCGCATTGGCAACCATGCAATCAAGGCTTCGCGGGCAGGCGGTGACAGCGGAACAATCCGTTCTTTGCCACCTTTGCCAAGGATCAAAAGCACCCGTGGGTCACCCCGTGCGGCTGACACGGGGAGGCTAACCAATTCGGTGACGCGCATACCCGTTGCGTAAAGTAATTCCATCAAACAGGTGTTGCGTAAGCGGTCGCGGCCCTTTGTGCGAGCGGCGTCCAAAAGGCGGTCAACCTCTTCAACTGTAAGGGTTTTTGGCAGACGTTTGTCCAATCCAGGCCCCATGATTTGAATGGCTGGATTGTCTTCTCGCCAACCTTCTTCAAAGGCAAACCGATAGATTTGTTTGATGGATGAGAGGCGGCGGGCACGGGTCGATTTGGCCAGTCCTTGGGCGTCACAATAAATCAGATAGGATTCGACATCGTCTTGGGATGCTTCAAGGAAGTCGCGTGAATTGCGAGACAGCCACGCCTGAAAGTCTTTAAGATCACGCCCATAGGCCAACAGGGTATTGTTTGCAGCCCCTAATTCAGCGGCCTGTGCTTCCAAAAAGGTTGAAATCCATTGGCTCATCGGGTGGCGTTCGCAATCAAAAGTTGCAGGGCGGCGCGACGGGCGGCGTCCTCAAGCCCTAAGGCCCGTAGGGTTCCCAACGCAGTGCTAAGTTGCCCCATATCGCCCTGTGTTCCTGCGTGCAGTGTGGTCAAAGTGTTTAACAAGGCCATGCCCAAGGCACCATTCTTTGCGGTCTTTAACAATACGGCATCCGCTGAATTTGGCGAAAACCCACGCGCGATTGCGACCTCAAGTGGTGTGGTCGCCAATTTTGGATCAACCTCACCCGCGGCCACGGCTGTGCGAAATGGGTGCTGCGCGGCGGCATCGGGATAGCTCAATGTTGCCAACTCATACTCAGCGCCACTTTCCAAAACTGCAAAAGCTGCT
>JBLHPE010000128.1:0-7269 GCA_047624005.1 Ascidiaceihabitans sp.
CCGCTAGGATCACCTTGTCCTCGAATACTTCGCGTGTGCCGTGTTTTGTACCGGGTACAAATGCTTGGATCGGTTGATCTGCGAAAGACGCATTCACTTCGGTCCAGTTTGTGTTCGGGTTGGCAACCATTTTGCCGTCCACCAAAATCGTGTCAGACAGGGCAAGGAACCAGTCTGTAGGTGTGAACGCGAATGCGTTGCCTGCGATGTCGGATGCGAAAACGATACCGTCATAGCCAATACGCACTTCGATGATGTCAGTCACACCAGCTGCGGCGCAGATTTCCAATTCGCCCGATTTAATCTTGCGGGACGCATTTGCGATGTCGATCGTGTTTACGCCGACGCCTTCGCAAAAGCGTTTGAGACCAGCGGATGAGCCACCGGATTCGACAACAGGTGTCGGGAAATCAAAGTTTTCGCCAAACGCTTCGGCGACGATGGATGCATATGGCAGCACGGTTGAAGAGCCGGCGACTTGAACTTGATCACGCGCGGCGGCGGATGTTGCAGAAACGGCGGCAATGGCCAGCGCGGACGTGGTAAGTTTCACAAATGACATAATTGTCTCCTGAAGTGACTTCGTAGTCTGGTCACCCCCATGGCGACCTTGAACCTGCATCTAGGCTTCGGTTGCTATGCTTTTGTGACGGTTACGTAACGGTTTTATGACAACTGTGGACCAGTGCACAAAATTGTTGCCAAAATCTGGCTAGAAGCCGTTATTGACCAGCATCTAGCTGCGTGGGCAGGATAACGGTAAAGGTTGTTCCAAGATCTGGCGTGCTATGGATTCGCATCTGTCCCCGATGGCGATTTACAATGTGCTTCACAATCGCGAGGCCAAGGCCAGTACCGCCCAATTCACGACTGCGGTGGTCATCAACACGGTAAAACCGTTCGGTCAGCCGGGGTAAATGGATAGCAGAAATGCCCACGCCGTAATCAATCACTTCGATGCGGCACCCTGGCCCGCGCAGTGCTTCGTCACGGGCCGAAAGGGTCATGCGGACCGTAACGCGTTTGCCGTCACTGCCATATTTGATCCCGTTTTCAATCAAGTTGGTAAAAACTTGGCGCAATTGATCACTGTCGCCAATAAGGTGCAAAGGTTCGGGTAAAAAATCCACTTCAAGGGTCACGTTCCCCTTGTCGGCAAGGGGTTTGATTGCATCTAAGGTTTCACTCAGAATATCATTTAGGCACACCAGCCCTGTTGGCTTTACCCGTTCATCGACTTCTACACGGCCAAGCGACAGCAACTCACCAACAAGCCGGTTCATACGATTTGCTTCACCCAACATTATCGGTAGAAAACGTTTGCGCGCCGCTTCGTCTTCACGTGCCGGCCCGCTAAGGGTTTCGATGAAGCCAATCATGGACGTCAAAGGTGTCCGCAATTCATGGCTGACATTTGCCACAAAATCGCGCCTCATTTGGCCAGCGTGATGAATGTCGGTAACGTCTTTGAAGCATAAAACCACATGGCTTACAGCATCTTGTGCGCCATTCTTAATCCCACGAAAACTGACGCCAAACGTGGTTTCGGTCCCAGTCAGAGTACTTTTGTAGCTTGCTTCACGTTGTTTGCCGTCTCGCAAAGTCTCTTCAATAGCCTCGAGCACCGAAGGTTGGCGGATCATCGTGATATAACTGCGATGAAGCGACTGTGTGCCAAACAAAGAGACCCCATCGGGGTTCATTGCAACGACTTTTCCCTCTGCATCAATTGCCATTGCAGGCATAGGTACAGCATCAAGGAAGACTTGGATCACATCATTTTGCATAGCAGGCGCGGTTCCTTATCCAATCGCCTTCAACGTATCCCGGAACCGGAGCATGTTTTCTTGGTAGTGGAGCGCTGAGGCCTCAAGCATCTTAATCGCTTGGTCATCCAACTGGCGCACAACTTTGCCTGGTGCGCCCATAACCAACGACCCATCAGGGATTTCTTTGCCCTCAGTGATCAACGCCCCCGCCCCGATAAGACAATTATTGCCAATCTTAGCGCCGTTCAAAATAGTGGCCCCCATGCCAATCAAAGTGTTGTTGCCGATGGTACAGCCGTGAAGCATGACTTTATGGCCGATCGTGCAATTTGTCCCGATAGTCAACGGATATCCACGATCGACATGCATCACAGTATTTTCCTGCACGTTTGTGCCTGCACCAACCAAAATGATCTCGTGGTCCGCACGAAGGGTTGAGCAGAACCAGACAGAAGACCCCTCCTCCATCACAACTTTCCCAATAAGGTTCGCATCCGCTGCAACCCATGTATCCGCATGCATTTGCGGCGCATCATCGCCCAAGGCATAAATTGTCATGGTGTTTCCTCAAATTGAGTTTGCAGATTGCGAACATGGTCGGTCAGTTGTGGTTGCTGGCTGCGGCGCAAACGGGTTGCCGTGATGATAGTCTTTAGCTGCTCTTCAGTGGCGTTCAGATCATCGTTGACCAAAACGAAATCATACCCACCCCAATGGCTAATCTCGTCCCAACTTTTTTCCATACGGCGGCCAATGGTTTCGGGATCATCCTGACCACGTTTTTCCAAACGGTTGCGTAATTCGATGATAGAGGGCGGCAACAGAAAGATCGATAATGTATGCGTGCCGAGGGCAGAGTTTGTGATTTGCTGCGCGCCCTGCCAATCAATATCAAACAACACATCGCGACCCGTCTCGATGGTCTTTTCAATCGGGCCTTTCGGAGAGCCGTAGAAATTGCCAAAGACGTGTGCATGTTCCAACATTTCACCATCTGTGACCATGCCCTTGAAAACCTGTTCCTCAAGAAAATGATAATCGGCACCGTCAACTTCACCTTTGCGGGGTGCGCGGGTTGTGGCGGAGACAGAGAAATCCAATTCGGGATCCCAAACACGCAAGCGTTTGGCCAAGGTGCTTTTGCCAGCGCCCGAGGGCGAACTGAGTATTATCAAAAGACCACGACGGTCATTGCGGTCATTCATCGCTGATCACTCCACATTTTGGACTTGTTCACGCATTTGATCGATCAACACTTTTAGCGCAAGACCGATGCGTGTCAGTTCCGCATTTTGTGCTTTCGAACATAAGGTATTGGCCTCGCGATTGAACTCTTGCATCAAGAAATCCATTTTGCGGCCAACAGGCCCATCTTCGGCCAGCAAAGTTTCTGCAGCTTTGACGTGCGCTGCCAAACGATCAATCTCTTCGGTGATATCAGCTTTAACCGCGAGCAATGCCAGCTCTTGGGACACGCGATCCTGATCAAGGTTGTCCGTATTTGTAATGATTTTCGCCAAATTTCGTTGCAGGGTTGCAGCCACATCGACGGCCCGCAATTTGGCCGTTTCGTTGGCTGATGTTGTCAAGGTTTCGATCTCGCTCAATTGTCCTTTCAGGACTATCGCAAGTGCATCCCCTTCGCTTTGTCTCATTGCATCAAATGAAGCGATCAATTCATCCGCTTGGGCCAACAACGCTTTGGACAAGGGTTTGGTGTCTTGTTCGCCTATTGCCTTTTGATCCAAAATACCGCGCATGGTAACAATATCAGACGCTTTTGAAGGTGCCAATGACAGCCCCGCATCCATCGCCTGCGTCTCGATCACGGCCATCGCATCCAAAACGGATTGTAGCACGCCAGCATTGACCGTCAGCGTGCCCCCAGCCTCTTCTTCGCGGGTGATACGCAATGAAAGGGTCACGTTTCCTCTGGAAGCGACAGCACCCAAGGCTTTGCGCAAACCGATCTCAAGCCCGTCAATCCAGTCGGGAACCCGCAGGCGTAAATCTAGCCCCTTGCCGTTGACACTGCGCAACTCCCACGTCCAGCTCCAACTGTCAAAAGTCCCCGTCGCAGATGCAAACCCGGTCATAGATTTGAGCATGTAGATGTCCTATTCAATCGTTGGCTTTGCAGTGCGCTATTGCGACATTTGCCGCAACCCCCTGATGAAACCGTACAATGTTTCGTATGGAAGGGTCCAACATTAACCATTTGTTAAGTTTAACCACCATATCCACTTCAAGTTAATATATTAAGGTTTCATCAACCCTAAATTCTCGAAAAGCGGGAAAAGCTGTAATTTAATGATGATGGAAGACGATGGACAAGTTAAACGAACGGAATGTTTTTGAAATGATGGAATACCGGTCAGACGCAGGCTTCTCCGCACTTTCACAAATCGAGGCATATTGGGAAGCCTTGCGCGGATCACGGCAAATGCCAAAACGGTCTGAAATAGATCCACGTGGGATTGAAAGCGCTTTGGAATATACCTTTGTTCTGGAACGCATCGCCATCGGTATGGCCCGTTTGCGTATCGCGGGCAGTCACCTGAACAACCTGATGGGAATGGAAGTGCGTGGGATGCCGTTGACGTCTTTCATCACACCCAACGGACGACGCGAGATGGGTGACATGCTTGAGGAGGTGTTCCAACGCCCATCGGTATGCGAATTGCGCTTGTCTGCCGAAGTCGGCCGCAACAAACCGGCTATGGACGCACGCATGCTGTTATTGCCGCTAAAGAGCGATCTTGGTGATGTTAGCCGGGTCTTAGGGTGCTTTGTCGCGCGCGGCGAAATGGGAAACCAGCCACGACGGTTCGACGTGGCAGGTACTAAAACCCGTCCACTGACAAACACGACTGCGGATGTTGATGCCAGCGGACACTTAGAAGCGGTCTCAGGCAATGATACAATGAAAGGGTTTAGGGAATCACAAGTTGATTACACAAGCACGTCAAAACGGCCTCAGAAGACTTATCTACGTTTGATTAAGAACGACGACTGAAACCACTTACAAAAAACGAAAAAGGGGCGGCGTTGATGAACGCCGCCCCTTTTAAACTGAGTATTGAATTTTGTCAGCCTGCTTTGGCTTGGACCTCGATGCGGCGCGCCGACAGTTCCTCAGCAACCAAGAAGGCAAGTTCCAGCGATTGGCTGGCATTCAGGCGTGGATCACAGGCTGTGTGGTAGCGATCAGATAGATCCTCGTCGCTCACAGCACGAACACCGCCTGTACACTCGGTCACGTCTTGGCCTGTCATCTCGAAATGCACGCCACCAGGAACTGTGCCCTCTGCTTGATGCACACCAAAAAATTCACGCACCTCACGTAAGACTGATTCGAATGGTCGCGTCTTGTAGCCCGTGGACGATTTGATCGTGTTGCCATGCATCGCATCGCAGGTCCAAAGCACATTCGCGCCCTCTTCCTTAACGGCTTTGATCAAACGTGGCAGATGATCCCCAACACTGCCTGCGCCGAAGCGAGCGATCAGTGTCAGACGACCTTCTTCGTTTTCTGGGTTCAACTTGGCCATCAGAACTTTCAGGTCTTCAGCAGTCGTTGTCGGGCCACATTTCAGACCAATCGGGTTTTGAACACCGCTGGCAAATTCGACATGTGCACCATCAGGCTGGCGCGTACGATCGCCGATCCAGATCATATGCGATGAGCCAGCCAACCATTTGCCAGATGTAGAATCAATCCGGGTCAATGCTTCTTCATACTCAAGCAGAAGGGATTCATGGCTGGTGTAAAACTCAACCGAAGCGAATTCATGTGTGGTGTCAGAGTTGATACCTGCCGCACCCATGAAATCAATGGTGTCTTGAATACGGTTCGCAAGCTCGCGATATTTCTGGGCTTCTGGGCCATCCGTAAAGCCAAGTGTCCAAGAATGAACACGCTTCATGTCCGCAAAACCACCAGTCGAAAACGCACGCAACAAATTCAGCGTAGCAGCCGACTGTGTATAAGCCTGCAACATGCGCGCAGGATCAGGAATGCGAGCCTCGGGTGTGAAATCCAAACCGTTGATGATGTCGCCGCGGTAGCTAGGAAGCTCAACACCACTGATTGTTTCGGTGTTCGCGCTGCGTGGCTTGGCGAATTGGCCAGCCATACGGCCAACTTTAATCACTGGCACTTTGGCACCGAAGGTCAAAACCATCGCCATCTGCAACATTACTTTGAACGTGTCGCGGATGCTATCGGAATTGAATTGGTCAAAGGCTTCGGCACAATCGCCGCCTTGTAACAAAAATGCTTCACCGCGGGACGCCGCTGCCAAATGTGATTTCAAGCGGCGGGCTTCGCCCGCAAAAACCAACAATGGATACTGTGACAGCTGCGCTTCAACAGCGCTAAGGGCGGCTGCATCCGTATAATCGGGCATCTGAATCCGTGGCTTGTTGCGCCAGCTTGATTTGGTCCAATCGCTCATCTGTCTTCTCCGTTTTTGACCCATTGTGGGTCGTATTGAGTGGATGACTATACAAAAGCTTGATTGAAGTGACCATATGTCAATTGACGGCACTTGACGCAAAGACCGTGGCGTGACCAAGGTTGGTCAACCGGTCCACTTTGTGGGTCTTAATCAGTTTGCGCATCCGCGCCCCCATCAAGGAAAAGCCGCGATGTTAAATCCGCGCATGGCCACCAAGATAGAGCCAGAAACGAAGCCAAAGCGATATGTCTTTGTTTTGCTAGAAGATTTCACACTTCTCAGCTTTGCCTCAGCCGTCGAGAGCCTGCGGATTGCAAATCGCATGTCTGGGCGCGAATCCTATCAATGGCGTATCATTGGCGAAGGTGGTGAAGAGGTGCGGTGCTCTGCCGGCAGCGTGTTTAAGGTTGACGGGGATCTTGATGAGGTGTCGCGAGATGACACCATCATGATTTGTGGCGGTATCAATATCCAACAATTCACGACCAAAAAACTGCTTGGGTGGATTCGACGTGAGGCCCGCAAAGGCTTGCCCGTTGCTGGTCTTTGTACAGCGGCTTTTACGTTGGCTAAAGCAGGGTTACTTGATGGAAAGCGGGCCACAATACATTGGGAAAACCATGACAGCTTTGCGGAAGAGTTTTTAGAGGTAGAGTTGACCAAATCGGTTTTTGTTGTCGACGGCAATCGGCTTACAACAGCTGGTGGCACGTCCTCCATCGATTTGATGCTGAAATTGATTGCGGATGATCTGGGCGAAGACCTAGCAAACGCCGTGGCTGATCAGCTGATTTATTCCTCGATCCGGACCGATCAAGACACCCAGCGCCTGTCTGTTCCAACACGGATCGGCGTACGTCATCCCAAACTCAGCCAAGTAATCCAGATCATGGAAAGCAATATCGAAGAGCCTATCAGCCCTTCAACTCTTGCCAAAGACGTCGGCATGTCGACCCGACAATTGGAGAGGCTTTTCAGACGCTACTTAAACCGCTCGCCAAAACGCTACTATATGGAATTAAGACTGCAAAAAGCGCGCA
>JBLHPE010000129.1:0-7206 GCA_047624005.1 Ascidiaceihabitans sp.
GGGCCGATATGCGATCCACAGCGATGTTGCAGCCTGCCCGCGCGCTACTTGAAGCCGCTGGCATCTGGGATCACCTTGCCCCGCATGCAGCAGCCTTGCAAATCATGCGGATCGTGGATGCAGGCGGAGCGGAACCCGAGGCCCGCATCGTCAAAGACTTTGATGCCTCTGACATTTCCGACCTGCCATTTGGCTGGAATTTCCCCAACTATGTGTTGCGCCGCGAAATGCTGGCGCGGTTAGAAGCCCTGCCAAATGTGGATTTTCGCGCAGGCACTGGCACAACCGCATTGTTTACCCGCAGCCAAATGGCGAAGGTGACTTTAAGCGACGGCAACAAGGTCCAAGCCAAACTGGTCATCGCGGCAGATGGGCGCAACTCACCGATGCGCAAAGCCGCAGGGATCACGGTCAGCACCAAACGCTATGGTCAAAAGGCACTGGCTTTTGCTGTAACCCACCCAATTCCCCACAACAATGTCTCTACTGAAATCCATCGCACAGGTGGTCCATTCACGCTGGTCCCCTTGCCGGATTACAATGGATTGCCCTGCTCTGCAGTGGTCTGGATGGACGACGGGCCAAAATCCCAAACGCGGTTTGACGCGGAAATCCCTGCGTTTGAAGATGAAATGTCCACCCGATCCTGCCACCACTTTGGCCCCCTTACCCTTGCCTCAAAACGCAGCATCTGGCCAATCATCAGCCAAACCGCATCCGCCATGAGTGCCCAGCGCGTCGCATTGATTGCTGAAGCCGCCCATGTCGTTCCACCAATCGGGGCGCAGGGATTGAACATGAGCCTACGTGACATGGCCGCGTTGTTGGAACTGGCAACGGCCCGCCCTGATGGCTTGGGGGATGCGGAAATGTTGATGGCCTACGAAAAGGCCCGAATGGGCGACATCAAATTAAGGGTGCGGGGCATTGATCTGTTAAACCGCGCCAGCCAAGCCTCCAGCCCTGCCATGCGGGACGCGCGGGCGATGGGATTAAATGCACTTTATAGCATGGGACCCGTCCGTAAAACGCTGATGCAAATGGGGTTGGGCGTGGCGGGTAAGCAGGGCTAAAGGTTCCCAGACCACACCAGCCAGACCACGAAACACGCGACAATCACGATCAGATTGAACGCGATGCCACCTGCCCAGCCTAACATACGGGCGCGGCGACGTTCTTTGGGATCAATTGTCTCTAAGAACGATGAGATACCCAAATGAGCTTTGTTGATGGCCCCCTTATCAACCATGCGCATTAACTTTGGATGACCCCCCAACGCTTGCGCCTTTATGATTACCGCCGCCTGCTTGTGTAAGTGTCGTGGCAATAATCGGCCAGCGTTATTCACCGCCTTCGCAAGATCAGCCCCACGCACACCTAGCTTGGCGCGCAACGCTAGGCGCAGCTGTTCGGCTTTTGTGGTTACGTCGGCATGAATATCCATAACACCCACAATAGAACGAGGATACAGCGGCATCAATGGCCCGTATCATTGGTGAAATTGGTCCAAATCAAACTGGCACCCCGTGCGCAAATCCGTTAAATTGACCTTATGTTAAATTATAATGAATTCGGCACTGGCCCCACCCTTCTGATTGCCCACGGGCTTTATGGGTCTGCCAAAAACTGGGGTGTGATAGCGAAGCGGTTAAGCGATACACGTCGTGTCATTACCGTCGACATGCGCAATCACGGCGACAGCCCACGTTTTGACACCAACAGCTATCCCGAACTGGCCAATGATCTGGCTGAGGTGATCGAACATCTCGGCGGACCTATTGATGTGCTTGGACACTCGATGGGGGGCAAAGCAGCAATGACCTTGGCGCTTACACGTCCTGATTTGGTGCGCAGTTTAATTGTTGGAGACATCGCTCCGGTCAGTTACAGCCATACGCAGGCCCATTTCATTGACGCCATGAAAGCTGTTGACCTGAGCACTGTCACCAGACGGTCCGAGGCCAGCGCACAGCTTGCCGATTTTGGGGTTGATGCCGCGCTACAATCGTTTTTCACGCAATCGCTTGATTTGGCCAACAAACGTTGGAAACTGAATTTTGATGCTTTGGCGGCGGACATGGACAAAATTCTGTCCTTTCCAACGTTAAAAGGGACATATGACGGACCGACCCTGTTCTTGTCCGGCGCAGAATCCGACTACGTGACGCGTGAGCACCGCCCAGTGATCAAACCACTGTTCCCCAGCGCAAGGTTTGCCAAAATTCCTCAAGCTGGCCACTGGCTCCACGCCGAACGACCACGCGCATTCGAGGCCGCAGTACGCGCCTACCTAGACGCCGTTTCCCAATAGGCTTGACCCAAACCGTCCCTTCGGTTCACATTATCCCAACAGTTTCAGCCAAACGCGCAAGTGAAGGGCATGCTTTATGTGGGACAAACTGCTTGATCATTTTTTAAACGGGCTGATCGTCAACGATAGGCTCACGATCGAATATCCAGACGGAACCATTAGGGATTACGGCCCAGATACTGGGCAGACCGCACGTATCAAGATACATGACCCCACCGTAATCAAAGCGCTGTGCATAAACCCCGACCTTGGTTTTGGCGAAGGGTATATGAGCGGTAAAATAACGCTACAAAACACCACCTTGGAGCAGGCAATCAATATGGTTGTGCGCAATCGCGAAGTGGGGACGTTGCCCGCGTGGCTGCGCCTTCGCAACAAGGCGCAGTTTCATATGCGACGGTTCGTGCAAATCAACGCGCCAGCCAAAGCACGGGCAAACGTGGCACACCACTATGATATTTCTGATGATCTGTATGGGCTGTTTCTGGACGCAGACATGCAATATTCTTGCGCCTATTTTACAGATCCCAAGATGAGCTTGGAAGATGCGCAATCCGCGAAGAAGTCACATATTGCCCGAAAACTGCAGCTAGAATCGGGCATGCACGTGCTCGACATTGGGTGTGGTTGGGGTGGCATGGCAATGACATTGGCCCGTGACTTTGGCGCGCGTGTGACTGGGATAACACTATCTGAAAACCAGCTGGCCACAGCACAACGACGGGCTGAACAGGCTGGCCTGACGGATCAGGTTACGTTTAACTTGCAAGATTATCGCCATACCCGCGGACAATTCGACGGAGTTGTAAGTGTTGGTATGCTCGAACACGTTGGGCAGCCAAACTACGCAACATACTTTGGCAAAGTGGCTGAGGTGCTTGGCCCAAATGGAACTGCGCTGATCCATACAATTGGACGGACAGGTCCACCTACGGTTCAAAGCCGTTGGATTACAAAATACATCTTCCCTGGGGGGGACACACCGTCCTTATCAGATCTTGCAAAGCCCATCGAAAAATCAGGACTTTGGCAAGCTGATATCGAGGTATGGCGACTGCATTATGCCATGACGATACGCCAATGGCGGAACCGCTTCGAAGCCAATTTGGACACGATTCAAGGTATGTACGACGAGGAATTCGTGCGCATGTTTCGCTACTATTTCACCGTATGCATCGCCGCCTTTGAGCATCAGATGCAGGGAGTTTATCATTTTCAACTCTCGCACAGACGGGATGCGGTGCCCCTGACGCGCGACTATCTTTATGGGTCTTGAAGCGTTGTGAAGTCTGATGCGAGGCTCTGCCTCGCGCTCCGGGATATTTAGGGCCAAAAGAAACAACCACATTTGGTCTGTCATACGCGGATCAACCCTTGCACCTGCGGCCCCCATGCCTATAACCCACGACAATTTGCTGCCCTTAGGGTAGACCGCGATAAACCGTACATTTAAGGGGCTGCCGCCATGCCAAAAAGAACCGACATCAAGTCGATCATGATCATTGGTGCAGGACCTATTGTTATCGGACAGGCCTGCGAATTTGACTACTCTGGCGCACAGGCATGTAAGGCCCTGCGCGAAGAAGGCTATCGCATCATCCTCGTCAACTCGAACCCAGCCACAATAATGACCGACCCAGGTTTGGCAGATGCCACATACATCGAGCCAATTACACCCGAAGTTGTCGCCAAAATTATCGAAAAAGAACGCCCCGACGCTTTACTGCCCACGATGGGCGGACAGACTGGCCTAAACACCTCGCTTGCGCTTGAGGAAATGGGTGTGCTGGCAAAATATAACGTTGAGATGATCGGGGCCAAACGCGAAGCCATTGAAATGGCAGAAGATCGCCAGTTGTTCCGCGAGGCGATGGACCGTTTGGGTATCGAAAACCCGAAGGCCACAATCGTCACAGCACCCAAAGGGGCTGACGGCAAAAAGGACCTTGCTGCAGGTGTTGCATTGGCTGTTGATTCACTCGAATATGTTGGCTTGCCTGCAATCATTCGCCCTGCCTTCACGATGGGCGGCACAGGCGGTGGCATCGCCTACAACCGCGAAGATTACGAACATTTCTGCCGCACTGGTATGGACGCCTCCCCCGTCGGCCAGATCCTTGTGGACGAGTCGCTCATCGGCTGGAAAGAGTTCGAGATGGAAGTGGTCCGCGACACCGCCGACAACGCCATCATCGTCTGCGCCATCGAAAACATCGACCCAATGGGCGTTCACACAGGTGATTCCATCACCGTGGCTCCAGCGCTGACGCTCACCGACAAAGAATACCAAATCATGCGCAATCAATCGATTGCTGTGCTGCGCGAAATTGGTGTCGAAACCGGTGGCTCAAACGTTCAGTGGGCGATCAACCCCGCTGATGGCCGTATGGTTGTGATCGAAATGAACCCGCGCGTATCACGTTCCTCTGCGCTGGCGTCCAAAGCCACAGGTTTCCCGATTGCTAAAATCGCCGCGAAACTGGCCGTCGGGTATACGTTGGACGAGCTGGACAATGACATCACCAAAGTCACACCAGCCTCATTCGAACCTACAATCGACTATGTGGTCACCAAAATCCCGAAATTCGCGTTTGAAAAATTCCCGGGCTCTGAGCCCTACCTCACAACAGCGATGAAATCTGTCGGCGAAACCATGGCAATCGGGCGCACTATCCACGAAAGCCTGCAAAAGGCCCTAGCGTCGATGGAATCCGGCCTGACGGGTTTTGACGAGGTCGACATTCCCGGTGCGCCAGACAAAGCCGCTGTGATCAAAGCCATCTCCAAAACCACTCCAGACCGTATGCGCACCATTGCGCAAGCCATGCGCCACGGATTAACCAACGACGAAATCTACACCGCGACCATGTTTGATCCATGGTTCCTTGACCGCATCCGCGAGATTGTTGAGACCGAAGAAGATGTCCGCAAAGACGGTCTGCCGGTGACGGAACATGGCATCCGTGCCCTCAAAATGATGGGCTTTACCGACGCCCGCCTTGGTAATCTAACAGGCCGGACCGAAGACAACGTGCGCCGTGCGCGCCGCAACCTTGGCGTTGTCGCCTGCTTCAAACGGATCGACACCTGCGCCGCCGAATTCGAGGCACAGACCCCCTACATGTACTCCACCTACGAGGCCCCGATGATGGGCGACGTAGAATGCGAAGCACGGCCATCGGACCGTAAAAAGGTCGTCATCTTAGGCGGTGGTCCAAACCGCATCGGCCAAGGCATCGAATTTGATTACTGCTGCTGCCACGCCTGCTTTGCACTCACGGATGCAGGGTACGAGACAATCATGATCAACTGTAATCCTGAAACAGTTTCAACGGATTACGACACATCTGACCGGCTATATTTCGAACCGGTGACTTTTGAGCACGTCATGGAAATCCTGTCCAAGGAACAAGAAAACGGCACGCTGCACGGCGTTATCGTCCAGTTCGGCGGCCAAACCCCGTTGAAAATCGCACAAGCGCTTGAAGACGAAGGCATTCCGATCCTTGGCACCACGCCTGACGCGATTGACTTGGCAGAAGACCGCGAACGGTTCCAAGCCTTGGTTCAAGATCTTGGCCTGAAACAACCACACAACGGCCTCGCACATTCCGACGCAGAGGCGCTCGAAATTGCTGGCGACATCGGCTTCCCATTGGTCATCCGCCCCTCCTACGTCCTCGGTGGTCGCGCCATGGAAATCGTGCGCGATCAGGCACAGCTCGAACGCTACATTTCCGAGGCGGTCGTGGTTTCAGGCGACAGCCCCGTCCTGCTAGACCACTACCTTTCCGGCGCAGTCGAACTTGATGTAGACGCAATTTGTGACGGCAAAGACGTGCACGTCGCAGGCATCATGCAGCACATTGAGGAAGCTGGCGTTCACTCAGGTGACAGCGCCTGCTCCCTCCCGCCCTACTCACTTTCCAAAGAAATCATCGACGAAATCAAAGTACAAACCAAGGCACTGGCACACGGCCTCAACGTCGTTGGCCTGATGAACATCCAATTCGCGATCAAACCTGACGATCAAGGCGTCGACGAAATCTACCTGATCGAGGTAAATCCACGCGCCTCACGCACAGTGCCCTTCGTGGCCAAAGCAACGGATTCTGCAATCGCCTCCATCGCCGCACGGGTCATGGCAGGGGAACCGCTGTCAAACTTCCCATTGCGCGCGCCTTACGATGAAAACGCAGGCTACGACGACGTGCTGCCACTGGGCGATCCGATGACATTGGCAGACCCAAACATGCCATGGTTCTCGGTCAAAGAGGCCGTGTTGCCCTTCGCCCGCTTCCCCGGTGTCGACACGATCCTTGGGCCAGAAATGCGCTCAACCGGTGAAGTCATGGGCTGGGATCGCGATTTCCCACGGGCCTTCCTGAAAGCGCAAATGGGTGCGGGTGTGATCTTACCATCTGAAGGCTGCGTCTTTATTTCGATCAAAGACGCCGACAAAACGGCTGACATGCTTGAAGCTGCGCAGGTCCTAACGACCCTCGGCTTCACCTTTGTTGGGACGCAAGGCACCGTTGCATGGCTCGTGGAAAACGATATCCCATGTGGCTTGGTCAATAAGGTTTATGAGGGTCGCCCAGACATCACCGACATGATGAAGGACGAGAAGATCCATTTGGTAATGAACACCACCGAAGGCGCACAAGCGGTTGAGGATTCCAAATCCATCCGCTCCATCGCGCTGTACGATAAGATCCCTTACTACACGACCGCAGCGGGCAGCCACGCGGCAGCCTTGGCGATCAAAGCCCAAGCCGAAGGCGATCTCGTAGTCAAATCACTACAGGGTTAAATCCAAAAACTGACCCGCTCCAAATGTGGCGTGGGTCGGTGGTTGATCTAAATGCGGCCAATGTTACAAATAAGGACGAGGT
>JBLHPE010000130.1:0-7190 GCA_047624005.1 Ascidiaceihabitans sp.
ATCACGACGTTCAACGTCATGCCAGCCGTTGGGGTCTTTCGGACGCAGCGCAGCGGATGTTTGCGACCCTCATCATGTGTTTGAAGGGCTCAGTTTGTATCTATCAGGGTGAAGAATTGGGGTTGCCAGAAGCAGACGTGGCCTTTGATGACTTACAGGACCCCTATGGGATCGAGTTCTGGCCAGAATTCAAAGGACGTGATGGCTGTCGCACACCAATGGTTTGGCAGCCGAGCAATGACAATGGTGGGTTTTCGCAGGGACGTCCGTGGTTGCCTGTCGCGTCTGAACACCTTTCAATGTCAGTGGCTGCCCAAGAAAATGATCCAGCGGGATTGCTGCATCATTACCGCAAAGTCATACAGCTTCGCCAATCACATCCGGCACTTGCAGTAGGTGAACATGATGCTTTGCAAACCAATGGAGATGTTTTGTCCTTCACGCGTCAGCACAATGATCAGAAAATCCTTTGTGTGTTCAACGTCAGCGACGGCGAGAGCGATTTTGTTTTGCCGCAGGGAGAATGGCTGCCGATCGGTGCAGAATTGGGCAGTGCACAGATTCCAAATGACGGAACTCTCCGTTTGGGACCATGGCAGGTTTGCTTGGCCATAAAACGATAAAGACTGATAAAGGACCGAAAAAATGGCTGATCTTAAACTGACAGATGTCGCAAAGACTTACGGCGGAACTGTCGAAGTTTTGAAAAACATCAACCTTGATATCAAACAGGGTGAGCTGATCGTCTTTGTTGGCCCGTCGGGATGTGGTAAATCCACGTTGCTGCGCATGATTGCGGGTCTGGAAAAAATCACCCACGGTGAGTTGCAAATTGATGGCCAAGTCGTGAACGATGTTCCACCTGCGCAGCGCGGCATTGCGATGGTGTTCCAATCCTATGCACTTTATCCGCATATGACTGTGCGTGAAAATATGTCGTTTGCTTTGCGGCTGGCTAAGAAGGCCCAGGCTGAAATCGACGAAGCCGTTAACCGTGCGGCCAAAACTCTACAATTGGATGAATATCTTGACCGCCTTCCCAAGGCGCTGTCAGGTGGGCAACGCCAACGGGTTGCAATTGGCCGTTCGATTGTGCGTGATCCAAAAGTCTATTTGTTTGATGAACCGCTCTCGAACCTTGATGCAGCACTTCGTGTTGCCACGCGTATTGAGATTGCCCAACTTAAGGAATCTATGCCCGAAAGCACGATGATCTACGTGACCCATGATCAGGTAGAGGCGATGACACTTGCCACCCGCATCGTTGTTTTGGCCAACAAAGGTATCGCACAGGTTGGTACACCGCTTGATCTTTACGAGCGTCCCAAAAATGAATTTGTTGCCCAATTTATCGGGTCACCTGCGATGAACCTGCTTTCTGGTGAAATTGTTAAAACCGGCGCGCAAACTACTGTTCAGTTGAATGGCGGCGGAACTGCGGTGTCTGATGTTCCAAGTCAAGGCACCGATCTAGGGCTGAAGGTCAATATTGGCGTGCGGCCAGAAGATATGGTCGAAACGACTGGGAGCTATGTCTTTGAAGGCAATGTGAAATTCATGGAAGCTTTGGGTGAGGTCACGTTGTTATATTTTGAACAGACAGGACAGGACGGTGCTGTGATCGGGAAACTGCCGGGAATTCATGCTGACCTTCGTGGTCAAACTTTACGAATGTCGGCGGTTCCCTCAAAAGTGCAGATTTTCCACAAAGGGCAGTCGTTGTACTATCGATAAGGTTTGACGTTCACTTGCTCTTGAACAACGAGCGTCACCGCGAATGCAGCGGCAGTTAAGTTCATAGCTGGTGTCCTAGGTGAAGTTTGTGCATCTAATGTGCTGTTATTTATTGATAATATGAATTTTACTATGACGCGCAATTCTGCAACTTCACTTGATGTCGAAAACCGGTTCAACCCTTTAAGGATATTCCATTCATAGTTTTGAACGCTGGTTTGGAATTGAGGCCCGTTGTATCATTTCTGAACGTGACGCGAACACGCCAAGCCCAAAACCTGTAGTACGAATTCGCGTTTTAGTTAAGTCTGCGAACGTGAAATGCGTTTTGAGGTGCCCACTTTTAACGATGGTCTTTTGCGAGCTGGCGGACATGCGCTTCTTGACTGCCTAGGAGAATAGAAAAGGCCAAATAAAGTCGGCCTCACAAATTTGTGAGGCCGACCTTGTCGCGAAGTTCCATTTCGAAAATTAGACTGCGATTTTACCACCGCCCGTTTTGGTAACCACAACCACGGATGGGCGCGGTGGCATTTTGGGGTCGAAGTCAGGCCAGCGGGTTGCAGGGTCTTCAAAAGTTGAATTGCGCTCAAACCCTTTCAAAGACTTAGTGCCGTCAGTGCCTGGGTGTTGTACGGCCAAGAATAACGTTTCACCGCTGTCGTGGAAGTAGGGACCACACAGTTCACCACCAACGGGTGTTCGGAAGAACAGCTTTGATGTTCCTCGCAAATCGCCCTCGGTTTCAAGAGCATACAGGCCATCTGATTTTCCAGTCTTACCCCAATTGGACCCTTGATCCGTCGAAATCCACAAACGTCCATCAACATCAATGGCTGCGTTATCAGGCGATCCAAACCAACCATTCTCGGATGTTTCAGGGTTCCAATGTGCACCAACGTCTGCGATGGACGGATCCCCACATTTGACAAGGATCGACCATGTGCCCTTGGTGGCCGCATGATCTTGCTGGTCTTCCTTGATCTCGATGATGTGTCCAAACGAGCTGTCCGCGCGTGGGTTTGCTGCGTTCACTTGATCGGGTTTACGCCGATTGTTGTTGGTCAACATGATGTAAGCGGTGCCATCGCCACGAGGTTGTGCATCTTCTGGACGATCCATCGGAGTGGCACCCAACAGATCAGCAGCAAGACGGGTGTCGATCATTACGTCGCCTTGATCGTTGAATCCGTTTGCAGGGGTCAGTGGACCTGACCCGTGTGTCAAAGGCATCCAGAGAATCGTGCCGTCTTCGTCAAACCGTGCGACATACAGCGTTCCATCTGACAGAAGGGCCGAGTTTGCCGATGCGTCATCACCAACTTTACCACCAGAGACGTATTTATATTGGTAATCAAAGCGGTTGTCGTCGCCCGAGTAAATGACCAAGTGCCCATCTTTGGAGACAGTGGTTTCAGCCCCTTCATGTCGGAAACGGCCAAGTGCTGTATGTTTAACGGGTTTAGCGGCGGGATCGCGTGGATCAACTTCTACAATCCAGCCAAAGCGGTTAGGCTCGTTGGGCTCTTTGTCGATGTTGAAACGATCATATTGCGTGCCCCACGCATACCAACGTCCCGGAACACCATAGCGCTTCATCTGCTTGGCCTCCGGTTGCGCAGAGATGTCCGGCTTTCCATCTGCATCGACGACGTCGGTCCAAAAATAGCCGTGAAAGTTCTCTTCGGCCATGAGATACGTGCCCCACGGCGTCATTCCACCCGCACAGTTGTTCATGGTTCCGATCACAGCCATGCCTTCTGGGTCGGAAGTCGTTTTCATACGATCATGGCCCGCCGCGGGACCCGAGAATGTCATCTCTGTATTTAGCGGGGTGATGCGGCGATTGTATTGCCCGTCGCGCACAACTTCCCATTTTCCAGATGTCTGAACGATTTCGACGACAGTGCCGCCGTGTGCCGCCATTTCGATGTCGATTAGCTCTGGTGTCATACCTTTGAACGCATCACGGTCTTGGCGACCTAATCCTGGAAACATGACCTCTTCATTGGTGTATTCGTGGTTCACGCAAAGTAAGCCGCGCGTTCCTGCGTCATTCAGCGCGGTAAAGCCTACATAGTCGTTATTGTACCCAAACTGCTGCAATTGCGCGGCTGATGTTTGGTTCATCACGTCAAATTCGGGAGCATCGGCTGTAATTGGATCACCCCAGCGCAACAGAACGTCAGCGTCGTAGCCATCTGCAATGTGGTGGGTTTCATCGTTGCCCCAAGCCAATTCGCTAAAGTTATAGCGGCTAGTTGTCGCTGCTGCGGCTTCATTTGGGGCAATCAAGGCTGATGTGCCGAAAAGGGCAGTTGTTGCCGAAACTCCCAGAACGCCACGCAATACATCGCGGCGCCCATAGCGAGTGTTGATCACATCACCGATGGTACGGCTAAGGTTTGGATTTGTTGGAATGTCGTCAAAAGCCTCGTAACTTTCGGCTTTGTTTCCAATTTCGGGGTCGTTGATGATGTCCTGGCGGTCCATTTTTGGCTCCATGCTGAGAAGGTGCAGATCATTTGCTGCGTGATATGCGTGCCAAACCATTCGGAGGTTTGTGTAACGGCGTAGTGACGCTTTTATGACTGTTTTTTGTAGTTCAGGTGAGTTTCTTACTTAGGTCGCTAAGCTGTGAAGACAAAGTTAACGCTTTTGATGGCCCAGCCCCCTTGCAGCCCCTTCTTAGCAATACTAAGATTCAAGTAACGTATTGGAGGGTATGGTCCCACCAGAGTTTAATGCAAGCAGGCCTTTTATGAACGATCCAATCGACACATATATGAACACCCTTGTCCCGATGGTTGTGGAACAAACCAGCCGCGGGGAACGGGCTTATGACATCTTCTCACGCCTGCTCAAGGAACGGATCATTTTTCTGAACGGTCCTGTGCATGATGGCATGAGCCAACTTATTGTGGCTCAGCTTTTGCATCTTGAAGCTGAAAATCCATCCAAAGAAATTTCGATGTATATCAACTCACCTGGTGGTGTTGTGACTGCGGGTTTGTCGATCTACGACACGATGCAATATATCCGACCAAAAGTATCGACTTTGGTCGTAGGGCAAGCGGCCTCAATGGGTTCCGTTCTCGCGGTTGCTGGCGAAAAAGGCATGCGGTTTTCACTGCCTAACTCTCGTATCATGGTGCATCAACCGTCGGGTGGATATCAGGGCCAAGCCACTGATATCATGATCCATGCTGCTGAAACGCAAAAGATCAAAGATCAGATCAACAAGATTTATGTTAAACACACAGGCCAAACATTGAACGCGGTTGAAAAGGCGCTTGAACGCGATAACTTTATGTCTGCCGAAGAAGCCCTAGCTTGGGGTCACATCGACGAAATCGTTGAAAATCGTGCCAAAGATGACGACGATAAAAAATAGATGACGGATTGGTGAACAGCGCAACGACAGGGCGACATCAGCAATTCCAACCATTTTGCGATTGTGGACCTGTCGGGGCTGGCCTAAGTTGGGTCGAACCAATTTATTTCGCGCTGATTTGCGCACAGTGAAACGTTAAAACCTGAAAGGGTTATCATGGCATCGAACTCCGGCGGCGACAGCAAAAATACCTTGTATTGTAGCTTTTGTGGCAAAAGCCAGCATGAGGTTCGCAAGCTAATTGCGGGCCCAACTGTGTTCATTTGTGATGAATGCGTTGAATTGTGCATGGATATTATTCGCGAAGAAACCAAAGCGTCTGGCCTCAAAGCCACGGATGGTGTGCCAACACCTAAAGATATTTGCGCGGTTTTGGATGACTATGTGATCGGTCAAGCGATGGCCAAACGCGTTTTGTCTGTTGCGGTGCACAACCACTATAAACGTTTAAATCACGCCCAAAAGGGTGGGGATATTGAGTTGGCGAAATCCAACATCTTGCTGATGGGGCCGACTGGCTGCGGTAAAACGCTTTTGGCGCAGACCTTGGCGCGTATCTTGGACGTACCGTTTACAATGGCTGATGCAACGACTTTAACCGAAGCAGGTTATGTCGGCGAAGATGTCGAAAACATCATTCTTAAGTTGTTGCAATCTTCTGAGTATAATGTGGAAAAAGCGCAACGCGGCATCGTTTACATCGACGAAGTAGATAAAATTACACGTAAATCTGAAAACCCATCCATTACACGCGATGTGTCTGGTGAAGGTGTGCAGCAAGCGCTGTTGAAGCTTATGGAAGGGACGATTGCTTCTGTTCCTCCGCAAGGCGGACGCAAGCATCCGCAGCAGGAATTTCTGCAAGTTGACACAACGAACATCTTGTTCATTTGTGGTGGTGCATTCGCTGGCTTGGATAAAATCATTGCTGCGCGTGGAAAAGGGTCTGCGATGGGCTTTGGGGCGGACGTACGTGATAACGAAACGCGTGGAATTGGTGAAATTTTTACTGAACTTGAGCCTGAAGATTTGCTGAAATTTGGCCTGATCCCGGAATTTGTTGGTCGTCTGCCTGTATTGGCAACACTTGAGGATCTGGACGAGGATGCTTTGGTTACGATTCTTACCCAGCCAAAGAACGCATTGGTCAAGCAATACCAGCGCTTGTTTGAGTTGGAAGATACTGAACTGACATTCACCGAAGATGCGCTTAGCGCAATCGCGAAACGTGCTATCCAACGCAAAACAGGTGCACGCGGCCTGCGTTCAATTTTGGAAGAAATTCTGCTGGATACAATGTTTGAACTGCCCGGACTGGACAGTGTCACAGAAGTGGTCGTGAATGAAGAAGCCGTTAATTCGGATGCGGCCCCGTTGATGATCCATGCTGAGGCTGAAAAAGAACCTGCAACTGCGGGATAGATGTGAGGTTCATGAGTGATTTGAAAGGCGGGCCTTGGCCCGCCTTTTGCTTATCTGAGCGAAGTATTCAAAACGTATCGTTCCTCGCCGCAAAGGACCAAACAACAATGAAACGTATTTATTCTGGTGGCCCATTTGAAGCCAAAATTGGCTATTGCCGTGCGGTTGTTGCCGGGGGCTTCGTCCATGTGGCTGGAACAGTGGGGCAGGGCGATAATGTCGAGGATCAATGTAAATCCGCGTTAAATATAATCGAAAAGGCTTTGGCTGAGGCGGGGACAGATTTTGCACATACGGTGCGCGTGACTTACATGCTTCCAAAGGCCGCCGATTTTGAAGCATGCTGGCCTATATTGTCTAAGACATTTGGGGAAACGCCACCAGCAGCGACTATGATAGAATGCGGGTTAATTGATCCTAAATACAAGATTGAGATTGAAGTGACGGCAATCTTGCCGAGCTGAGTAAATGCATTGCTTGTCTCTGGACGGCAGGGCGTGGATGCGGCATACCAACATTCAAACGTCGGAGGCTGATTGATGGGCATTTTGAACACATTGTTTCGCGCGGTAACGTGGTGGGACGGTCAAACACTGAACACTCAGCTGTTCACGTGGCGCAAAGGTATCAAAGTGGGTGA
>JBLHPE010000131.1:0-7088 GCA_047624005.1 Ascidiaceihabitans sp.
GCCTGACTGGTGTGGACATTCGTCCTGTCGCCAGTTTCAATCGTGTGACACCATTATCCGCAGTTGCTCCAATAACGCGCTGGGTAGAAATTTCATCCTGCGGCCAGACGAAAAACTGTAAGCATGGCCAACTTTTAATAGGGAATTGTCTGGATCTTTTTTCACCACAGTCTCTCGAGGCAGTAATATCTGCAGCCACTGAATTGGCATCCCCGCTTTGGCGGCGCATTCATCTGAGGCAGCAGTCCAGTTCTATGGCACTAACTGATTGAGCCAGTTAATCTTGTGATGGTGATACAGTCGAGGGTGACAGTGCGCTGCTGCCAGCCTTCAGAAGCGGCGATTGTCCTAACCAGCGTCTCATGCGCCCTACGCATTCTCCATAAACCGCAACGCGCGTATCTCCGCTTTCATCTCTTTTGAACAAATTTTTCCGATCAATCCTTCCTGTCTGATTTCTTGGGATGAAACCTCGTGCCAGCGCGTTTGTGTTTCTAGATACGCAAGGAGGCGGCAGAAGTGACTACACCCCTGGAAACCACGGTTGTTCCCCACGAGACCAAGACTGCACGACGTCGTTGGTTGCGATTAAGTCCTCGCATAAATCCGCGTAACGTGAAAATTTTCATTGTGGCGCTTTTGTTCGGAGCCGTGGTCAATTACGGCATCCTCGGCCCTATGACACATGAGATTGATGCTAATCCTGAGTATCAGGCCAGCTTAGTTCCAGAAAATGGCAGTGTTGCTGTCGCGACCGCCGCCGCCCTTTTGGACCGTGAAGTAAACTTGAATGGCTGGACCCCCAATGACCAATGGTTCGCGCCGGCGGGAATTCTTGACAATATGCCCAACTTTCAGACTGGTGTTGTCAACGCTGTAGGCCGCTTCAGTTTTGAAATGCTGGACCAGATTGGGCGGAGAAGTGGCTCTTCCAGCGCGGATCCGGATCTTGAGCGTGCCTCGGGCTTTTTGCAGTATCCACCTTATATTTGGGTCTGGGAGCCATCGACCTCTTTCCTGCCCTCCGTCCCATCTGAAAATCAGTACCGTCAGGGTCTCGCAGCACTTAAAAGCTACAATGCCCGCCTTGCGCGCGGCGAGGCGGTTTTCGAACGACGCGCCGATACGCTGGCTGCCGTGCTCTCGCGCATTTCTGACGATATCGGGTCACAGACCTCGCAGATTGATAGGGCACAAAACACCGGACTGTGGATCTTCAGCCGCACCGCCGACGATGTGTTCTATCGGAACAAAGGGATGCTGTATGCCTACGCCGTCATTCTCACTTCATTGGGTGAGGATTTCGACCAAGTGATTCAGGAGAACAATCTTGGTCCGATCTGGGATCAGGCGCTGAACAGTCTCCAGCAGGGATCGCAGTTACGGCCCGCCATTGTGTTGAACGGTAAAACTGACAAATCCATTTTTGCCAATCACCTCGCCTTACAGGGTTTCGCCATGAAGCGCGCAATCCTGCAGCTCGAAGAGCTGGTCAGCGTGCTTGCCATCTAACCCAAACCAATCATCAGAGGAGAGCTTTTTAATGTTCAAGAGATTTTTCAGCACTGATCTTGCCTTGGTGCCTGACGGCGTATCCACAAAGCAAGACCGTGAATTGGGCCCTCTGCGAAAGGCCTTTTCCGACTGGCGCTTCGGCAACGACGTCGCCGCTATTGTGGCTGCACTCGACCGCCTGCCCAACCATCGGCTACACAAGATCGGCCTACATCGGGACGGGCTGGTCGATGCGGTTTGTGACATGATGCTAAGCGCTGAGAAAGATCGTGCAATTGGTCGCGAGGTAATTGCCATACTGGACGCGTCTGCAGCCAGAAATCGTAGCGGTGGTGACACTGCTCCTTCTGGGGAATATCCAAATCCGACGGGAACAGCAGCTGAGAACAGATAGACATAAGCGATTCCAACTGCACCCCATCCTGGCCGTCAAAGGGTTGCCCTAAAGCATCAAAACGTGGTGCCGCAGGGCATGGCCTAAATATACTGAATTGACCTTAACAAAGTAACATCAACCCAAGGAAACACTGAAATGGCCAACTTCAACGACCGTGAAAAAGCCTTTGAAAACAAGTTTGTGCATGATGCGGAAATGCAATTCAAAGCTGATGCCAAACGCAATAAACTGTTAGGCCTCTGGGCGGCGGAACTGCTGGGTAAGTCAGGCGATGACGCCACAGCTTACGCGCTAGAAGTGGTCAAATCCAACTTTGAAGAGGCAGGGCAGGAAGTCGTTTATCGTAAAATATCCAGTGATCTGGGGGATAAGGCAGATGAAGCCACAATTCGCGCCAAGATGTCTAGCCTGATGGATCAGGCCAAATCACAGCTTCTGACCGAGCTGAATTGAGGTGAAACTTTAAACCAGGCACCTTTATCCGACCTTCGCCAAGTAGAGGTACTTCCGTTCGTTAATGAAGCTCAGGTGATGCGCGCTGCCCTGACTTGTTCCTTTTGAGTGATAACGGCCCGTTGGTACTCAAAAGGAAAAACCTA
Organism: Ascidiaceihabitans sp.; assembly: GCA_047624005.1. GTDB lineage: Bacteria > Pseudomonadota > Alphaproteobacteria > Rhodobacterales > Rhodobacteraceae > Ascidiaceihabitans. Next base: position 2,512 of record JBLHPE010000131.1, read on the forward strand.
ACGTGGGACATTCTAACTTTGCGGCGACACTCAAGAAACCAGAATGGACATTAAGTAGGATAATTCCAACGATGTCCCTTGGCTTAGGCGTAGGTCATCACCTTCATCAAAATGATACGCGCTGCAACCGCTTTATCATCCGCATGCGCTTCTCTTAGCATGCCGATTATAGTCAGCTTCAGCTCATTGCGCCCGAATAACTGTAAGTATTTGCCAAGCGGCGCTATACCTTTGAGGTCGTCCTGATTGCCGCACATGGGCCGTGAGTGACGCCGCGTGGGTCCTGACCTCAATGGGTTACGGGTCCTAAGTCCGGTGTGGGAGTGCCAAGTCGTGTAACCAACGTTACAGCCACAAACTGTTTCGCGGTGAGTGGATGACCGCAATGCGAAAGACGCGCCGCAGCATTTGGATGGGAACTGGATGACTGTTTTGAGCCAGAGGCAGACCTTGCGAACATTGCCTTGAACGGCAGCTTTGTCCCGCTACATGTGAATTCATGCACCGTGCAGCGAATGGTCAGTTTGAGATCCTGCGCACTTGATCGGTTTGAACGGCTGCTTTGGCGAAAATGCTGCGCTACCGAATATTCCTCGCCGCAACTGCGAGTAAATGCTGCGTGAGCAATAGCTGCATCTGCATAAGGCCGGTTTGTCCCGCGATGTGTGAGTTCAAGCGGGTCAGGATTTCGGCAGTACGGCGAAAGTCCTGTGTGGATGGCTCTTGCATAGCAAGACATATTTGATCCGATTTGTGCATTAGTCAGAAGCAGTCATGTGTCCGGCCTGTTTGCGCGGTTTTGACCGCTGGCCCTGATGGGTTCCGCAAACCAAGTCCCTTACAGGTTAGCGGGCAATTGCGCCCGGGACTTTCGACGGGGTGTCTTGGTTTTGGCGGCAGACTTATGCACCATCATCTCGCGGGTCTTGCTAACTCGTTGTTCTTCCTCCTTTAGGTCGTGTGCGGTGTATATGGTTCGTTGCGGGTCAGAACGGCCCAAACGATCCGAGCGGTCTTGTTGGCCATAGCGACAGTCGCCAAGCGCGCGGGTTTTCGCTCCAGCAACGATATCAGCCACTTACTTGCACGCTCCGGATGTGATTTCGTTTGTCGGACGAGCGATGTCATGCCAACAACGAGCAATGATCGTAAGTATTGATCACCCATTTTTGTAATGCGCCCCAGCTTCTCTTTGCCGCCGCTGGATTTGTTCGCGGGCGTCAATCCCAGCCAAGCCGCAAATTCCCGTCCGTTGCTGAACTGATGACCATCACCAATGCTGGCGATGATTGCCGAGGCGGTCACAGCACCAACACCGGGTATGGTGCGCAACAAACGGACCCGCGCATCTTCTTTGGCGACCAACTTGAGCCGATTTTCATACCATCGGATCCGCGTGTGAAGCGCCATGAGGTGTTCGCAAAGATTATGGATCACCTCATTGGCGATCTCGGGCAAGTCCAGTACTTCACCCATCAAAATATCCTCAGCAAACCCAATGACCCGCGCGAGCCCTCTTGCAATATAGACGCCGAACTCCGCGACCACACCGCGCAAGCCATTGATCAGCTGTGTTCGTTGCCGGACAAGTAGGCTTCGGGCGCGATGGAGCGACAACAGAGCCTGTTGTTCAACTGTCTTTACAGCAACAAATCTCATAGTCGGACGTGTCACTGCTTCACAAATAGCTTCGGCATCAATGGCGTCGGACTTCCCGCGTTTGACGTATGGTTTGACATATATTGGCGGGATCAGTCGGACATCGTGGTCCAACGCCGATAGTTCCCGAGCCCAATGATGCGCACTGCTACATGCCTCCATGCCAATCAGACACGATTTTATCTTGGAGAAGAACGGCAACAGCTGTGCCCGTCTCAAAGGCCGGTTAAACGCGACTTCTTCGTCTTCTGTAATTCCGTGGACCTGAAAAATGTTCTTGGCAAAATCAAGGCCGATTGTGGTAACTTCCATGGGGTAGCTCCTCTCATATGCAGATATCGACACCTGCAGTATAGCGCATCGCGACGCTGGTTGGAGCAAGAGCCATCCACCCCATCAGGTCTGACGGGCTGCACCGCAGCATTACCGGTGGCGGCTGGATGTCTCCTTTGGGCCGTCAGTGAGCGAATACAGTTGGCTCTGGTGGTTGTGATACCAACACCTTAATTTACGACGATGTCCGGTTGACGTTGTCCACCCGTCGAGAGATATCTTTTTAGGATAGTTGAAACAGGCGCGACAAATTACCATTTGCGTCGCGATCGTAAATCGAAAGTACAAGCCATGACAGAGACCCTTGAGAAAGAAACCTTTTCCTTCCAGACGGAAGTGGGCCAGCTTTTGGAGATCGTCGCAGGCTCGCTTTATTCCAACCGCGAGGTGTTTCTGCGTGAACTGGTCTCTAACGCGTCGGATGCCTGCGACAAGCTTCGCTACGCCGCGCTGACAGATGCATCGATTGCGCCCGTTGAGGATTTCGCGATCTCACTGGAGATAGACGCCAAGAAAAAGACGCTGTCGATCTCGGATAACGGCATCGGCATGAACCACGCCGATCTGCTGGCGACATTGGGCACCATTGCCAAGTCTGGCACTAGTGCTTTCATCGAAGCGCTTAAAGCTGACGACAACGACAAGCCCGGTTTGATCGGTCAGTTTGGCGTTGGCTTTTACTCGGCGTTCATGGTGGCAAGCAATGTAGACGTGCTGACGCGTAAGGCGGACGAGACAGCAGGTTGGCTGTGGTCGTCTGATGGCAAGGGGGAGTTTTCAATCCAATCCGCCGAGCGTGCCGGGGCGGGCACCACGGTCACGTTACACCTTAAGAAAGACGCCAAGGAATTCGCCGAAGAGGCCCGCATCCGCCATATCATCAAGACTTACTCGGAGCATATCAGCTTTCCTGTCAAACTGGGGGAAGAGACGCTTAACGCGGCAGAGGCGCTCTGGATGCAGCCAGCCAAGGACATCACAGAAGAGCAATATGCCGAGTTTTATCGCCAGACGTCCCATGCGTTTGATGCGCCGTGGCATGTGTTGCACAATAAGGTCGAAGGCACGCTAAACCACACCAGCCTCTTATTTGTACCTAGCACCCAGCCACTTGACCTGTTTGAGCCTGAGCGCAAAAGCCACATCAAACTCCACGTCAACAGGGTGTTTATCACAGAGACCACGACGGATCTGATCCCCGCCTACCTGCGCTTTTTGCGAGGGGTGGTGGACAGTCAGGACCTGTCATTGAATGTCTCACGGGAAATGCTACAGAGCGATCCTAAGCTTGCCAAGATCAAGACGCAGATCAGCAAGAAGGTGCTGAGCGAGTTGAAGAAAAAAGCCAACAAGACACCGGAGGACTACGCTCAGTTCTGGGGAAATTTTGGGGCTGTGCTGAAAGAGGGCCTCGTCGAAGACGCCGCCCTGCGTAACCGTATCCTAGAGATTTGCCGCTTTGCCTTCACAGGTGAAGGGGCGCTGATCAGTCTTACCGATTACGTAGGGCGCATGAAAGAAGGGCAAGAGGCGATCTTTTACATTGCCGGTGACGATGCTGCCAAACTGGCCCAGTCGCCGCATCTAGAAGGGTTCAAAGCCAAAGGGGTTGAGGTGCTGCTGCTATCTGACCATGTGGACGAGTTCTGGCTGCAGCATATCACCGAATTTGACGGCAGATCTTTCAAATCCATCACGCGCGGGGCGGCTGATCTGGATAAGGTCACCGCAGGTGACAAGGAAGAGGATCAAGCTGACGAGGCGGACCTGTCCGAGCTGATTGCTGCCATCAAGGCTGAATTAGGCGAGGCCGTCAAAGATGTGCGCCCGTCCAAGCGCTTGACCGACAGTCCCGTTTGCCTGATCGCTGATGACGGCGACATGGATGTTAACCTTGAACGCCTACTCAAACGCCACGGTCAATTGCAGCACGGAGCACCACGGGTGCTGGAATTAAACCCAGGCCATGCGTTGGTCACCAAACTGGCGGAACGCGCGCGGGGCGAAGGAGCGAGCGAAGATGGATTGCTCAAGGATGCAGCGCATCTGCTGCTTGATCAGGCAAGGATCGTCGAAGGCGAAACGCCAACTGATCCGCCTGAATTTGCGCGACGCCTTGGAATGGTTATGGCGCGGGCCTTCGCCACATAGAGGCTCCGAGGGAACCTGTAACTATCCTTCGCACGTAGCATTTGCCCTCAAAGTAGCCTGCAAATGCTACGTTCCAGACCAAGGTCTGCTTCGTGGAAGACGGCTTGATGAATTCTTCGAACTAAGAATGTCTCCTAAGGGCCGTGAGCGTCGCGCAACACTTTGGGCGGAAACTGGACATTCGCTGCAGGTGCATTGAGGTAATTATTTGCAAAGAAAGCTGCCATTGAATCAATGTTTCTCAAGCTCTAGGACGTTGCCAAACCGTGAATTAGACTTACCTCCGTCAACTTTATCACCAAAATGGTTGAGATTCTAAATCGGCGCGGTACCGGTATCGCTCACCAGATGACAGGCTACAGAGTGAACTTGTGTGACTTCGTTTAAGTTTGGCTGTTCTGACCTACAACGGTCTTGTGCGACGGGGCAACGGT
>JBLHPE010000132.1:0-7026 GCA_047624005.1 Ascidiaceihabitans sp.
CCCTTTAATTCGTATCCCGGAAAGAGGCCGGAAATATTGAGAACCAGCAAGGCTTCGAGCGGTAAAAATCTGTGACCTTTTTCACTGGGAACCGAGATGAACCGGTCAATTTGTGCTGGGATCGGCAACAAGGCCTGAAGGTTCCGTTTGTCGCGTTTGCGCTGTAGCTGGAGTGCCAGTGCGTATCCAGTGTTTGGGATAAAGGGGAACGGGTGGGCCGGATCGATCGCCAATGGCGACAAGACAGCAAACACTTGGGTTAGAAAGAAATCCTTTAGGAACACGCGATCCGCATCTGTCAGATCGTCTAGTTCTAGGATGGTAATGTCCTGCGCTTCCATCTCTTGATGCAGTTCACCAAGGACACGTTGTTGCGTGTACATCAGGTTTCGCGCATTTTCGTTTATCAACACCAGTTGTTCGGCTGGCGACAGACCGTCAATGCCTGGTGTAGCGTTGCCAGCACGAGCCAACTCGCGCAAGCCAGCAACCCGCACGGTATAGAACTCATCCAAATTGTTGGCGCTAATCGAAAGGAAACGCAGGCGTTCCAGTAAGGGAACACGCGGGTTTTCCGCTTCTTGCAATACACGCCAATTGAACCCCAGCCAGCTGAGTTCACGATTGTAGAAACGGGCCGCGCTTGTTGGGTCCAAATCAGGCAAATGCGTGGGCGCATCAAACGGCGCGGTTAAGAAATCAGCGTGTGACATCAGGTTCCAATAACGATTAACTATGACAGTTAAGTGACGGATATTGCGCCGTTTAGCCTAAATTGTCCAGCACTTGGGCCGCCAACGCTCGTGTAAGCGGTTTGTGCCGTGCAAGGCTGTGACCATCCATAGCTGCGACAACATCGCGTGCCGCTGCAAAGGAACGGTCGATCCGTAAAACGAGGTAGGGGATAACATCTGGGCGTGGCATCAGTTGCCGGTCGCTGAAGTGCTTTGCGATAACTGCACCAAGCAGAGTGTCGTCTGGTGCCATAAGTGTTCCGACGCCTGCCGCGTCAATTCTGCTTTGCAGATCGGGCAGGCTCATAGCCCAATGGTTTGGTGCGCCGCGTCCCGTCATTAACAATGGCTGACCGTTACTTTGCATCAGATTGTGCAGATGAAACAGCGCGGTTTGGGCTGCGTGATCTTGGGCGATTTCTGGCACGTCTTCGATCACCATTGGGCCTTGGGCAAGGGTAGGGATGTCAGCGTGGGTTAAGCTGGTTGCGTCAAGAATTTTTCCGACATTCGTTCCAGCCCAAACATGTGCGAGGTGGGTTTTGCCCGATCCTTCCGGCCCACAAAGAACGAGCTTGCTGCCAACCCAACTTTGCGATGTTTCAATCATCGCCAAGGCCACTGCATTGCTAGGCGCGATCATGAAATCATCACGCCCCAAGGCCGGTACAACGGGTAAATCAAAACTGAGTTGTTCGCTCATTCGTCGTCGTCAACAAGGACGCTGTGCCCTTTATAGAGTAGGCTGGCGTTGTATTGTGCTATCGCAAATCTGATGATCACACCGATTGCCGCTGCAAGGGGTACGGCAACCAAAAGGCCAACAAATCCAAATAGTGTCCCGAAAACTGATAGGGACAAGAGCAGCCACACGGGGTGCAGGCCAACGCTGTTACCAACCAATTTTGGAGTGAGGAAGTTCCCTTCGATCACTTGGCCTACCACGAAAATAATGGCGACCAATGCGATGCTTGTCCAATCTGTGGCATAAGTGGTGACACCGTCGGTGATCACTTCGATCCCATTCCAGAATTGAAAGAAGGCGAGACCAATTGCCAAAATGCCGCCAATCAATGACCCCAAGTATGGAATGAAGGTGATGATGCCAGCAATGAAGCCGACAACCAGCCCAAATTGTAGCCCAACGATCATCAACGCAAAGGCATAGTATGTGCCAAGGATCAGGCAAACGGTCCCCATGCCGCGAATGAACGAGGCAAGAGTTTGGTCAATCTGTTTTGCCAACTGGCGAATGATGGGAGCGTGATCGCGTGGCATCAACTCGTCAATCCGCTCAATCATGCGATCCCAGTCGAGTAGCAGATAGACTGATACGACGGGGACGATGACAAACAGTGTGATGAGGCTGATCAGCGATGCTGCCGAACTAAGCGCCGTGTTCAACAAGGCACCACCGCGATTTTCGATCGCCTCTCCAATTTTGCTTAAAGATTGGCTTAGTGTGGATGTTTCATCCAGCAAAGATGGGAAACGTTCAGTCAGAAACACTGCAAGGTCACGGCCATACTGCGGGGCACTGGCAACAAGGGACGTGGTTTGGTGGATTAGAGTGGGGACCACAAGCAAAGCCATAAGCACAAAGATCATCACGGCAGTGATCGTGATTGTCGCCGTGGCCAAAACGCGGCTGGCGCCAAATGTCTCAAGCTTATCTGCAACCGGATCAAGGAAATAAGCAACGGCCGCACCAAGGACAAATGGCAATAGCACATCACCTAAGATCCAAAGCAAAATGAAGAAAATAGCGGCTGTAAGGCCCCAATATTTCAATTGATCACGTACTGGCAGGCCCATCTGTATCTCCCATTGGACTGACCTTAGAGATTGCGTAATTGCGCCTGTTATTCAAGGGGGAGATGCGAAAAGGCCCCGCATTGCAGGGCCTTTGTTACATTGTCAGTCAAGATTAATGACAGGCTGGGCGTGTGCCTGGCAGCAAAACTTTATCGATCACGTGGATTACGCCGTTGTCCGCGATAATATTTGCAACAACAACATTTGCCATTTGGCCTGTGCCATCTGCGATTGTAACGCCCGACGCGCCTTTTGTTATGCATAGACGTTCGGACGCGAGGATCGGCTTGAAATAATTGGACCCTGTTGGGATCGCTTCTGCGGTGAGGTTGCGGTCGTCAACGTGGTAAAGAAGAATGTTGGTCAGGTCGTCTTTGTTCTCGGGCTTTAATAGTGTTTCAACTGTGCCCTCTGGCAGAGCTGCGAATGCGTCATTTAGCGGAGCAAAGACTGTGAAGGGGCCTGGCCCTTGTAGCGTTTCGACCAAGCCAGCTGCAGAGACAGCCGCAACTAAGGTTGTGAAACGGTCATCGCCCGACGCGATCTCTACAATGTTTGCAGCCTGTGCCGCAGTACCGAGTGTAAGTGTTGCAGCTGTAATTGCTGCGATCTTGCGCAAAGTGTTCATAGTAAATGCCTCCCATAAGTGCTTCCAAGTCTTGTGACTTGTAAAAAGGTTTACGCTGGATCTCGGGAGGTAGATCACAATGCTCACGGTTGTGTGATTATATGTTTCACTTTCTTGTTTGGGGTTATTTTTGCTCAGAGCAGAGACATTTAATGTTACTCGCTTGGGGCTTCGCCCCCGTTGCTGCGCGCCTCACCCAGAGTTTTAGTGGCAAAATGAACGGGGAAACTCTGCGTAGATGTGACAGGGGCGTTGCGAGGCGGTGCGGATTGGCCTAATCAGGCTGGAACCACTATTTGAGGAAGCCGCGCCATGCGTATGAGCCGTTATTTTCTGCCCGTTCTTAAGGAAAACCCAGCCGAGGCGCAGATTGTCAGCCACCGCTTGATGCTGCGTGCGGGTATGATCAAGCAATCAAGCGCTGGGATTTATTCTTGGTTGCCGCTTGGTTTCAAGGTTTTGCGCAAGATCGAGAACATTGTGCATGAAGAACAACAGCGTGCGGGCCACATGCCGATGTTGATGCCAACCATTCAGTCTGCTGACCTGTGGCGCGAAAGCGGCCGTTATGATGTTTTTGGTGATGAAATGTTGCGCATGAAAGATCGTCATGGACGCGATATGCTTTTCACCCCAACAGCTGAAGAAATGATTACAGATATTTTTCGTGCGCATGTGAGCAGCTACAAAGACATGCCTTTGACCCTCTATCAAATCCAGTGGAAGTTCAGGGACGAAGTTCGCCCCCGTTTTGGCGTCATGCGTGGTCGCGAATTTTACATGAAAGACGGCTATAACTTTGACTTGACCAAAGAGGATGCGTTGCACGCCTACAATCGACATTTGGTCAGCTACTTGCGCACTTACGAACGTATGGGTTTGCAGGCGATCCCTATGCGTGCCGATTCCGGCGCAATGGGGGGTGATGACACGCACGAATTTTTGGTATTAGCCGAAACGGGCGAGTCCGAGGTGTTTTATGACAGCGCCGTGACCGACCTGACGTTTGGTGATCGCGAGATCGATTATGATGATGTCGCGCAGTGCGCTGGTGTGATGGAAGAGTTCACAAGCAAATACGCGCGTACAGACGAAACCCATGATGCGGAATTGTTCAACGAGGTGCCAGAGGAACGTCGTATGACGGCCCGTGGCATCGAAGTTGGCCAGATCTTTTACTTTGGAACTAAATATTCCGAGGCGATGAAAGCCACTGTTCAGGGACCTGACGGCAAGCCCGTACCCGTTCACATGGGCTCACATGGTATCGGCGTTAGCCGGCTGCTGGGCGCGATTATTGAAGCCAGTCATGATGACAAAGGTATTATTTGGCCAGAAGGTGTAACGCCGTATCACTGTGGTATCGTCAATCTTAAACAGGGTGATGAAGAAGCCGACGGGGCGTGCGATGCACTTTATAAGTCTCTGACCGCTTTGGGCCTTGAACCACTATATGATGATCGTAAAGAACGCGCCGGCGGCAAGTTTGCGACCATGGATTTGATTGGTTTGCCTTGGCGTATTACCGTTGGCCCACGTGGTTTGAAAAATGGTGTGGTTGAACTGACCTCGCGCCGGACGGGGATCAGCGAAGAGATGACGCCTGAATTGGCCATCCAAAAGATAGCCGAGATTTACGCCGCACACTAATACAAGAGGGACCCCATGCGCTGGATTTCTATTTGTTTGATGTTGATTTTCAGTGGCTTGCCACTGGCCGCGCAAGATCAAGCAACTGTCCAGCGTATGACTGCCGCGTTTGAGGGGTGGATGCAGACGAATGCTGCCAGCGAGGGCGCTTTAGCGATCTGGTATCAAGGCAAGCCAGTTGCCACCCATGCGCTTGGTATGGATGCAAGGGCACCGATGGAAATGGCCAGCCTAAGCAAAGCGGTGACGGCGATCTGTGTCTCTCAGTTGGTGCAAGAAGGCGAACTGGCGTATTCTGACAATTTCAAAGATCTGATTGGTCGCGGTCCTGATGTAACACTGGCTCAACTGCTGAATCACAAAAGTGGTTTGTTTCCGGATCAAACACAGGGTGTGATGTGGCTTTGGGCTTTGGCTGGACAAACTGATAAATCTTCGGCGGTTCTGGATATTGTGATGGCGCGTGATCAGCCAACCCAGAATAAGGGTCAGTTTCAGTATAACAACGAAAATTACGCCCTTGTTGGTCTGATGATAGAAGCCGCAAGCGGAGAAAACTATGAAGCTGCTTGCCAAAAGCACGTATTCTTGCCCGCTGATGTCATGGCACATTCAAGCCAGCAAACCGGAGCGTTTTTACCATGGGGCGGTTGGCAAATGTCTGTCGATGAGTACGCCAAGTTCTTAAACCACTGGTTTGGGCGTGACAGCGATATGGGCAAAGCACCGCTTTCATATCCGAATATAGCTTTGGGAAGCGGTGCCTATTATGGGTTTGGAATGTTTTTTCGCAGTTTTCGTGATGACTTCAATTTTTGGCATCACGGCGCGCTGTGTTTTCCTAATGGGCAATCCAACGGGAGCTATGCGGTTAGCCTGATGGGGGAGTGGAGCGTGGTTGCAGCCTACAATATCTGCCCAACAATAGACGGGATGGGTGGATTAGATGCAGCGCTAAGTGGGGCTGTTTTTCAATGATTATACGGACTTTGACATTGGTTGGTGGTTTGATTGCTGGCGCTGGCGCTTCCCAATTCCCAGAGTTTTCACAGCAATATGCACAACGATTGGGTGGTGCTGTAGATGCCTTAAGCGAAGTTGTTGCAGATTTTGATGCCTCGGCTGTGGCCGAAGGACTTACACGCCCACAGGCGCTTGAGCAGATGCAAGGCACTGATTTTATCGAACGCCGTCGGTTTGATATGGAACGCACCTTTGATCGCCATGCAGTCCTGAGCGAAGACCTGAAATTATTAAAAGATGCAGGTCCATTCACCCGCGCCTACAATGCCACGCGCTTTCGCGATGGGGATGTCGCCAATGCCGCATGGGAGGCATACCAGCCTGCCGTGCCGATCAACCTAACAGGGGCAATTTTTGCGGGCTTCGGATTTTTAGCAGGTTGGATAAGCATTGCTGCGATGTTGGCGGTTGTTCGCTGGCCCTTTCGCCGCCACACGGCTTGACCACAGGCGGTAAACCCCGCAGGTTGCGCCCAATCGAGCGACCCAAATAAGAAAGCGCCAAAAATGGCCAAAACTCCAGCCCCATTTGCCCCGTTTGAGTGGATGATAGCGTGGCGCTATTTGCGGGCGCGGCGCGCTGAGGGTGGCGTGAGTGTCATGACCCTCATCAGTTTGGTCGGGATCACGCTTGCGGTGTTTGCTTTGATTGTGACGCTGGCCGTGCGCTCTGGCTTTCGGGCGGAATTTGTCGACACGATCTTAGGATCAAATGCCCATGTCACCGTCTATAATATGGGCGAAGTTCAGGACTCTGGTCAGATTGACCGAACGATCAAGGATTACACTGCGATGGCGGCCCGTGTGGCCGAAATTGATGGGGTAATCCGTGTGGCTCCTCTTGTGCGGGCCCAAGCAATGGCGAACCTGCGCCAATCGAATTCAGGCATCGAAATTTACGGTATTGCGGCGGCAGATTTGATGACGATCCCACGGATCGCGAACCCAGAAACATCCTACGGCGACATCACACGGTTTGAACAAGGGATCGCGATTGGGTCCGGTGTTGCACGTGAACTGGGGGCCAGTGTTGGCGACCGGATCAAAATTATCTCGCCCAATGGTGTCAAAACTGCTTTTGGGACCAGCCCGCGTGTGAATGCCTATGAAGTTGTCTATGTTTTCAGCGCTGGGCGGTATGATATCGATCGCACCCGCGCCTATCTGCCAATCGCGG
>JBLHPE010000133.1:0-7022 GCA_047624005.1 Ascidiaceihabitans sp.
GCAATCCATCCCAGTAATCTTGATTAACCGTGATTGTTTTCGAATTCACAGCACCAAGGTCCGCCTTCAACATGTAGGGCGCAACTTCAGCGATTTTGAAGGTTTTCGCCGCTTCAGGCCAAAGCATCGCATGATCGACAAGACCTGTTTGCAGCATGTTGTAGAAATCGGTCAAACCACCACGCACGCCCGCGGCACCTTTGATCCCTTCAAGGTAGCGAAGGTTCATACCCGCACCGGCCACTTTGCCACCCTCAAGGTCTGAAAGACCCGCGATCGGGTTTTTCGAGAACACCTGATAGGTGTCCAGCACAACACCCGTCGCAAGGTAGACCTGATTTTGTTTTTTGAATTCGTTCTGCATGGCAGGGAATTCTTTGGCGATCTCATCAACCGCCTGCGCAACAGCGCGTGCATCTGCGGCCACAAACGGGGTGACAGCTGACAATGCCTGTGATGGCAATTTGGATGAATGGAAGATTGTGGTGACGATACCGATGTCGCCCAAGCCCAGTTTGACACCTTCAAGAACGCCTTTTGGCTTTACGATAGAGCCGCCATAGCTTTCTTGCCATTCCATGACGTAGTTGCCGTTGGCTGCCAGCCGTTTATCGACTTCGGGAATGAAAAACGCAGTGAATTCTTTGACCCAAAGTGCGCGTGCGGGGTAGCCGTCAATAACGACGGCCTTGATGGTTTCGGCAGAAAATGCCGGGATGGCTGTCATGGTCGCTAAGGCCGCGCCAATGGCCAATCGTCTTGTCCAGTTTCTCATAGTATCCTCCCTAAAGATATCGATGTCTGTTGGTGTGTTAGGCTTTGTGCCAAGTCACGGTTAAGTCCGTGCCAGAATTTTCGTATAGTTTTGCCAAGGGGCAAAATTTCGCGGTTTCAACGCCAACTTGATCCAGCTCGGACTGGCTCAGTGCACCGTCCGATGTCACGCTAAGGCGAATGGCTTTGAATGGCACTTCGACCTCTTCCATCAGCAAAACACCGCGGCGATCAAAGTCGATTTCCATCTTGAAATCCATGTGGCCGATGTCGACACCCAATTTGGTAGCACATTTGTGGCCGATGACGTTTGTACAGCCGATCAATGCGGAAAACGCGGCCTCAGTAGGTGAGACGCCTTCATTGGTCCCACCCCGCTCAATTGGCTCGTCGATGACGCTGACCAAATCGCGAACGCTCATTTCACTGCGCGAATGGCTTGTGCCTTTTCCGCCTAATTTGATCGTCATTATGGATTTTTGTTTGATTGCCATTTTGGGCCTCACATTATTTCGCAAATGTCGTCGAATTCAAAACGCGGCAGCTTTTGGAACAAAGCCGTCTCGTCCGCATAACCAATGTTACACAGAAAATTCGATTTCCAACCATTTTCAGAGAAAAACTCTTCGTCCACCGCAGCGTTTGAAAATCCTGACATTGCCCCGACATCTAATCCCATCGCCCGCGCGGCAATCATGAGGTAGGCACCTTGCAGCGTAGAATTGCGGTAGGCCGTATCATATGCGTAATCGTCTTTACCTTCAAACATTGGCTTGCGATTGTCGTGTGGAAACAGAAAATCGAGACGTCTCCAATACTCCGGATCCCAAGCAATGATGGCAGTGACTGGCGCACCCATCATCTTAGGCACGTTCAACGGCTTCATCGACTTGGCAAGCCGATCTTTGGCCTTGGCACTCCGCACAAATTTAAACCGCGCAGGGCACGTGTTCATGCTGGTCGCACCATTGATGGTGATATCGTAGAGTGTATGCAGCATCTCGTTCGAAACCTGCTTATCGGTCCAAGCATAGTGCGAACGCGCATCACGCAAGATCAGATCGATTGATGCATCATCAAGCCGTTCTTTGCGTGCACGAAGCGAGCGCACAGCCTCTTGAGCATTAGTGCGACGCGCATCGGTCATTTCAATGCCGCCTCATCAACGATTGGGCTGGAACAAATGCCAATTCCCTCAATTTCGATGTCGACGACTTCGCCCGGGATCAACCAACGCGGGTTTGGTTTCTTGGCATGTCCAACACCGGGTGGTGTGCCCAAAGCGATGTGATCACCTGGCTCTAACGTGGTGTACTCGGAAATGATCGCAATTGCATGCGCAGCAGACCAAATCATGTTTGCTGTGTTTGAGCTTTGTAGGATTTCATCGCCAACGCGACTTTCAATTTTCAGACCCTTTGCCCCTTCAGGCACCTCATCAGGAGTCACCACAAACGGGCCAATCGCACCTGTGTTGTCAAAGTTTTTGCCGGGCGTCCATTGGTGCGTTTTGCGCTGGTAGTCCCGAACAGAACCATCGTTAAAAACGGTGTATCCAAAGATGTGATCGTGGGCATCTTCCTGTGCGATATGACGCCCGCCTTTCCCGATGATAATCATCAGCTCGGCTTCATAATCCAATTTATCAGAACATGTCGGGCGCACCAAAGGCGCACCGGCCGCCATGATCGAATTGGCACCGCGCATAAACAATGCTGGATAGTCAGGGATGTCATAGCCGCCTTCTTTGATATGCTCGACATAGTTCAAGCCCAGACAAATAATTGTCCCTGGCCGTTCAATCGGAAGGGATGGGATGACACTGGCAACGGCAATTCCTGCGCCAAGCTCCGTCAAAGCCGCTGCACGTGATTGCAATTCTGCATCGCCCGCCAACGTTGCCAAGTCCTGCCCTATTTCAGGCATTACCTCCGTCAGGTTAAAGGCCTCATCGCCCTTCACCAAATAGACTGATTGGGTTTCCGCAACGTGCCCGACCATTAAACGCATGTGACTCTCCGAGTTGATTTTTTAAAAGTTTGGCGATAATCGTAGTACAAGTCAAATAAAATCGATATTTTAAATGTTGGGAAACAGGAGAACACAATGCCTGAATGGGACACCTATAAAGCGGAAGCGCAAGAACGAGGGTCGCTGGCGTTTGAACTGTTCGTCGTACAGTCAGTACCCGCAAGATCTCCTGAAGACTTGAAAGCAAATTTACCCGACCATCTCGCTTATCAAGGCAAGTTGGAACGAAATGGCACCTTAGTGTTCGCTGGTCCGATGTCCGATGAAACTGGCACTCAGATGCTAGGTATGGGTTTGATCATCTACCGCGCGACGTCGTTTGAAGCCGCACGAAAGCTTGCAGAAGACGATCCGATGCATGCTTCGGGTGCGCGCACTTTCACTTTGCGTAAGTGGATGATCAATGAGGGCAGTTTGACCCTAAATGTCGGTTTGTCGCAACAATCCGTCACGCTGGGGTAACGACATGGCGCAGGCCAGTTTCCTTGGTGACATGCTAACAACCCTGTTTGAGCGGCGCCGTGCGCAGACGCCGATCACCGATGCACGTTCATTGATGCAAATGTGCGAAGCACTGCTTGCCTCAGAGGGCGAGGTATCGGGAATGTCGTTGGCCACTGCGATTTTGGATCGATACGGCACACTGAATGCGCACGAAAAGTTGGAATTTTTTCAGTTCATCAACTCAGACTTAGAACTTGATGCGACTTTGCTCCAAACCCTTACGGCACAGTATATCGAAACGACATCGCTCGCAGATTATATTGCAGTTGTGCAAGCGTCTGAACCGCGTCGCCAAGAATTGTTGCGCCGCATAAATCAATCGCCAGGTGCGACGGCCGCACTCGTTTCAATGCGCGCTGATTTACTGGGGTTTCTTCCAGATCATCCAGACCTGCGGCGCACGGATTTGGATTTTGTGCACCTTTTGCGAAGCTGGTTCAATCGTGGGTTTCTTGTGCTGCGCGAAATCAGTTGGGACACACCCGCAAGTGTCTTAGAAAAAATCGTCGCATACGAAGCGGTTCATGCCATCAACAGTTGGGACGAACTTCGGCTTCGGCTCTATCCGCAAGACCGTCGGTGTTACGCATATTTCCACCCGACAATGCCTGATGAACCCTTGATTTTTGTTGAAGTCGCTTTGACTAAATCTGTCCCCCGGTCGATCCATAAATTGCTGACCCAAGATCGTGTCCAACGTGAAACCTCCGAAACTACTGTTGCTGTTTTCTACTCCATTTCAAACTGTCAGGCAGGGTTGCATGGTATCTCGTTTGGAAACCTGTTGATCAAACAAGTTGTTGGTGAGCTGAGCCAAGCTTTGCCTCAACTCGACACGTTTGTGACGCTGTCCCCGATTCCCGGATTTAACCGTTGGTGCAAGGCCACGCTTGCAGACGATGAAATAACGGAAGAAAACGTCCAACCGTTAGCGGCACATTATTTGTTGAACGAACGCAGCAAACGGGGTGGCCCACTGGACCCTGTGGCACGTTTCCATTTGGGAAATGGCGCGCAAATCCATGCCGTTCACAGTGATGCAGATCGCACAGAAAAAGGCCAAGCCCAGTCCAGCGGCGCGATGGTCAATTACCTATACGATCTTTCCAAAATCGAAAAAAACCACGAAGCCTTTGTACGCGGTGACGGATTTTCGGCGTCAAAAGCCGTGCTCACAGCCGCAAATGCAGCAAAACCCCTACTGACAACGAAGAATACCCAATGACCAATCATCTTTACGAAACACTTATCGCCCCCAACTTGGACCGCCAAAGCTGCTTTCTCAGCTGCGACGGCGTCGAGATCACATTCGCCCAGTTCAGCAGCCGCTCTGCTCAGATTGCACATGCCTTAACGGCGAATGGGATAACGGCAAATGATCGCGTTATTGTCCAAGCCGCTAAATCACCCGAAATGGTCATGTTGTACGCAGCAACGATACAAACGGGCGCGGTCTTTTTGCCGCTCAACACCGGCTACACTCAGGACGAACTGTCCTATTTTATCAAAGATGCGACACCAAAAATCATCGTCTGCGATCAGAGCGCTGAAATTGATTTGATGCCTCTGGCGGATCATGTCGGTGCACAACTTCTGACGTTGAATGCCGATGGTACCGGCACCTTGATGGAGGCAAGCAACGGCCAACCAACACAATTTGAACCCGTACCACGCGGGCCCGATGACCTCGCTGCATTGCTTTACACATCTGGTACAACTGGTCGTTCAAAAGGCGCGATGCTGACACATCAAAACCTTGCCGCAAATGCACAGGTTCTTGTCGATGCTTGGCAGATCACCGATGCTGATACACTCATTCACGCCCTCCCAATATTTCATACCCACGGTCTTTTTGTCGCCATAAATACCTCCCTGATCGCGGGTGCAAAGATCAACTTCATGCGCAATTTTGAGCTGGATACAATTGCTGATGCTTTGCCACATTCAACGCTCATGATGGGTGTGCCAACCTTTTACACTCGCCTGTTGACAGACGCGCGATTAGACAAAGCCATCGTGAAAAACATGCGCTTGTTCATTTCTGGCAGCGCGCCATTGCTCGCTGAAACCCATGATGCGTTTGCCGCACGCACAGGGCACCGCATACTCGAACGCTATGGAATGACCGAGACGAACATGAACACGTCCAACCCCTACGCCGGTGACCGGATCGCCGGAACTGTCGGAATGCCTTTGGACGGAATTGAGGTTCGCTTGACTGATCCAAAAACGGGTGCGGTGCTTCCCAACGTCGAAATCGGGATGATCGAGGTGCGCGGTCCAAATGTCTTTAAAGGCTATTGGAAAATGCCGGAAAAGACGGCAGAGGAACTGCGCGCTGATGGTTTCTTTATCACTGGCGACCTTGGTCAGTTTAATGATGCTGGATATCTGTCCATTGTTGGACGGCAAAAAGATCTAATTATCGCTGGTGGTTACAACGTGTACCCCAAAGAAATCGAAGACGTCCTGAACGATATTGAGGGCATCGACGAAAGTGCTGTGTTCGGTGTTCCCCATCCAGATTTTGGCGAGATGATCATTGCGGCAATCATCGCGGAAACAGGCAAGGATATCGACATCGATACCGTGCAAGGTTTGGTCGCTGAAAAACTGGCGCGTTTCAAACATCCACGCCAATTCAAAATCCTCCCTTCGCTGCCACGAAACACGATGGGGAAGGTCCAAAAGAATATTTTACGAAAGATCCATTTGAAACCTTAACCGACGAAAAGAGAAAATTATGAAAACCCC
Organism: Ascidiaceihabitans sp.; assembly: GCA_047624005.1. Classification (GTDB taxonomy): domain Bacteria; phylum Pseudomonadota; class Alphaproteobacteria; order Rhodobacterales; family Rhodobacteraceae; genus Ascidiaceihabitans. Next base: position 6,064 of record JBLHPE010000133.1, read on the forward strand.
AATGCTCAAAATGCTCACGTTAGGTTTGGCATTCGCCGCCAGCTCTGCCGCGGCTGAAAATTGCCTTGAAATCACCCTCACAGGAACGCAAGGCGGACCACCGGTATTTAACGGTCTGGCTGGCGCCGGAACTTTGGTGCGTTACGGAACAGTTGAAAACAATTGTAGCGATGTGTTCCTGCAATTCGACACAGGGCGTGGCACCACACAACAACTGTCAAAACTTGGAGTGCCAGTCGGGAAGTTGTCAGGGGTCTTTTTGACCCACATGCACTCGGATCACGTTGAGGGCTTGGCCGATCTTGCTCAACTGCGATGGCATTTCAATTCCGGCGGACCGAAACTGCCGCTGGTGTGTAGCGAAGATACGGCATCCCCAAGAGGGCACGTCATGAGCTGCACCAACTTCGCAGACCACATTGGCGACGCGCTGATCAACAGCGGCGAAATAGCACAACGTCTGGCAGAGAACCCCAAGCGGTTGCCCGGTGGCCCCGCAGATTTGTTAGAGGTCTCGCAGTTTGGTAAATCTGAGGGGCCGATCACGGTTTGGACCTCTGGTGAAGTTGTCGTATCCGCCACCTTTTCACGTCACGTACCGGGACACGCTTCATACCGCGTGGACACCCCTGCGGGAAGTGTTGTGATCGGTGGCGATGCGGGCAACAACAAACCCGTGCCACCCCGCGACAGTTCTACCTCTGCTGAAGTCGAGGCCTTGGCACAAGGTGCCGATGTGATTGTTCATTCGACGATCCATCCTGTGATGGGGCCGGATGGCACAACCGGATTTCCACCACCAATCTTCTTTCGCCAAAGTACGGCAACAGATCTAGGCGCGATGGCTGCACGGACAGGGGCCGGGCACCTGATGCTCACACATTTGATCCCGCCACTCGGCACAAAACGACAGGGACCATACCCGCTCCCTGCCGCTTTGACCAAAGCGGATTATACAA
>JBLHPE010000134.1:0-6885 GCA_047624005.1 Ascidiaceihabitans sp.
TACCCGTCCAGAAAAAGCTGGTTGCAGTGCTATCTTGGCGCGCGGCGTAACGGGTCAACAAAGCATAAAGCGCAAACATAACCGCAGAGACTAGGGCCAAAATTGCTGCAGGCTCAAAGACCCCAAAGCCCGGTTTTAGTATGATCAGGACGCCCACAAACCCCACACCGATCGCGGCCCAACGTCGCCATCCAACCTGTTCGCCAAGGATCGGTCCAGACAGGGCGGCAACAAGCAAAGGGTAACAGATAAAGATCGCAAGACTGTCAACCAAACCAAGATAGGTGATGGCTGTAATCGCCACGCAAACTTCCCCCGCCAGCAAAACGCCACGTCCAATTTGCAATATGGGTTGGCGTGTTTTTGCAGCGACCCGAAGCCCACCCGCAGCCCGCGAGGCAACGGCCATTACAAATGCCGCAAAGAACCAATAGCGGATCATAACAACCATCAAGACATTGTATTCACTGGCCAAGTGGCGCGAGATGCCGTCTTGCATCGCGAAAACGAATGTTGCGGCAATCATTAGCGATATGCCTGCGCGCGTGTTGTTCATTCCGATGAAGCCTCAAATTTGGCGACAGTCATATGCCGCTTGCGCCCATAACCAGCGACCCGTTCAACTTGAAAGCCTGCATCACGCAAGCCACGTCGCACAAATCCTGCGGCAGTGTATGTCGCGGCTGTTCCGGTTGGTGTCGTATGATCGGCCACGGCTTGCATCAGTTCTAACGTCCAAAGCTCAGGATTTTTGGCGGGCGAAAATCCGTCCAAATACCAAGCGTCCGCTTTGCTGCTCCAGTTGGGTAGGGTCTGACGCGCATCGCCCAATACAACTTCAAGTGTGACGTTTGGCGCGTACAGAATTGGCTGCGTTTTAGCGGCCCATTGGTCAACTAACGGCCCTGCCAATTCCGCAAGCTCTGGGAAGGCTGATACTGCACGGGCCATTTCAAGCGCTGTCATTGGAAACGCTTCAAAGCTGGTGAAATGCAGATGCCCGAGCGTCCCAGCCTCTTGCCAAGCCTGAACTGTGGTTAAAAAACCAAGGCCCGTACCAAACCCCAGTTCAGCAACACGGAATCCATCACAAAACCGCGCAGGCAGGTCGTTTCCGCCTAAGAAAACATGCCGTGTTTCATCCAGCCCGTTATCAACGCTAAAGTATGGATCATCGAAACGGCTGGACACAGGCACTCCGTTATCGTCCCATTCCAAATCTGTGTGCTGGTCCTGCATCGGCTTGCCCTGTATGCACCCCAAAATCGGGGTCTCTATTTTGGGCGACTGTGACGAAAGGCGACCACTTTGACAACGGCTGACATCACCATTCGAGGCGCAGGAATTCTGGGGCTGTCTATCGCCTGGGCCTGTACTTTGCGTGGAGCGAAAGTCTGCCTTGTTGACCCTAATGGTCCAGCATCAGGCAGCAGTGGTGGCATTGTTGGCGCGCTATCCCCCCATGTGCCAGAGCGGTGGGACCCAAAGAAGCAGTTTCAGTTGGAAAGCCTTTTGATGGCCCAAGGGTTTTGGGACAAGGTCACCGAACACGGCGGCCTAAGCGCAGGATATATGCGCACAGGTCGGTTGCAGCCGATTGCCACTGACAATGTATTAGCCCTGTCACACGCACGTACGCAAAGCGCCCGACAACTTTGGCAGGGACAGGCCGCGTGGACAGTCATTCCAGTTGATCCATCAAACCCTTGGGCTCCGCACAGTCCAACGGGCATGTTGATCCACGACGATCTAAGTGCGCATATGCATCCACGGCAAGCCTGTGCCGCGCTCGTCGCAGCCTTGTCGGCAAAAGGGGTGGAGGTTCAAACCGACGCGCCAATGCGTGGACCAACCATTTGGGCCACCGGCGTGCAAGGATTGCTTGATCTAAGTAAGACGTATGATCACGAGGTTGGCGCAGGCGAAAAAGGGCAAGCCGCATTGCTGAAATTCGTTATGCCCAACGCCCCACAGCTTTACGCCGACTATCTGCATGTGATCCCACATGAAGACGGCACCGTCGGGGTAGGATCAACGTCAGAGCGCTACTATGACGATCCAACCACTACCGATGCACAGCTCGACGACATTATCGATCGTATCCGGGTGGCCCTGCCCGTTTTAGCGGACGCCCCTGTGATAGAACGCTGGGCAGGTTTACGTCCCAGATCACGCACACGCGCACCGATGTTGGGCGCTTGGCCAGACCAACCCAATCATTTTATCGCCAATGGTGGGTTTAAGATTGCCTTTGGGATGGCCCCTAAAATTGCCGAAGTTATGGCTGATCTGGCTTTGGAGGGTCGCAACAACATTCCTGATATTTTCGACATTCAAGCGTCACTTAAACCTTAAGCTGTCGCTGTCATACAGAGCCGCCCATCAGGGGCACGGACCCAAAAATTGCGGCCCTTCCGACAAAGTGTCGCCACCTCAAAATGCATCAAGGGGGACGTAGCCCGGAATGTAAATTCGGACACACCACCCAATGAACGCATCGCCATCAACATCAAATGTTGCGCCAAAAGTGGGCCGTGCACGACCAATCCGCTATAGCCTTCAACATCTCGGGCGTAGGGTTGGTCATAGTGAATGCGGTGCCCATTAAACGTCAGCGCTGAATAACGAAACAACATGGTTGCATCAAAACGCACCTCGATACGCTCGTCTTCATCGGTATCAGCCATTGCTGGTGTTGGGCTTTGCGCATCCAAATCTGGGTCTTCGCGATAGACTAAATCCTGCCACTCGGTGAGACACAGCTTTTCATTTTGCCAGACCTCATGGCGCAAGGTGACAAATGCCAACGGTCCTGTGCGCCCTCGTTTGTGTGTCGCACTTTCACAACACGTGACCCGCGCGGCTGGGCTGGCGACAAGGATGGGATGATCAAACATCAAGCTCCTACCCGCCCACATCCGGCGGGGTAGTCCCATATCTGGAACGATGCCACCGACTGTTGGATGACCATCGCGACCCAAAGCACTGGGCGGTTGAGGCTGCCAGAAATACAGTTGGTGGAAAAATGGTGGAAGTGGATCGCCCGCTTGTATTGAAGGGGCGTGGCCCAGCGCAACTTGCATCGCTTGCGCACGGGCAACATCCAAAACATCGCTTTGACTTGTCGTTTTTGTTGGATCAAAGTTCATAGCGAATTGGATAAGGACATTCGGCCCATGGGACAATCCCCCTCCCTTACCGCGTTAGATCATTTGGTTTTAACAGTTGCTGATATCAAAGCGACCTGCGTGTTTTATCAGACCATCCTTGGAATGCAGACCGAAGCCTTTTCTGTGGCGGATGGGACCAAACGTTGGGCGCTAAAATTTGGATCACAGAAAATCAATCTGCATCAAGTTGGGGCAGAGTTTGATCCGAAATCAGCCAACCCCACAGCAAGAAGTGCTGATTTGTGTTTTCTAACATCGACAACATTAAGCGATTGGCTTGAACATCTGTCGATCTAAAATGTGGAAATTGAAGAAGGGCCGGTCGCACGTACAGGTGCAACACGGCCAATCACGTCAATTTATATCCGCGATCCAGATAGCAACTTGATCGAAATCAGCGTCGCGAGAGATTAGCGGGATACTTCGGCCCGCAAGCTTTCCATCAGTGCGGTCAGCTCTTTGATATAAACCTCGCCCGTAAGACGGCCGTTTTCATCAAAGGCTGTCCCACTGCCCGCCAAATGAATTTCGGGTCCTTGTAAAATCCGTGGGCGGAATGCGATCATAAATCCACGCAACACCATTTGCGCACGTTCACCGCCTGCACGACCGGCAGCAGCAGACATCACAGCAACTGGTTTATCTGTCCAAGGTCGATGATCTACGCGGCTGACCCAATCCAACGCGTTTTTCAACGCCCCAGACGGACCCTTATTGTACTCAGGGGTGGAAATAATAACCGCATCGGCGTCAGCAATCTGACGGGCCAGCACTTGGACGGCTTCAGGCACGCCATCAGCTTCTTCGTTGTCACCATCGTAAAGTGGGAAATCAATGCTTGCGTGCGTATATTCGCAGTCACCAAACAACCGCGCCGCCTCGCGCAATAACATCGAATTTGTTGCGTCCTTGCGAAGTGATCCCGAGATGCCAAGTAGTTTAAGTTGTGCCATTTGAAGCCCTCCTGTTGAGATCTAAGCTAACAGGACCGCCACTACAAACAATACAAAAGGCCCCGAAACTATGTTCGAGGCCTCTCACAATTACTGTGCATTTCCAAACAGTGATTAGGCGTTTGGCAAAATCACGATTTCAACGCGACGGTTCCGGGCTTTGCCCGCTGGGTCGAGGTTGCTGGCAACTGGTTGGCTTTCACCGCGACCAAATGTTTGAATACGGGAGAATGGGATACCTGCATCCAACAACACATCCGCTACCGAATTCGCGCGGCGTTCACTTAGCTGTTGGTTATACGCTGCATCGCCGTCGCTGTCCGTATGTCCAACAATCTGAATTGTCGAATTAGGATAAGCTTGCAAGTTTCCAGCAACTGCATTCAAGTCACGACGCAAATCTGTACGTACGGCGAAGCTGTCAGTTCCAAACAAGATGTCTTGCGGCAGCGTCACAATCAAACGGTCACCGGTATTTTGGACGGTAACATTTTCATTGCCTAAATCGCGGCGTAAGTCGGCTTCTTGTTTGTCTAGGCTGTAACCGATACCCGCGCCTACTGCGCCACCCAAGACAGCACCTTTAAGCGCGTCATCTCTATTGCCAACCAATGCACCCAACAGCGCACCAGCAGCTACGCCCGCTAGCGCACCCTGTTTGGTTTTTTGATTTGAGACGTTGCCATTGCCGCCCAATGCGGCCGGATCAGTACACGCACCAAGGGCGAATGCGCTGCACATCGCCAAAATAATCGGAGTTTTCATCAATTTCATTTCCTACTGCCTTCATATTAACGGCCCCGTTCGGGCAGGGCTTCATTGTCGTCCCTGTATATATGGATCATGCCAGACATCAAAATAAGGGAAAAAGATCATCGGCGGCATCCCGCCAAGGTAATCAATTTCACTTCACGATCAGATCTTGGATGTATCAAGCCTCTGCCCGCGCCGCCTCATACGCCAACATTGCCCGCTTCATCGGCAAACCCCAATGATATCCGCCCATTGCACCGGATTTACGTAATGTACGGTGGCAGGGGATTAACCAACTTACTGGATTTCGACCAATGGCAGTGCCAACAGCGCGCACGGCTTTGGGGTTACCAACAACTTGCGCGATCTCAGAATACGAAGTGACTTGTCCAGATGGGACGCTTAGCAATGCCTCCCATACTTTGATCTGAAAGGGTGCTCCGATTAAAAGCAGCGGCGCTTTATCATTTCCTTGGGACCCCATTCCAAATGCTGTGTTCACCCAAGCATCCAATCGTTCTGGCGCTTCAACAAACGCGGCTTCAGCCCAGCGCTCTTTTAAATCAAGAAAGGCAGCTTCTTCGCCCAGTTCAGCCGCAAAGCCTAAACCGCAAATGCCACGATCTGTTCCCATCACAATTGCCCGTCCAAAAGGGGTATCGAACCAACCCCAAAGTATGGTCAATCCATCTCCATGTTTGGCATATTCCCCCGGGCTCATCGCCTCCCAACGCAGAAAAAGGTCATGCAGACGCCCACTTCCTGACAAGCCGCTCGCATGAGCGGCATCAACCGTTGAAAGCCTGCCATGTAATAACGTCTTGGCATGGCCTAGCGTAAGATACTGTTGGTAGCGCTTTGGCGACACCCCGACCCAACGGCTGAACACGCGCTGGAAATGCGCCGGACTCATCCCCATTTGTGCGGCCATATCCTCAAGACTTAAGTTGTCTTCAGCTGCGTCTATTAATTCGATCGCGCGTCGCATTACATTGTAATGGTAACCGCTATTTTCTGTATCATTGTGTAACATAAGTCCTACCTAGCGGGTGACACGAAACCAATCGACCCGTTTTTTGCGCAATGCTTGCAGCAGAGCACACAAACAGGCATAGGACGGTCATGGCAAAACAGCTCGATTATCATACTATCCGCGAAATATTCACGCGCTTTCACGACACGGCTCCTGAACCTGAAGGAGAGCTGGAACATGTCAATGTTTATACCCTTGTGGTGGCTGTGGCTCTTTCAGCACAAGCGACTGATGTTGGCGTCAACAAAGCGACACGCGCATTGTTTGAGATCGCGGATACGCCCCAAAAGATGCTCGACCTTGGGATTGAAGGGCTTACTGAACATATCAAAACAATCGGTCTTTTCCGCCAGAAGGCTAAAAACGTTATCAAATTGAGCCAAATTCTAGTCGATGAATATAATAGTGAAGTGCCGAATTCACGGGCCGCATTGCAATCATTACCTGGTGTTGGACGCAAAACCGCCAATGTGGTTTTGAATATGTGGTGGCAGCAGCCTGCACAGGCCGTCGACACACATATCTTCCGCGTCGGCAACCGCACTGGCATTTCACCCGGCAAAACCGTCGACGCAGTTGAGCGCGCGGTAGAGGATAACATCCCCGCCGATTTCCAACTTCACGCCCATCACTGGTTGATCCTGCATGGGCGTTATCATTGCAAAGCACGCAAACCACTTTGCGGAACATGTATCATCCGCGATCTCTGCCCTTTTGAGGAAAAAAATCTATGACCAAGTATCAAGTCGTCGGCATCGGCAACGCCGTAGTAGACGTTATCACACAATCCACAGATGCCTTTTTAGGTGAAATGGATATCGAAAAAGGCATCATGCAACTGATCGAACAAGATCGCAGCGAAGCCTTGTTTCAGACCATGGGTGAGCGGTTGCAAACAGCTGGCGGTTCAGTTGCAAACACCATCGCAGGCCTTGGATCACTTGGGTTGAAGACTGCATTTATCGGTCGCGTACGT
>JBLHPE010000135.1:0-6867 GCA_047624005.1 Ascidiaceihabitans sp.
CCGATACGGTTCATCGCGACGTTCAGAGTTTTATGCGCTTCTGGCGACAATGCACCCAAAGACATACCCGGTGTCACGAACCGTTTACGGATCGATGTTATGCTCTCAACCTCTTCCAACGGGATCGCTGTGCCCAAGGGCTTGATGTCGAGCAAGTCACGCAAATGGATCGGTGGATTGCTTCGCATCTTGGCAGAATACTGTTTCCACATCGCAAATGACGCCTTGTTACAGGCCATTTGCAGCATGTGCATGGAGGTTGCTTCCCACGCATGGGTCTCGCCCGATTTGCGAGATTTATAGAAACCACCGATGGGCAAGACATTGCCGCCAGTCCAGCCTTTGGCGTGCACCTCTTCAGATTTACGCTGAATACCTGAGACACCGATGCCCGAAATACGTGACATCATACCCGGGAAGAATTCTGCGCACATAGCGCGGGACAGGCCAACCGCTTCAAAATTCAGACCACCACGATAAGACGAGACAACGGAAATCCCCATCTTGGCCATGATCTTAAGCAATCCCTGATCGATTGCAGAACGGTAGCGTTTGACCGCCTCGGTCAGGTTACAATCCAGAAGGCCGCGATCAATACGCTCGGCCAAGGAATCCTCGGCCAGATACGCGTTCACAACTGTCGCACCGCACCCGACAAGGACCGCGAAATAATGCGGATCCACACATTCGGCTGCACGGACGTTCAAGGAACAGAACGTGCGCAGACCTTTGCGTGTTAGATGGCTGTGCACGGCGGACGTCGCAAGGATCATCGGCATCGCGACGCGGTCTTCGCCGCTGTGCTGATCTGTTAGAACGATGTGGCCAGCACCAGAGCGCACAGCGTCTTCTGCTTCGGCTCTAATACGGGACAAGTTGGTGTTAAGACTACCTTCGCCCGCTTCATATGTGCAGTCGATGGTTGATAGGTCAGCATTGAAATGCGCTGCCAATTCATCCCATTGGGCGTTGCCAACAAAAGGGCTGTCCAATGTCAGAATCTCGGTCTGGGCACTGCTTTCATCAAGCACGTTTTTAAGGTTACCAAAACGCGTTTTCAGGCTCATCACACGGAATTCGCGCAGGCTATCAATCGGTGGATTTGTCACCTGCGAAAAATTCTGACGGAAGAAATGGCTTAACGGACGATACATGTTCGAGAGAACCGCAGACGGTGTGTCGTCGCCCATCGAGGCCAAAGTTTCTTTGCCATCTTCTGCCATAGGCGCAAGGATTTGCTCCAGCTCTTCGATAGTATACCCAGCCGCGATTTGGCGGCGGCGTAGATCTTCGCCCGTGAACAATGGCTTTTCTTCAACCTTGGCCAGCTCAACATCCAGATCTTTGATCCGTTTGACCCAATCGCCAAATGGACGGGCTGCGGACAACTGATTTTTGATTTCAGTATCGTGGTACAGCTTGCCCTCTTTCATATCGACAGCAAGAATTTGACCCGGGCCTAGTGCGCCTTTTTCCTTCACACGGGATTCGTCCAAAGGCACCATGCCGGTTTCAGAACCGGCAATCACCAAGCCATCGTTGGTCACGACATAACGCATTGGGCGAAGCCCGTTGCGGTCCAAACCAGCGCAGACCCAGCGGCCATCAGTCATCGCAAGGGCGGCGGGGCCATCCCATGGCTCCATCACCGAATTGCAATAGGAATACATATCGCGCCACGCTTGGGGCAGTTCGATCGCTTGTTTGGACCAGCTTTCTGGCACCAACATCGTTTTCGCCATCGGGGCGTTACGACCCGCACGCACCAGAACTTCGAAAACAGCATCTAGGGCTGCAGAGTCTGAGGACCCTGACGGAACGATCGGTTTTATGTCCTCGGCCATGTCGCCAAAGACGTCAGATGCCATGCGGATTTCGTGGCTTTTCAGCCAATTCACGTTGCCTTTTAGCGTGTTTATTTCGCCGTTATGGGCCAACATGCGGAAGGGTTGTGCCAACCACCACTGTGGGAACGTGTTGGTAGAATAGCGCTGGTGATAGATAGCGAAGGCAGATTCAAACCGTGGATCCATCAAGTCGGGATAGAATTCCGCAACCTGCTCAGCCAACATCATGCCTTTGTAGATAATCGAACGGCACGAAAGCGACGCGATATACAGCTGGGCAATGCCAGCAGCAGTTGCGGCTTTTTCGATGCGACGACGGATTACATACAGCTCGCGCTCGAAGGTTTCTTCGTCGACACCTTTGGAGTTTGAAATCAAAATTTGTTCGATTTCTGGACGAGTCGCGTTGGCCTTTTCGCCAAGGCATTCGACTTTCACCGGAACGTGGCGCCAGCCATAGATATAATAGCCCATGCGCAGCACTTCGGATTCAACAATCGTCCGGCAGGTTTCTTGTGCCCCAAAATCTGTACGTGGCAGGAATACCTGTCCAACTGCGATCATCTTGGTCTTGTCTGGCTTGTGACCTGTGCGTTCGATCTGATCATAGAAGAACGGAACAGGGATTTGGACGTGAATGCCCGCGCCATCACCTGTTTTGCCGTCTGCGTCTACAGCGCCGCGGTGCCAAATGGCCTTGAGCGCTGCGATACCGTTTTCCACGACCGAACGCGTGGGCTTACCATCAACCGAAACGACCAAACCAACACCACAGGATGAGTGTTCTTCATCCTCGGAGTACATACCATTTTCTGCCATGAACGTTCGTTTTGCTTCTTCGGCCCGCACCCATGCATCATCATATTTGGTCATGTTGTGTCTCCTTCATACTGCCCAAAAAGTGCCAATGTCTCTTGGGCTGTCATCTTCCGATGGTCCCCGGCCAATGCGTAGCCCTTGGGCGCGGCATCAGTGAAAAATTCTAATTTCAACGGGGCGTCGCCCGCGTTGTCGAAAAGGCCAGCGGATGGATTAATATGCCCATCTCCCGTCGTGCCGTACCAAAGCGTCGAACCGCACGTTCCGCAAAACCCACGCTCTGCCCATTCGGAGGACTGAAAGGTTTTGGTCGGACCGCTGAACACGATGTTCTCCGCAGGAAGCGACATGAACATCGAACTGGTATGACGACGGCACATATCGCAATGGCACGCGCGCACTATTGGGTCGGTTAGGGTCGCAGTGACCGTCACGGCGCCGCACAAACACTGCCCATTGATTTGGCGTGGTTCGCTCATTCTGCGGCGATTGTTTTTGCGGTTTCCATCTCGGCCAAGATCGCTTCGGCGCAATCACGACCATCCTTGATCGCCCATACAACAAGGGACGCACCACGTACGATATCACCTACAGCGTAAACACCATCCATCGTTGTTTTTCCGGTTGAATATTCGGTAAGGATCGTACCCCAACGGCTAACTGGTAGATCAGGTTCGTTCCAAAGTGTTGGCAAGGCTTCAGGTGAAAAGCCCAGCGCCATGATCACAATATCTGCGTCCTCGACATAATCCGCACCCTCGATCAATTCGGGGGCTTGGCGACCTGTTGCATCTGGCGCACCAAGGCGCATCTTTTGGACCATGACACCGCTGACACCATCGCCAGAGACGACAAAGCCGTTGGGCGCGGAAAGCCATTCAAACACAACGCCTTCTTCTTCTGCGTTTTGCACTTCGCGTTGCGATCCCGGCATGTTGGCACGGTCACGACGGTAAAGGCATTTCACGGACGTAGCACCCTGACGGATCGAAGTTCGCACGCAGTCCATCGCCGTATCACCACCACCGATAACAACAACGCGTTTGCCGGAAGCATTTAACGCGCCACTATCGAATTCCGGTACCGCATCGCCAAAGCTTTTGCGGTTGCTTGCGGTTAGGAAATCAATCGCCCGCAAGACGCCATTTGCTTGGGACCCTTCGGACTGCAAGTCACGGCTTTTGTAGACGCCTGTCGCAATGATAATCGCGTCGTGCTTGGCGCGTAGATTAGCAAAGCTAATGTCCTCACCGATATTTGTGTTCAATTCAAACTTTACACCACCAAGGGCCAGTTGATCATTGCGACGCATCACAATGTCTTTTTCCAATTTGAAACCTGGAATCCCATAGGTCAGCAAACCACCTGCGCGGTCGTAACGGTCGTAAACAGTGACCTGAATTCCTGCACGACGCAGCACGTCAGCGGCCGCTAGGCCACCTGGACCTGCACCGATGATACCAATACTTTCGGCACGTTCGACCTTAGGAGAGATCGGTAAAACCCATCCTTTGTCCCACGCTGTGTCAGTGATGTATTTCTCAACTGCCCCAATGGTGACCGTCCCGTGGCCCGAGCTTTCAATAACGCAGTTGCCTTCGCACAGGCGGTCCTGTGGGCAGATGCGGCCACAGATTTCAGGAAAAGTGTTTGTCGCTTGAGACATTTCATAGGCTTCTTGCAACCGCCCTTCGGCAGTAAGGCGCAACCAGTCGGGGATGTTGTTGTGCAACGGGCAATGGGTTTGGCAGTAGGGTACGCCGCATTGGCTGCAACGGCTTGATTGCTCTTCCGCCTTGGCTTTGGCGAACTCCGCATATATTTCATCAAAGTCTTCACGGCGCGCATCAGCTTCACGCTTTTGCGGCATGTCGCGTTCGATGTTTATGAATTTCAGCATCGGTTGATTTGCCATGGCACCCTCGGTAACAGAATCTTAAGTATTGGGCTTAATTCAGAACCATTTTAATTAAAAGGCAATAGTGCTGACCTATATGTCGAATAATTTTGATTTGGCCGTCATTTTTCTTGCACTGTATAAAAAAATAAATCCGATACGGACCTAACTTACGCTTTCCCTTTATTTTGTTGATCCTGTACCAAGTTTAGAAAATACAAACCGAGCAGCATTATGTCCCTCTTCCATCTTTTCATTCTGGCTGTGATCCAAGGCCTGACAGAGTTCTTACCCGTCAGCTCCTCCGGTCACTTGATTTTGCTGCCGTCTCTGACGGGCGCACCAGATCAAGGGCTGGCGATTGATGTCGCGGTTCATGTCGGTACATTGTTCGCGGTGGTTCTATATTTTTGGACCGATGTGCGTATGGCACTGCTTGGCTGCACACGGCTTTTACGCGGCAAAATCGATACCAAAGGCGCATTTCTGGCGCTTTGCCTGATCTTGGCGACGATCCCCGTTGTGATTGCTGGTTTGATTATCAAAATGACAGGCTTGGATGAATATCTGCGCAGCGTGGCTGTGATTGGGTGGATGATGCTGATCTTTGGAGTCGTACTTTATTGGGCCGACATGACTGGCAACCAAGAAAAGACAGCTGATCACTGGACCATCAAAGATGCTGTAATTATGGGCCTTGCCCAAGTTCTGGCGTTGATCCCCGGCACATCACGGTCTGGCATCACGATCACCGCTGCCCGTAAACTAGGCTATGGGCGCGAAGATGGGGCCAAGTTAGCAATGTTGATGTCGATCCCAACCATTCTGGCCTCCGGCGTCTTGCTCAGTAAAGATGTGATCGATCAGGCGGATTGGGCGTTGGCCCGCGACGGCGCAATCGCAGCCGTCTTTGCGTTTATCGCCGCGCTGTTCGCACTAGCGTTGATGATGCGCTTATTGCGCAGCATCAGTTTCACACCATACGTTATTTATCGCATAATATTAGGGATTGGATTGATCCTTTGGGCCTATACCTAGGTCCGTAGGTTCTTTGCGCTTTCTTTGATCGCGTCGTACTGGCCTGAGGGCCGGAAACGCCACAGATATTCTGGTAAAACGACTTGCATAGCGACGGGTTCTATCCCCAGATCTGCAAAGCTTTTAGCATCTTGCGAAACCACGTTATCAACGCCCAAGTTCTTAACCTGATCACGGGTCACGGGCACCGGTCCAAGACCAAAGGTAAGTTTGCTACCCATCTCAAAACTGAACGCCATAATCCGTGCAGCAAAAAACGGCATATTCAGAACCAAGCGGCGACGACGAATAATACCAAGCATCGTGTTCATCAGCTCACGCATTGTCGCCACATCTGGACCACCCAATTCATAAATGCCTGGGGCCACATCGCTGGTCAATGCCAGCTCAGCCGCCTGCGCGACATCATCCACATGGACCGGTTGGAATTTGGTATCCGCACCAACAATTGGCAGGATCGGACCAAAGCGGCTCATGCCCGCAAAACGGTTGAAAAACTCGTCTTCGGTTCCGAATACAATAGACGGACGCAAAATCACAGCGTCAGGCATATGTGCCAAAATACCGGCTTCACCGTGACCCTTGGTCTGGGAATAGTCGCTTGCCGCGTCAACATCTGCACCAATAGCAGAGATGTGAACCATCTTTGTAATGCCTTGGGCAGCAGCCAAACGCGCAACCCGTGCCGCACCCTCGGACTGGACAGCCTCAAAGGTGTTTTTACCATTACGAGCTAAAATGCCCACGCAGTTCACAACTGCATCGGCACCTTCCATGACAGACGCGACAGACGCATCGTCACGAATGTTGCACAATACTGGTTCAACCTGACCGACGGTGCCGTAAGGTTTGACATACATCGCCTCGTTTGGGCGGCGCACTGCAACGCGCACCCGCCAGCCAGCTTTCGCCATACGGCGGGCGATATAGCGACCAACAAAACCCGAACCGCCATAAATGGTGACCAATTTGGACATAAGTGTGCTCCTGCGTTGTGCATTAATTGGGTGATGATGTACCGCCCAGCGCCCTTTCAAACAAGGCGGTATTTCGTCGCTGTAGTCGGGATTAACCCAACACTATCCTAATTGGGGCAGTTTGACTGTAATTCATGAATAAACAACCGACAGAATCCATTTGACACCCAACTATCGCAAGCTTACATCGACGCTTGCACCTGTGCCCAGGTGGCGGAATGGTAGACGCGCTAGCTTCAGGTGCTAGTGTCTTATGGACGTGGAGGTTCGAGTCCTCTTCTGGGCACCA